>PXTT01000066.1 GCA_003022535.1 Bacteroidetes bacterium QS_9_68_14
GTTTTTTCGAAGACGTAGGCCGCCCCGCTGTTTTCACCGCAGGCGTCGGCCTCGCTGGCCCCGACGAGCGCGCGTCGCGGGGCGTCGTTCTCGCCGTCACGGCGTCTCCCTACCTCTCCGAAGGCGCGGGGGCCGTCTACGTCTTCGAGCGACGCGGCGGGAGCGACGCGGCGGCGCGCTGGGTGCAGATCGACCGCCTGGAGGGCTTCGACGACTTCTCGATTCCCGTGGCCCTGGAAGGGAAGCGCCTCCTCGTGGGAGCCAACCGGGCAGGCGACGACCGGGCGGGCGCGGCCCTGCTTTTCGAGCGCACCGCTGCGGGGCGCTGGCAACGAAGGGCGCGCCTGCGTCCGCGCACCCCGTACCGCGACGGCGCTTTTGGGACGGCCGTGGCCCTCGGAGGCGAGCAAGCGCTTGTCACCGGATACGACGAGCAGCTGGGCCTCGACTTCAACATCGACCGCGTGGCCTACGTCTTCGAGCAACGCGGCCAGGGCGCCTCGGCCCGCTGGCGCCAGCGCCAGATCCTCGACCGCGGCGACGTGTCGTTTGCCTCCGCCATTGCCTTGCAGGGCCATACGGCGCTGGTCGGCCACGCCTCTGCGCGCGGCTCCGGCGCGGCCTACGTCATCGGTCTTCATTGATGCTCCGTGGGAAACGAACCCCTGCCTACGACGCCTCCTCGGCGAGCTTGCGCTTCAGGATCTGCTCCGCCCCCGTCACGCTGCGCAGGTAGAAGCGCGCCGTCAGGCGCTCGCGCTCCGCCTCGCTCAGGTCCCCCGTCAGGGCCTCGTCGTCGTCGCCCTGCGCGCGGCGCGCGTGGCGGAGCGCCACCGCCGCCGCGACCGAGACGTTGAGGCTCTCCGTAAAGCCCGGCAGCGGGACGATGCACGTGCGGTCGGCGGCCCGGCGCATCGCGTCGCTGACGCCGCCCTCCTCGTTGCCAAAAACCAGCGCCGTGGGCCGCGCGAAGTCGATCTCGCCGATGGGCACGGCCCCAGAGGCCAGCGCGGTGGCCACGACCTGCACGCCGTGCTCCCGGAAGTGCGCGGCGCACGCCTCCGGCCCCTCCCAGCGCACGAGGTCGAGCCACTTCTGTGCGCCCTGACTGGTGCGCTGCGAGCGCTTGAAGCGTTGCTCGCCCTCCCCGCGCACGACGTGCAGCGCCTGGCACCCCAGCGCCTCGGCGCTGCGCATCACCGCGCTCACGTTACCGGTGTTCACCAACCCCTCGACGACCGGCACCAGCCGCTTCGTGCGCCCGGCGACCACCTCGGCGATCCGCTCGCGGCGCCGCGCGGTGAGGTGCGCGCGTAGCTGCTCGATCACCTGCGCCGGGGCCAGCCGCCGCCCGCCGGCCTCCGGCATGGCCTCGCCTTCGCCCTCGCCGGAGAGCAACGCCTGCATCTCGTCGCGCGCAGCAGCAGGGTCGTGCTCGGGCATGGCGGAGGCGAGGAAATGGGAGGAGGAGAGGGGCAAAAAGGACAACCGGCGGCCACTGCCCGCGGTCCGCCGTCTTTTTACACAACCGTTAGTCCTGCCACCTGACGCGAGGCGTCAGGGTGGCTATGTTCGAAGACGTGCAGCCGGCCAAGCGAACAAAGAGCGCGCCCCCTCTCTTCCCTACAACCGCTTTCCCCCTTTTCCCCCGCAAATGGATCTGCAAGACCAAGTCGGCGTCGTCACCGGCGCCTCGCGTGGCCTCGGCCGCCATTTCGCCGAAGCGCTCGTCGAACGAGGCGCCACCGTCTACGGCCTGGCCCGCTCCACCGACGATCTCGAAGAAACCCGGGACGACCTCGGCGCGGAGGCCTTTCGCCCCGTCGCGTGCGACGTGCGCGACGAGAACAGTGTCCAGCAGGCCTTCCAGACCGTCACCGAAGAGACCGGGCGCCTCGACGCGCTCGTCAACAACGCTGGGCTGGGCCGCTTCGACGACGTGGTTGACGCCTCCACCGACGACTGGGACACGATGATGGAAACGAACCTACGCGGGGTCTTCCTGTGCGCCCGCGCCGCGCTCCCCGCCATGAAAGCCCAGAACGAAGAGCACGGCTTCGGCGGGCACATCGTCAACATCGCTTCCATCGCCGGGCTTGTGGCCAACGACGGCCTCACCGGCTACAACGCCTCGAAGTTCGGCGTGCGGGGGTTCAGCCTGGCCCTGATGAAGGAAGTCCGCGAGGACGGCATTAAAGTGAGCTGCGTCTACCCCGGCTCCGTGGAGACGAGCTTCGGCGGCGGGTCGGACAACCCGCTCCAGCCGGAGGACGTGGCCGCAACCGTGACGCACCTTTTGGAAAGCCCCGACAACTACCTCATCTCGGAGGTCGTCATGCGCCCGCTTCGGCCGCACGGGTAGCCTCCGGCTCGGCTTCGTCGCGTCGCCGGGGGCGCGTTGCGAGGAGGCGGAGGGACGGCGTCCTCCTGTGAGGCGGGGCGCCAGCGCGTAGTGCACGAGCAACGCGCCCCCGGCGAGAAGTAACACCACCCCCACCCTTCCCCCTATGAAATGGAAGCGATGATCCTCGCCGCCGGTCTCGGCACGCGCCTGCGGCCCCTCACCAACGACAAGCCGAAGGCCCTCGTGGACGTGGGCGACCAGCCGATGCTCGAGCGCACCGCGCGCCGCGTGGCCGACGCCGGCTTCGACCACCTCGTCGTCAACGTGCACCACTTCGCTGACCGCGTCAAGAGCGTCATCGACGAAAAGGACGGCTTCGGCACGAAGGTCAGCGTCTCGCACGAGGTGGAGCAGAACCTCGAAACCGGCGGCGGCATCAAGCACGCCGAGCCGCAGTTCGAGAAGGACGGCCCGTTTCTCGTGCACAACGTGGACATTCTTACCGACCTGGATCTCCAGGGCCTCCACGACGCCCACTCGGAGAGCGACGCGCTGGCCACGCTGGCGGTGCGCCCCGTCGAGACAGACCGCTACCTCTCGGTTGATGAGCGCGGGCACGTCGTCGGCTACGGCGATCCCGAGACCGGCGAGGAGCGCCTCGTCACCCCTCCGCACCAGGAGACCGAAAAGGTGGACTTCATCGGCGTGCAGGTCATCTCTCCGCGCATCTTCGAGCTGATGACCGAGACGGGCGTGTTCTCGATCATCAACGTGTACATGCGCCTGATCCGCGAGGAGAACGAGACGGTGCACGTCCACCGCGCCGACGACACGCTGTGGATCGACATCGGCACGCATGAGCGGCTGGAGCAGGCGCGCCGCTATGTGGAGGGGAAAAACATGTAGGGAAAAACATGCAGGCAGGTGCGCTCGTGAACGGGCAGGTGGCTCTCCTCCTGCGCGCCTGCGAACATGCCCTCCCGCAAACCTACGCCCGTGTGAACGTGCAACGCCTCTGGTCGCTCTTTGAGGAAGAGCTGTTCCCAGCTCGCGTCCCCGAGCGTCAGTTCAACCCGTACGCCGAGCGCCACGCAGAGCTGGACTGCCCGAACGCCCCCGCGTTGCGCCGCGCAAACCTACGCTCATATCTCGACGCCTACGCGGGGAAGCCTCCGCCGCTCTTGCTCGTAGCCGAGGCGCCGGGGCCGTGGGGATGCCGCTTCAGCGGAGTGCCGCTGACGAGCGAGGCGCAGCTGGCCAGCGCCCCCTTCCCGCTCGACGGGCGCCCCACCAGCAGCACGCCGAACGGCCCGTACCGCGAGCAGAGCGCGACGATCTTCTGGCGCGTGATGCGGCCGGATTTCCCGCAGTTTTTCGTGTGGAACAGCGTGCCGCTCCACCCTCACGAGGCCAACGAGCCGCTTTCCATCCGCAACCCGACGCGGGCGGAGGTGCGCGCCTGGGGGTCGTTCTTGGGCAAGATGCGCGCGTTGCTGTCGCCGGAGCGCACCGTGGCCGTAGGCCGCAAGGCCGAGCGCGCGCTCGGCGAGATCGGCGCGGCGTGCACCTACGTGCGCCACCCTTCGCAGGGTGGGGCGCGCAAGTTCGAGGACGGGATGCGCGCGATCCTGGGCGAGATGGGTCTGTAGGTTCGGGGTAGAAATCGGCCACGAGATTGACATTGTAAACGTCAAGCGCAGTCGCCAGATCCCCCCACCCCCTCACTCCCCCATGCCGTCCTGGTTGGACCGGCGGCGCTACCCGTTCGCCTCGCACTTCTTTCGCACCTCGCGCGGGCGGATGCACTACGTGGACGAGGGCGAGGGCGCGCCCGTCCTCTTTCTCCACGGCAACCCAACGTGGTCGTTTTTGTGGCGCCACCTCATCGCGCGGCTCGTGCGGGCAGGCTGCCGTTGCGTGGCCCCCGACTACCTGGGCTTCGGCCTTTCGGAAAAGCCGCCCCTCGCGGGCTTTTCCTACCGCCCCTCGGCGCACGCGGCCTGCGTAGAAGAGCTCGTCGAGGGGCTAAGGTTGGAGGACGTGACGCTGGTGATGCACGACTGGGGCGGCCCCATCGGGGCCGCCTACGCCACGCGCCATCCGTCGCGCGTGCGGCGGCTCGTGCTCTTCAACACGTGGATGTGGCCGCGCCGCGATCCAGCGTTCTGGCTCTTTAGCAAGACGCTGGGCAGCGCGGCAGGGCGGCTCGCCGTCACGCGCGGCAACGTCGTCGCGCGGGGCGTGATGCCGCTTGCTTTCGGGCGGCGCGGGCGGCTCTCGGAGGCGGCGCACCGGCACTACTTGCGCCCGGCGAGCGCGCCTGCGGAACGCCTGGGCCACTGGGCCTTTGCGAGGGCGCTTACCGGGGAGGCGGCGTGGCTCGAGCGGCTCTGGCGCCGGCGCAGCGCGCTCGCCGACAAGCCAGCGCTGATCGGGTGGGGAATGCGCGACCCCGCCTTTCGCGCGGCGGAGCTGCAGCGCTGGCAACGTGCGTTGCCGAGGGCGCGCGTCTACCGCCTGCCGACGGTAGGCCACTACGTGCCCGAGGAGGTGGGGCCGGCGCTGGCCCCGCCCGTCGCGGCGTTCCTGCGCGCCACGCCGGGCGCGTAGCCCGGGAGCGCTTGTATGAATTGTCGCCGGTTCCGGGCGTGGAAACGGCCTCAGCGAAGTGTCGCGCGATGACCCCGCCCACGCGGGGGTAGACCGCTGGCCACGCTGCTGAGACGTGCCCAGCACGAAAACCGGCATGGCCCGACGGCCGGGCGTGTCTGGAGGCCACGAGCGTGGCGCATGGCACGCGAAGCCCGCTCCCGGTTCGCCTTTCCGGAGGCGCGGGCGCTACATTGGAAGGCGCCTTCGCGTTGCCGCTGTCGCCTCGACGCCGCCTGCGCCCTCGCCCATGCAAATGATCAGCCTGAGCGGGTGGCCGCTCTGGGCCATCGTCGCGCTTTTCCTGGCGGCAGCATTCGTGATCGCCGCCGGCGGAACGCGCATGACGCGCGCGGCCGACCGCCTCGCCGACCTCACCGGCATCGGGGAGGCGCTTTTCGGGGCGGTCTTGCTCGGCGGGGCCACCTCGCTGTCGGGCATCATCACCTCGGTCGTCACGGCAGCGCAGGGGTTCGCCGAGATCGCCGTCTCCAACGCCGTAGGCGGAATTGCCGCGCAGACGACCTTCCTGGCCGTCGCCGACATCGTCTACCGGCGGGCCAACCTCGAGCACGCCGCCGCCTCGGTGGAGAACCTCATGCAGGGAGCGCTGCTCTCGACGCTGCTGGCCTTTCCGCTGCTGGCGATGAACGCCCCGCCGTTCCACCTCTTCGGCGTTCACCCGATGTCGGTGCTGCTGGTGTGCTTCTACATCTTCGGCATCCACCTGATTAGCGAGGCGCAGTCCGCGCCGCTGTGGCAGCCGCGCGAAACCTACGAGACCGTCCACGAGGAGACGCGCGAGGAAACGGCCACACACCGGCAACTGCGGCGCAAGTGGGGGCTCTTTGCCGTGCTGGCGCTCATCGTGGCCGCCGCCGGCTTTACCGTGGCGCAAACGGGCATCGCGCTGGCAGAGCGCACCGGGCTCGACGAAACCATCGTCGGCGGGCTGCTGACGGCGGTCGTCACCTCGCTGCCGGAGCTGGTCACGAGCGTCGCGGCGGTGCGACGCGGGGCGCTGACGCTGGCCGTCGGCGGCATCATTGGGGGCAACAGCTTCGACGTGCTCTTCGTGGCCTTCGCCGATGCCGGCTTTCGCAGCGGCTCGATCTACCACGAAGTCGCCAGCAACCAGGTCTTCGTGATCGCTCTCACGCTGCTTTTGACAGGCATTCTGATGATGGGCCTCCTGCGGCGGGAGCGCACCGGCATACTGAGCATCGGCTTTGAGAGCTTCCTGGCGCTCGTGCTCTACGTGGGCGCTTTCGTGACGCTCTTCTGGGCCGGGTAGTCGAAAGTCGGAAGTCGAAGGCTGGAAAGTTTCTTGCCTGATGGATGGACGCCTCCCTCGCCCCCACTCCCCCACGCCTAAGCGATGCCAGATCTTTTCGACGAAGCCGCCGACGAAAAGCGTGCCGAGCAGGCTCCGCTGGCCGACCGGATGCGCCCGCGCTCCCTGGGCGAGTTCGCCGGCCAGGAGCACATCCTGGGCGAGGGCAAGCTGCTGCGCCGCGCCATCGAGGCGGACCGCGTGCAGTCGGTCCTCTTCTACGGGCCGCCGGGGACGGGCAAGACCACCCTCGCGCGCTTGATCGCCCGGCGGACGGAGGCGCATTTCACGACCCTCAACGCCGTGCTGGCGGGCAAAGACGACATTCGCGAGGCCATCCACCAGGCGCAGGACCGGCAGAAGCTCCGCGGGCAACGCACGATCCTCTTCATCGACGAGGTGCACCGCTTCGACAAAGCACAGCAGGACGCGCTGCTCCCGCACGTGGAAGACGGGACCGTCACCTTCATCGGCGCGACGACCGAGAACCCGTACTTCGAGGTCATCGGGGCGCTGGTGAGCCGCTCGCGCGTGTTCGAGCTCAAGACGCTTTCCGAGAAGGACCTGCGCGGCGTGGCCCGGCGCGCGCTCGAAGGCGACGAGCGGGGCTACGGCGGCCGCGACATCGAAATCACAGGCGACGCGCTCGACCACCTCATTTCGACGGCCAACGGCGACGCGCGCTCCCTCCTGAACGCCCTGGAGCTGGCCGTCGAGACGACCCCCTCTGGCGACGGCCACGCGACGCGCATCGACCTCAGCGTAGCCGAGGACTCCATCCAGCAACGCGCGGTGCTCTACGACCGCGACGGGGACGCGCACTTCGACACCATCAGCGCCTTCATCAAAAGCCTGCGGGGATCGGACCCCGACGCGGCGCTCTACTGGCTGGCGCGCATGGTGTACGCCGGCGAGGACGCGCGCTTTTTGCTCAGGCGCATGTGCATCTTCGCCGCCGAGGACGTGGGGATGGCCGACCCCCGCGCGTTGCAGGTCGCCCAGAGCGCCGCCGACGCCTTCGACCGCGTGGGAATGCCCGAGGGGCAGTTTCTGCTGGCGGAGTGCTGCCTCTACCTCGCCACCGCTCCCAAGTCCAACAGCGCCTTTGCCTACTTCGACGCCCTGAAGCACGTGGAGGAGGAGCAGACCGCCGACATGCCTGACAAGCTCAAAGACGCCAGCCGCGACAAGGAGGGCCTGGGCCACGGCGAGGGCTACAAGTACCCGCACGCCTACCGCAAGGGCTACGCGCAGGGCGAGCAATACCTACCCGAGGAGATGCAGGGCCTCTACTTCTACGCTCCGCGCGAGGGGCAAGGCTACGAGGAGCGCGTGGCCGAGCGCCTCGAAGAATGGCGCCGGCGCGATGCCGAAGAAGGCGTGGCCAAGCGCGCCCGCCGCTACGCCGACGCCGAAGACGACGACGGTCGCCCCGAGGAGCGCACGTAACCGCTATGCGCCCATATGCGCTCATCGCCACGCGCTTTCACAAAAACAGCCGCAGGGCGAAGACGTGCATCGTCGTCCCCGGGCCCCGCTCGAAGGCCGCGCTGTAGCTGGCGCTCACCGGCAGCCGCCCAATGTCCTGGCGTACGCTGAACCCCGCCGTCGGGCGGGCCATCGTCGCGCCGATGAGGCGATCCAGTCCCGCACGTAGCGTCAGAACCTCGACGGGGCGGTAAGTGGCCCCGAGACGCAGGTGGTCGGTGCGGCGCGTGATCGTTTCCTCGCGGGTCTCTTCGCGTGGGCGGCCGTCCGGGCCGGTCGTCGCCACGACGGTGCGCTCCTCACGCCGGCTCAGGCGCGCCTCGTACTCGGCCAGGAGCCGCGCCCGGCCCTCCAAGAGCCGGTACGCTCCGCCCATGCGCAGCCGCAGCGGCAGGCGGTCGGTCGTCAGGCGGCCTTCCCGGTCGTCGTACTGGCCGGAGGTGTTCCACTCGAAGGCGGCCAGCAGATCGCTGGCGGCCAGCCCCAGCGCGAGGCGCTCGGTGGCGCGCGCCGAGATCCCGAGGTCGAAGCCCACCGCGTCGACGGGGTCCACGTCGTCGAGCCCGTAGTCTGCGCGGTAGAACTTCGCCGCCAGCCCGGCGCTCACGCCCTCGGCAAGGCGCAGCCCAAAGGCCGCGAAGACCTGGTAGGTGTCGGTCTGGAGCGTCTGGGTCCGGTAGCCGCTGGCGTCGCGCCCGTCAATCTCGGAAACGGAGGCGTGGGTGAGGCCGAACGCCACGCCTGCCCGCGGCTCGAGCGGCACGCCAAACTGGAGGTACTGCAAGCCGCGGTCGAAGCTGAGGAGCGCCGCCGAGGCCGTCAGGTTTTCGCGCTCGGCCATCGGGGCGAAGGCCGGGTTGTAGTACGGGCTGGCGCTTCCGCGCGCGGCCGCCAGCGCGTTGCCGGCCCCGATGCCACGCGCCCCGAAGCCGATCCGCGCGAACGCGCCGGGAGCACCCTGCGCCTGCGCCCCAGGAAGGCCGACAGCGAGCGTGGCCCACAGCGCGAACGCGAAAACCGCAGACCACGGACCGCGGACGGCATACGTTCCTTTCGCCGGCGTCATCGCTTCATCCTGAAAAGCATGCAACGTTCCAACTTTCAACCTTGAACCCAATCACTCCACTACCATAATCTTGCCGCGCCTCGTCTCGCCGCCCGCTTCGATTTCGTAGAAGTAGACCCCGTTGGCCACGCGCGCTCCGTCCGCGCCGGTGCCGTCCCAGGGCACCTCGCAGCGCCCGTCCCCGCCGCACTCGCCAGTCACTTCGCGCACGAAGTCCATCGCGAAGTCGTAGAGGCGCACCGTGGCCCGGCCGCCACCCTCCTCGATCTCGGTGACGATGCGCGCCACGCCCGCCGGGGCCGCCACCGGCGAGAACGGGTTCGGGTAGGCGTAGGTCGCGGCGCGGGGCACCGTCTCGGTGGGCTCGGCGGGGTCCGTCGGCACGCGCGTGCGGAAGCTCTTCCACGTCTGGCCGCCGTCAGTGCTTTTCAGAAGGCCGTCCTCGGTGCCGGCCCAGAGCGCCGCCTCGGTTGTGGCCACGGCGAAGACGCGCCGCCGTTTGGCCACGTCCGCCTCGGGAATCTCGGCTCCGGGAAAGTCACGCTCCAGGCGCCACTGGTAGCTCGTGTCGGTGCGGCTCTGCGAGATGAACAGCCCGCGCCTCGAGGCCGCGTAGGCCGTCTCTCCGCGGAAGGCGAAGGCGTTGACCTGCTCCCCGGTCAGCGTCCGGTAGAACGTCTGCCCGCCGTCGCGGGTGAAGGTCACGCCCACCCCGGCGCCTTGCTCGGTGAAGCGAGGCAGCGTCGGGCGCGTGGCCATCCAGACGGCATTGCGTCGCCCGTCGAGCGGCTGCTCGGCGAGGACGGGCACGAAGTTGCCCGAGAGGCCCTCCCCCGCGGCACCAGCGGGACCGTTTTCCTGCGCGCCGGTGTTGCCAAAGCCAAAGCGCCGCCACGCGCGGTCGGAAAAGGACTCGCCGGTTTCTTCTCGCTCGAAGGTCAGCACGTCGGCGGGGCGCGAGCGGTTGACCCCGGCGGAGGTGCCGGCCCACACGGTCCCCGTCTCATCCACCAGCACGCTGCTGACGATGTGGTTCAGTTGGCCCGCGTTGCCGCGCTGAGGACGCAGGGCGAAGTCGTAGCGCTGCGCCGGCGAAATGGCGTTGAGCGAGTCGGGCGGCAGGACGATACGCTCGAACGCCCCGCGCCCGCCCCCGGCCGAGCGGCGTAGCCCGCTGGCGCGCCCGGCCACCCACGTGGCGCCGGTCGAGTCCACGTAGTCTACCGCGGAGGGGGCGCTCTCCTCGGGCCCTACTACCGGAAGCGCCGGCAACGCCAGCGGCCCCGCGTTGACCCCGTAGCACACGCTCGTGTCCGCCGGCGTGCCCCCATCGAGCTGCGGCTGCGCAAAGGCGAACGACGCACCCCCGTCGGTGGAAATGAGGAAGCCCGCCGCCGCGCTCACGTCGCCCGGCGCGGACCGCCCCAGCCCCGCAACGACCGTGCGGCCCTCAGCGTCGAGGGAAAAGACGCCGTTGGGCGAACTCCCGCAAAGCGGCTGGCCCTGCGCGAGGGTCTGGAGCGCTGCCCCTCCCTCAGTCGCCAAGTTCAGACACGGGCCGATGAAGAGCGAATCGCCCCGCGCTTCGAGCGGGCCCACATCGTTTTGCTGGAGACCGGGCACCGTCGGCATCGGCGGGCCGCCGGGAGCCTGCGCCTGGGTCACGGGCGGCGTTGCCAGCAGCAACGCGGTGGCGAGAAGCGCGGCGTGGCCCGAAATGGAAGGGAGGCGAAGAAGCGAGATCGGCAACGGGCCGTGACGACCGGCGAGCGGGAGGCGCGACAGGTGACGCATACGTTACGAAACGCCGGATACAAAATCAGGCGTGCGCGAAGGAACGCTCTCCACGAGCTCGGGGGACCGTTCGGGCATGAGGGTTCTCCTTCGCACCAGTACAGATTGCACCGATACAGCCCCGTGGACCGGCCCCTGCGACACGGGATCCCCCAGCGTCCAGTCACGCAGCTTCCCCGAGCGCGCTAAAATTCGTATCTCACGCGCAGTCGCTTCTCCTTCTCCAGATCGAAGCTCAGAAGCATGATGCCGGACCCGCTTCCGTACATTTCCTCGTACTGCTCTCGCAAAGGTTCGAGATTGAAGCGCACCGTCTCGGTCAGCAGCGCCTCACACGTATCTCCGTTGCCGTCGTGAAAAAGCTGAACGCCCGCCTGAACGGGATTGCTCTCCATAAAAGCGTCGTCTGCGACGAGTTGAAACTCGTGGTCTTCGCATCCGCCGCCGTACTGAACGCGGAGCGTCAACGTGTCCGTCCGGAGCGTGCCGACCGTTACGATCGGACGATCCGGACGGCTGTCGCTGAGCGTGTCAGTGCCAACGACTTCCCTGATTCGGTAGCCGTCGTCTGGATACTCGCCCGGCTCGACGTTCGGGTCGATGACGACATCAAGCGCTTCTGGATCGTCGTCCGGGCCGGGAGAATCGCCGGCGAACAGGTCGCAGCCGGCAACCGCGAAGCCAAGCAGGACCATGAGAAAGAAGTGCGGTCGCGGCACGGCCGTTTATGTCTTTTGCAAAATTTGCTTTAGCAGGCAAAATCGTTCGTCTCGCGCTCGGTTCCGGCGGGCTGCTTTTTTGTCGGAGCGGTATGCCACCGGGACTTGCGCCTCTCTGCTTCGAGGCAACGTACTCGCCTACAAAGGCTTGCACGACCGCCGCCCTCACGACGCGATGTAGATGGGCCGCAGGCTGAAGCAGAGCAGGAAGATCGCGATGGCCACGTAGCCCAACTTTCGCCGGCGCGGGGTCAGCGCCTCGTCGTGCACGACCGGCGGGTGCTCGACCTTGATGAGCCACACGATCATGATGCACCAGAAGAACCAGCCCGTGTAGCCGAAGCGCATCAGCGGCTCGCCGACGATGCGCGCGGCCACGGCCAGCCCCATTCCGCCCAGCAACGCCGGCGCGATAAAGCGCTGGTCTCCGTCGAAGACGCGGCTGAGGAAGTAGTACAGAATGCCCGCCAGCAGAAACCACGAGAGCGAGCCCATGAGCTCGCCCCGGCTGGCCATCTCCGGCGAAAACCAGCCTACGAGCCACGCCGCGAAGGCCGGCCCGCCCTTCGCAAACCCGATGCTGGCGGAGGCCAGGAGCACCAGCACGAAAATGCGCGCGAGGCGCCCGTGCCATTTTTTGCCAAAGAGCGCGTAGAGGATGTGCCCGCCGTCGAGCTGGCCGACCGGGAGCAAGTTCAGCGCCGTGAACAAAAGCCCGAACCACGCCGCCAGGAGCACGGGGTAGTGCATCATCTCGTACATCGGCGGGACGTGCGGGAAAAGCTGCGCAAACGCCCAGTAGAGCGGCGTCTGCCCCAGCACGATGGCCACCCCCTGGCTGCCGTCGGAGGGCGTGGTGAGGCGCTCGTCGGGGAAGGTGCCGTGCTGGTTGATGTGGGCTTTGAGCGCCTCGTGGCCGGGCACGTCTAGCAGGTACTCCGGCGGCGGGAGCGTAGCGAAGGCGTAGAGGAGAAAGCCCAGCGCCACGACGAAACCCGCCAGCGGCCCGGCCGCCCCCACGTCGAAGAGCTTGCGCGTCGTCGGCAGCGGCTCGCGGATGCGGATCACTGCCCCGAAGGTGCCCACGCCGTTGAACGGAAACGGGATGTAGTACGGCAACGACGTGCTTACCCCGTGGCGCCGCGCGGCGAAGTAGTGCCCGAACTCGTGGACCGTCAGGAAAACGAGCAGCGGGACGGCGTAGCGCAGCCCGTCGACGACCTGCGCCCAGAACGAAAAGCAGCGCGTGCAGCCAGTAGCGGTCTTTCGCCTGCTCCAGCGACTTCGGGGGGCGGAAGACCGTATCCGACGAAGGCGGCCGCTGCGGTGCGGGCGAGGAGCCGTTGCCCGAAGCCGAGCCGGAGCCGTTTTCGGACGCCCCGTTCTCAGACGGGCGGCGCCAGGGAGAGGGGGTGCGCGGTTCCACGAAAGCGCAAGACGAGACGGGCGACAGAAACTGCGAGCGGTCCCGCGCGCTCACTTCGCAAAAAAGCAGGAGGCGGGCCGCGCCTTTTCCTTACGTACCGCCGCCGCGCGAAGTTTTTGCTGCGGAACGGCAGACCGCGGACCGCGGTCTCCCGGAAAGCAGGCGTCGGTACGTGAAGGCCGTCCTCAAGCGGCGGAGACTGAACGCTGCGGAAGCTCTTCGCCCGGAGCTTCTTTGAGCGCTTCGGGAGCGAGGTCCAGTTCCATCGCCTCCTCATCGGGCGCGCCCTCCGGTTTGACCGTCGTCGGCCACGTCGGCACTCCCGGCGCGGCCACGTAGACCTCCGCGAAGCGCTCAGGGTCGCGCAACGGCGCGAAGCACCCTTCCAGCAGCGCGCCCAGACGCACCCGGCGGCGCGTGCCGTCGTCGAAGCGCACGTTCAGTTCGTAGTTTTCAGCCGAGGCGACTTCGACTTCGGTAACGTGGAGAATCGCCATAGCGGGCGCGGTTATTCGAGCGGAGCAATCTGGGGCAATGGCGCCGGCTCGCGGGCCAGCTCCCAGCGCGCAGGAGTTCTTCCTGATGCTCGGCGGCCCACTCGTAAACGAGGGAGCGGGCACGGCGCGGGAGATCTCCTTCGAGCACGCGAATGGGCTGGACGCCGACGAGCGCTTCGTCGCCGCTGTACTCAACGTGAAGGTGTGCGGGCGGATGGTCGTTCCAGTACATCATGACCCTGATGCCGTAGAAGCGCGAAATCTCGGGCACAGAAACAAGCCGCAGGGCGGAAGAGCGGAGCGACATTACGTGCGACTCCACAAGTCGGACAGGCCTCCTACGTGCCGCCGCCGCGCGAGGTTTTTGGGCGGACCACCGTCCTCAACGCCGCAACGCCGCCAGCCCCTCGGCGGTGCGGTCCAGCGCCTCTTCGATCTCGCTCATCGCGGCGGCGTAGGAGAGGCGCACGCCCCCCGGCGCGCCGAACGCCTCGCCCGGCACGAGGGCCACGTCGCAGGATTCCAGCAAGTAGAAACACAGGTCCTCGCTCGTCTCGATACGCTTGCCGCTGGGGGCGGTCGTTCCCAGGTAGGCGCCCACGTCGGGGAAGAGGTAGAACGCGCCCTCGGGCCGCGGGCAGGGCAGGTCGGGGATGGCGTCGAGGCGGTCGAGCGCTACGCCGCGCCGCTCGCGGAAGGCGGCGACCATCTTCTCGACGGGCTCGTCGCCCATCTCGAGCGCGGCCACGCCCGCTTTCTGTGAGATGCTGCACGGGGCGCTGGTGAACTGGCTCTGCACCTTGCCGGCCGCCTCGGCAATTGCGCGCGGCGCAGCGAGGTAGCCGAGGCGCCAGCCGGTCATGGCGTAGGCTTTCGAAAAGCCGTTGACGGTGACGGTGCGCTCCTTCATCCCCTCGAAGGAGGCAAAGGCGCGGTGCTCGGCGTCGTAGACGACGCGCTCGTAGATCTCGTCGGAGAGGACGTGGACGCCGGGGTGCGCGCGCAGCACGTCCGCCAGGGCCTCCAGCTCCGCCGGCGGGTAGACCGCGCCGGTCGGGTTGTCCGGCGAGCAGAGCATCACGAGGCGCGTCTCGTCGGTGATTGCGTCGTCAAGAAGCTCGGGCGTGAGGCGGTAGTCGTCGTCCACGCCGGCCCGCGGAACGACCGGCTCGGCGCCGGCGAGCTTGACCATCTCGGGGTAGCTCGTCCAGTAGGGCGCCGGCACGACCACTTCGTCGCCAGGCCCGCAGAGCACGTGCACCGCCAGGGCCAGCGATTGCTTTGCTCCGTTGGAGCAAAGGATCTGGTCCGCGTCGTAGCTCAGGCCGTTGTCGCGGGCGAACTTGTCGGCGATCCTTTCGCGCAGCTCCGCGATGCCGGGGTTCGGCGTGTAGTGCGTAAAGCCGTCGCGGATAGCCTGAATGCCCGCCTCGGCGACGGGGGCGGGCGTGTCGAAGTCCGGCTCCCCCGTTGAGAGGCTGATGACGGGGTGGCCCGCCTCCATGCGCTCTTCGGCGCGCGCTTTCATCGCCAGCGTGGCCGAGGGGGCCACGCGCGCCACGCGCTCGTTCTCTTCGAAGGTCGTCTCGGCAGAAGCGGCGGCAGGCGCGGACATGGCGACGGAGGCAATACAGAAAAGTACGGAAAAAACACGGGGCAGGCGTATGGCTGCAAGGTACGACCCCGCCCGCACACTTCCGAACCGCCTCTTCCCTACTCCCCCTTTTCTTTTCTCTTCTCCTGCAACGCCTCGACGACCGGCGGCGGGACGAACTTCGAGACGTCCCCCCCCCAGCGGTGCACGTCGACACCTGCCGTAGCCCGCGCACCAGGGCGGCGGCGCCCTGCTCGGTCGCGCGGTCCACCAGCAGCCCGCGAAAAGCGACCACCTCCACGCCCGGGTCCAGGTCGTCAGCACAGGCGCGCGCCAGGGCCACGCGCTCCTCGGCAGTGAAGAGCGTGTCCTTGCTGGTGTTCACCGCCACGGTCACCTCCACCCGTTCGAAGAGGCGCAGCGTGCGCTTCAGCACGTCGAGGTGGCCGTAAGTGAACGGGTCGAACGTGCCGGGGTAGAGCGCGAGCGGCACGGGGCGTTTCGTAGGTTGTGGATGGTAGATGGGGGCTTGCACCGCCAGCGCGTTGCTCATCCGCCGTCGGTGGCGCTGTGAGCGAAGCGATCAAGTGCTCTTGGGGCGACCGCCGTTCGCCGCCGCAGGCGGATAGAACACGCTCACGATGGTGCGGCCGTAGGCGCGGCTCGTTTCCAGCTGCGGGTGCTCGTCGAAGTGGTGGTAGCTGTCATGCTCCAGCGTAAAGATCCCGCCAGGCCGCAGCCACGGGAGCGCCAGTTCCGGCAGCTCGCGCATCTGGTCGAGGGTGTAGGGCGGGTCTGCCATGATGAGGTCCACCTTCGGCCCGCCGTAGTTTTTGAGAAACGACACCGCGTCGGCCTTTACGAAGAGGCCTTGCTCCTCCAGGCCCAGCTCCTCAGCGTTGCTGCGGGCAAAGTCTAAGACGCGCCCCTTCTTCTCGACGAAGGTGGTGAACGCCGCGCCGCGGCTCATCGCCTCCAGCCCCAGCGCGCCGGTTCCGGCGAAGAGATCAAGCACTTCGATATCGGCAAACGGGAGCCGGGCCTGCACGAGGTTGAAGAGCGACTCGCGCGTGCGATCGGTGGTGGGGCGGGTGAGGTGGCCCTTCGGCGCTTCGATGGTGCGCCCGCCCATCTGCCCGGCGATGATTCTCATTTTTGCCAACGAGGGAGTGCAGGAGAGCGAAAGGCAACGCCGGCGGCGCCGCCGCAACGCCGGAGATCTAAACGTCCCTCCTCCGCGTGCGTCACAGCGCCGCCCCGACGCAGGGGACGTACGGTCCCGCGTCGAAGTCCGCGGTGAGGCGGTCGCGGTCGAGGCCCAACAGGGGGCAAAGGGCCAAAGGCTGGGGCCGGGCATCCGTGATCTGCTCCAGCGTGGCGAAGGCGTCCGCGGGCGCGCCGGCGTCGGGGCCGTAGGTAAACACGTCGCTGACGACCGCCGGCGCGACGTTGAGGCGTTCCAGGAGCGCGGCGGCAAAGTACGCCGCGTCGGCCGGCGTGGCGCCAGGGGCGTGCAGGGCGTGGCGCAGACGCCCGCCTCGAAGAAACGCCAGCTCCAGATGCTGCGGGTAGCAGCCGACGACCAGCGTTGATCCGTTCTCACCGTCGGGGCCGGGCGCCCGCCCAGCAGTGTCTGCTGCACGCTGGCGCTGCGCGCCTCTCGCCACTTGCGCAGCAGCCTCGGCGCTGGTTGTCCAGCGGAAGGCCGGGACCGGAAGCCGATCGGCCACGCGCTCGAAACGCTCCTGCGTCCCTTCGCGCAGCGCCAGCACGCGAAACCACGGGTCTTCCCCACTCGCCTCGCTCCCCGCTGCCAGGCGGCGCGTCTCGATGTGGAGATCATTGCCTCCAGCGGCGGTCTTCTCGGGGGCTTCCTGCTGCGCCTCGGGGCGCGCCAGAAGCCGCGCTTCGCGGCGGAAGCGCGCTTCGCGGCGGAAGCGCGCCTCGGCCGGAGCGGGCGCGAAAAACGAGGAGGACGCCTGCGAGGGATGCACGACCACGCGCAGCTCCTCAGCGGCGGTTTGCTCGTACGCGTCAGCGAGTGCCTCTTCCCAGAGCGCGCGCGCCACGTCGAAGTCGAAGTCGCAGCTTCCCAAGCGCAGCAAGCGGTGCTTCTCCGCCGGTTCCTCGCCGGTGGCTTCGTGGCGTTCCTGGTGCTCCGCGCCGTACGTCTCAACCTCCGCGTAGCGGAGCGACGTTCCGACGAGTTCGATACCTGCCTGCGCGCGCGCTTCCATCGTTGAAGACCGTTGGCGGAGGACCGTTGGCGATCTGCGACTGTCGACAGACGATGGGGGCGCTCCCCCGTCGCCGGCGGCCCCGCTACTCCCAGTTGGCCGCGTTCACGCGCGTGACATCCATTTCGAGCGTCCCGATCTGGTCATCGGAGTCCGGGTCGCGCAGGCGGTAGATGTCCACGCGCGCTGAGTCAGGGCTGGTTTCGTACTGGAAGGCGCTCCCCGTACGCGGAGATTGCTGCAGCGAATCTGGCGCGAAGTTCTGGATGTTCGACAGGCTGTCCAGGTCGGAGCGCATGGCCGGGCGTTGCGACACGTGCGCCACCAGCGAGTCGAGCGTGTTGGGAAAGCGGCCCTGCTGGTCGCGATAGCGGATGAGCGCCTCGCGCGCCAGGTTCATGCGAGCGCGCACGCGTTCCGTCATACGCTCCTGAGCCCGCACCCGCTCGTACGGGGCCGTGATGGAGACGTACAGCACGTACGCCAGCACCACGATCACGATACCGAGGACGATCTGGAGGATGACGCGCTTCTGGTCGCTGCTCACGAGACGGGAAGGGAAAGCGGGAGGCGGGGGCGAGAACGGGCAGCCACGTTACGGGCGCGGGCGCCCAACGAGAAAACCGCAGAGGGGAATATAGTTTTTTCTTGAACGACTTGCAACTGTCTGTACAAACGTCCCGTTTCGCTTCGCCCAATTTTTGTGCGCTCCTTTTCTCGCTCTTCTGCGGCTTTCGCGCCCGTTGAAGCGCGCTGCCTCCGAGCCACCCCCTGCCCGAGCATGTCGGCGAATCTGCTCATCAACGTCGATCACATCGCCACGCTACGCAACGCGCGCCGCGCCGCGCGGCCCGACCCCGTCGAGGCGGCCTTCCGCGCCGAGGCCGCCGGCGCCGATGGCATAGTGGTGCACCTGCGCGAGGACCGCCGCCATATCACCGAGCGCGACGTGCGCCTGCTCGCGCAGACGGTGAGCGGTACGTTCGACCTCGAATGCTCGACCGATGCAGAGGTCGTGGCCGTCTGCGCAGACGTGGCCCCCGCCCTGGCCACGCTCGTCCCCGAGCGGCGCGAAGAGGTAACCACCGAAGGCGGCCTGGACGTACGCGCGGCCCCCGACCGCCTCGCCAGCGTGGCCGACCGGCTCCGCGATGCCGGCACGGACACCGTGGCCTTCTTCGTCGATCCCGTACCCGCCCAGGTCGAGGCCGCCGCCCGCGTCGGCGCCGACGCCGTGGAGCTGCACACCGGTGACTTCGCAGAGGCCTCGGCCTCCGCTTCTCAGCAAGACGCGCTCGCCCGCCTGTCCGAGGCCGCCGCGGCTGCCGAGGCCGCCGGGCTGCGCGTGCACGCCGGCCACGGCCTCGACTACCGCAACGTCGGCCCCTTCTTCGAGGCAGCCGGCCCCTGCGTTGCGGAGGTGTCCATCGGCTTCGCCGTGGTGGCGCGCGCGGCGATGGTCGGCTTCGAGCAGGCCGTGCGCGAGATGGCGCGGCTCGTGAAGGGGTGAGGGGGGGACCGTGACGCGGCGTCGGTGCTACAAAAACGTCCGCGCTCCCGAACTCCCGCCCCTTCCCGAACCCCAGCAACGCGACTGCCGATGCCCGAAGCTCCCCCTCCGCAAGACATTCCGAAAAACCACAAGAGCGGCTACGTCGCGCTCATCGGGCGCCCCAACGTGGGCAAGTCCACGCTGATGAACGCGCTGGTTGGGCAGAAGCTCTCCATCGTCACCGAGAAGCCGCAGACCACGCGCCAGCGCGTCCTCGGCATCCACTCCGGCGAGGAGCACCAAGCCATTTTTCTGGACACGCCAGGCATCATCGATCCGCGCTACGCGCTTCAGCAGTCCATGATGAAGAGCGTCAGTTCGGCCATTGGGGAGGCCGACCTGCTGCTCTTCCTGGCCGACGCGACGCGCGCGAATCCCGACGAGATGGGCTTGCGCCACGTGCCCGAAGAGCGCCCCGCGCTCCTGGTGCTCACCAAGATGGACCTCATTCCGCAGGAGCAAGCGCTCCCGCTCGTGGACGAGTACCTCGAGCTGCGCGCCTTCGAGGAGGTCGTCCCGACCTCCGCTCTCAAAAGCAGGGGCGTGGACGTGTTGCTGGACCAGATTACCCAGCACCTGCCCGAGGGGCCGCCCTTTTACCCGAAGGACCAAGTCAGCGAGCATCCCGAACGCTTCTTTGTGGCCGAGATCGTGCGCGAGAAGGTGTTCCAGCAGTTCCGCGAGGAGATCCCGTACTCCGTGCAGGTCAACGTCACTGCCTTCGAGCGCCAGGAGGACCGCAAGACGCTGATCGACGCGGAGATCATTGTCAACAAGGACACCCAGAAGGGAATCTTAATCGGCGCGGGGGGGCAGGCCGTCAAAGAAGTTGGCGCGGCAGCACGCCTGGATATCGAGCAGCTGCTGGGCGGGGAAGACGTCTACCTTCAGCTTCACGTGAAGGTGCGCGAGGACTGGCGCGAGCAACCGGCCACGCTGCGCTCCTACGGGTACCAGGCGTAGCGATTTTGGGTGGCGGGTTTTGGATTGCGGATTCGTTGGAGACTTCTACGCGCCCATGCAAACAGCAGCGCGACTGTTTTTCGACGATGCGGCCTCGATGGACGCGCTGGCGGACGAGTCCGTCGATCTGGTCGTCACGTCGCCGCCGTACCCGATGATCGAGATGTGGGACGAGCAGTTTTTCTCGCTCGACGGGAAAATCCGGAAGCACGTCGAGGCCGCGCGCTACGAGGCCGCGTTCGACCGGATGCATGCGCTGCTCGCGCAGGTCTGGGCAGAGTGCGCGCGGGTCTTGAAAGACGGCGGAATCCTGTGCGTCAACGTCGGCGACGCCACGCGCACCTTCGAGGGGGCGGGCTTTCGCCTCTGGCCCAACGGGGCGCGCACGCAGGCGGCGCTTCGGGAGCTGGGCCTCCGGCAACTCCCCGGCATCCTCTGGCGCAAGCCCACCAATAGCCCGACGAAGTTCATGGGTTCGGGGATGATTCCGCCCAACGCCTACGTGACCTTAGAGCACGAGCGCATCCTCATTTTTCGCAAAGGCGGCCGGCGGCGCGTGAAGCGGCGCGAGGCGCGCTACGAGAGCGCCCACTTCTGGGAGGAGCGCAACCGCTGGTTCAGCGACGTGTGGACGGGCCTCGCCGGCGCGTCGCAGTCGCTGAAGCCGCCGGACGCCTCGGGCGGCGTGGCCTCTGAGTTGCGCGAGCGAAGCGGCGCCTTCCCGCTGGCGCTCCCGCTTCGGCTGGTGCTCATGTTTTCGATCTACGGCGACCGTGTGCTCGACCCCTTTCTGGGCACTGGCACGACGGCGCTGGCCGCCGCCCTGACGGGGCGAAATGCCGTCGGCTACGAGAGGGACGCGGCCTTCCGCCCTGCTGTTCGAAGGCGTCTCCTGCAAGCTCCGTCACGCTCGCACGCGCTCTGCCGCGAGCGGCTGGCGGATCACCGCGCGTTTTTGCGAGAGCGCGAAAAGCCGTGCAAGCACGAGAACGAGCACTACGGCTTTGGGGTCGTCACGAAGCAGGAACGGCAGCTTCGCCTCTACGACGTGGCGGGCGTCGAGGCGACCGGCAAGAACCGATTCGCGTTCTCCTACAGGCCGCACCCCGTGCAGCAGGAGATGTTTGCCGACGGCGAATCAACTCCTGCGTGACGGCGCTACGCGAAGTCGTCTTCGTCGTAGACGATGTGAAGGTATTTCTTCGTTTTCTTGTAGAAGACCATCGCCGCGTCGATGTCCTCGTGCTTCACCGAGGTCTTGCTTTTATAGCTTTCCGGCTTGACGGACACCGGCGCCCCTTCGACGTAGCCATCAATGCCCCGCGCCTCTTCTTCCGACGTGGACGGGCGGTACGACGCGCCGAACACCTCGGCAAGGTGCTCGAACACAGCCCGCTGAATGAGCAATCCTTCAGCCGTCTTGAGCAACACAAGGTCCTCGACCCATTCGCGGATGAGTGCCTCGTCAATTTTTTCTATTGCTTCTTCGAGCTTCTCGACCTGGCCTGCGATTTTCTTCGTCGCTCGCTCGATGGCGTCGGGATAGCGCTCGGTGTACCAACGCTTCCACTCTTCAAAATTGTCGGGATCACTCTCCTGAATGAGTTCCGACATCTGCCCGACCACTTTGGGCCGTGTACCCTGGCTGTTCTGATTGGCCAGGTTCATGATTTGCGTCGTGTATTTCGGAAAGTCGGGCGGAGAGATGTCGGAGGCTTCGTAGATTTCGGAGGCAAGGACTCTATCGCGTGTCATGTATTTCGGCGGATTGAGCAAAGCGTTGCGCTGCCCTCAACATAGGCGCACGCCCAGCCCTTCCTCCACCGCCTCCCGCCACGCCGGGGACCCCTCGCTTGCGGCCACGCGGTAGCGCGAAAACGCACGCCGGCGCGGGTAGTCGCGGCGCAGCCGGGCGAACGCGGCGGCGCGCTCCTCCGCGTTGCCGCCCGCGACCGCGTGGCGCAGGCGCCGGTCGTCGGCGCGGAGGTCGTACATCTGCCGCGCAAGGGCGTCGAGCCACGCGACCTCGCCGAGCGAGGCATCCGGCGCGTCGAGCTGGAAGGCGTCGTCCTCGGCAGCGAGCACGTCCTCGGCGTCCCACTGGGGGGCGACGCCGAGATGATCACAGAGCGCGCGGTAGAGCATCGCCGTGCCGCGCACTTTGCCGTCGAAGGCATAGCCGGCAATGTGGGGCGTGGCCACGTCGGCCGCTCGCACCAGCGCGGGGGAGGGCGCCGGCTCGGCGGGCCACACGTCCAGCACGGCCGCCCCGAGGTGCCCGTCTTCGAGCGCCGCCGCCAGCGCCGTGCCGTCCACGACCCCCCCGCGCGCCGTGTCGACCAGCCACGCTCCCGCTGGCAGCGCGGCGAGCTGGTCCTCGCCGATCAGGCGGCGCGTCGGGTGCGGGCCGCTTTCCGTGAGCGGCGTGTGGAGCGTGGCCACGTCGGCTTCCGCGAGCGCCTCCGCGAGCGGGCGGAAGTCGTGATGCGCGGGGGCTTCGCGCTCGGCGCGCGGCGGGTCGTTCCGCAAGACGCGCAAGCCCAGCGCTCCGAGGCGGCGCGCCACGCGGCTCCCCACCGCTCCGCAGCCGACGATGGCCGCCGTCTTTCCCCGCAATTCTTCTTCCCGGCGGGCGGCTACGGCCAAGAGCGCGGCCACGACGTAGTCGGCCACCGAGGGGGCGTTGCTGCCGGGCGCGTGGGCGAAGGCAATGCCCTGCTCTCGCAGGAAGGCGCGGTCTACGTGGTCGGTCCCTGCCGTGGCCGAGCCGACGAAACGAAGCCGCCGCGCGCCCTTCAGCAGCCCCGGGCTGACGGGCGTGACGCTGCGCACCCAGAGCACGTCGGCGCCGGCCACGTCGGCGGGCGCCACAGCAGAGCCGGGCGCGCGGCGCACCTCGGCCGCGACAGTGCCGAGCGCCTCGCGCGCAAAGGGAATGTTCTCGTCAGCGAGTGCGCGGAGCGTGGGCACGAGGGACGCAGCGCGGTGGGCAAGACAGGCGGCCGGGTAGACGCCACGCGCGCCGCATCGTTTCGATGGTCCTGGCGCGCGAACAGGCCGGGGCTGCTTCTTCGCTCTTCAGCCACGCCCTTCCCTTCCGTGCGTTTTTCCGCACGAGACGTGTTTGAAACGAGAAGCAAAGCGCAGTGAATTGGACCATAATGTGCCATAAACCGTTGCCCGCAAAGGACTTGTCGAGATGTAACGCTTGGCGACAACTCAGAAACCGCGGGTTTGCGGGGCAGTTTCAGGAGAGTCGAAGTCGCGGAGCACTCCGCGGCGCAGTCTTGTCGCAGCGGGCGCTTGCTCGCCCTGCCGTTCTCTTGCCCCGTCCTGAAAATCGTTCATGCGCACCGAGCGGTTGTCTGGCGCGATTCAGGCGCTCTTTTCGAGCGAGAAGGCACGCACGGCCGTGGCCGCCGCGGCGCTCTTTCTGCTAATCAGCGCGGCGGCGCTGATCTCTGGGGGCAACTTCCTCGGCCAGACGCTCGGCGCGGCCTTCGCGCCTGGGCAAGGCGGGACGAACGCTTCCGAGGCGGCGCTCTCGGCGGAAGCGGAGGGTGCTCGCGCCGGCGACGCGCCCGGCGCCAGGAAGGCTCTTCCGGAAGACCAGATCGGTAGCGAAACCCTCTGGCTGGCGCGTTGCATCTACTCCGAAACGAAACGTCCCGAGGAGCAGGAGTTCGTGGCTTGGGTGGTGCGCAACCGCGTGGAGACTGGCTACCGCGGCAACGACTCCTACCGCGAAGTCGTGCTGGACCCCTACCAGTTTAGCGCCTTCAATCCCGGCAGCCGCAAGCGTTCCTACTTCATGAGCCTCGACGCTTCCTCGCAGGAAGACGGCTGGCGACGCGCGCTCCGGATCGCCCACCAAGTGAAGACCGCTCCCGCCGGCTCGCGCCCGTTCTCGAAGGCCACGCGCCACTTCTTCAGTGAGCGTTCGATGACTGGCAGGCGCTCCCCGAACTGGTCGGCTCATGGGGAGAAAGTGACGCCGGAGGGCGGTAAGAACCTTGCCGAGGACCGCTTTCGCTTCTACGAAGACGTGCGGTAGATCGTTGGGGTGAAAATCGAACCGTCATCGAACGCTCGCGTGGCCCGCTTTGCCTCGGCAAGGCGGGTCGCGGCATGCTTGGTCGCGGTGGGCCTGGTCGCGCTTGCCGCGCTGCTGGGGAGCGCCGCCTGCCGGCAGCCGCCCGCGCAGGCCCCCTCCGCTCCCGCTGCCGATTCGCTCGCGGCCCCGCGTGGCGAAGCGCTCCGGCTGGCCACGCTCAACGCGGAGTTTCTCTTCGACGGCCAGGGCAGCGACGGGCGCGTGGACTTCGCCCGCAGCGGCGACGTGGAAGCCGCGCGGGCCTACGTGCGGCGCGTGGCACGCCTCCTCGGTCGCCTGGAGGCCGACGCGATCATGCTCCAGGAGGTGGAAAACGAAGACGTGCTGCGTCGCCTCGCCCACACGGAGCCGCTGGCCGGGATGGGGTACCGCGCGCACTTCGTGCAGGGCACCGACCGCTTCACCGGACAGGACGTGGGCCTTTTGGCGCGCGTGCCCGTCGCCGAGACAGGCCGCACCGACCGGCGCGCGTCCGTAGGCTCCTCCGGCGAGGACTACGGCGTGAGCAAGAACCTCTACGCCCGCCTGCGCTGGCAGAGCACCCCCCTCACGCTGATCGGCGTGCACTTCCTGGCCCGCCCGGACGACGCCTCGCGCGAGGCGAAACGCGAGGCGCAGGCCGAGGTCATCCGCCGCCTCGTGGCTCGCGAGCAACGCGCCGGGCGCGTCCCCGTCGTCCTCGGCGACTTCAACGACTTCGACGCCGCCACGCCCGACGTGGCCGGAAGCCAGCCCATCACCGACGTGCTCCAGACCGTCAAGCGCGCCGGGCCCGGCCCCGCCGACAACCTCCAGAGCGTGATGCCGCGCGTGGCCCGCGACCAGCGCTACACCGCCTTCTATGACCGTGACGAGGACGACACGGTCGACGGCTCCGGCGAGCTGAGCGCGCTCGACCACCTCCTCGTCAGCCCGGCGCTCCTGCCGCACTTGAAGCGCGTGCGCTACGTCCACGGCCACGATCCCGTTCAGGGACCGGACCACTTCCCCGTCGTGGCCACCTTCGCCCCCGGTGACGCTTCTGCGGCGCCTCGCCCGGCCCCCCGCGAGTAGCGCTCGCCCTTCTCCCTTTTTCGCCCCCGAACGATGGCCGGCGTCGAACAGCAACTCCAGCAACACTTTCGCTGCGAAAAGTGCGACGGGCGCGAGGCGGCGGTAAGCCGCATTTCTGCCAGCGGCACGGGCCTCACAAGGATGCTCGACATTCAACACAACCATTTCGTTCTGGCGGCCTGCCAGAATTGCGGCTGCGCCGAGATGTACGACGAGGCCGTGCTCGGGGGCTAGAGCAACCTGGATGACGCGATGGACGTGCTCTTCGGGTGATCTGGGCGGTGGGCTACGGCTTGCGCGTGGCCACCGCTCCCACCGGGTCACGCCGCGCCGCTTTCCCGCATTCTCGCCCCCGCCGCGCGCCACGCAGTTACGATGCACGACGAGTTTGAGATGGACCTTGCGGACGTCGCCTTCACGATGGAGCAGAGCGTGCAGGAGACCGCCGCGCTCCTCGAGCAGGCGCGCACCTTCCTGCACGAGCGTCAGGGCGCCGCCCCCACCGAAGACCACGCTACTGAGCGGCGGTGAGGTGGACGCCCCGACTGAGCCGCAGGAGAGGCGGGACTAAAGCGAGATGCCGAGACGCAGCATGAAGTTGTTCAGGCGCGAGCTGTCGTCCTCTCCCTGGAAGCCGTAGTCGCTGGCGATGTCGTTGACGCCGAAGGAGTAGCGCAGCTCCGGGTAGAAGCGCAGACTCGATTCGGGCAGGCCCACCTCCACACCGCCGCCCAC
>PXTT01000067.1 GCA_003022535.1 Bacteroidetes bacterium QS_9_68_14
GCGGTGGTCGCGGCCTGCAACGGCCTGGTGCTGGCGGGACTGCTGTGCAGCGCGGTCGCCGTGCTGGGCGTGGCTCACGCCGGCCCCCTGGCTCTTACCCTCGGCCTCACGATGCTATGCGTCGTGATGCTCGCCAGCGCCAACGGGGCGCTCATCCCGTTCGCCCTCCAGGCCCTCGGCATCGACCCCGCCAGTGCCATGGGGCCGTTCGTGACGACCCTCAACGACATTCTGGGCCTCACGGTGTACTTCCTGATCGCCTCGATGACGTACCTCTGACATCCTTCGCCGTGCTAAAGGCGCGCGTCCAACCGTTCGAAAAACCGCTTCACGCGACGGGCGTTGACGCCGAGGTCGCTTGTCCCCACGCGACTGGCGCTGCGGATGTGCAGCACGGCCCCGGTCCCTGCGCTGCTGCCGCCCGCGCTGGTGTCGCCCGTGTTGCTCGTCTCGCTGGGCGGCGTCACGGCGACGGCCACGTCGTCTTTGAAGATCAGGGCGACGCGGAAGACAGCGGCCACGCGTCGCTCGCCCTCATCGCGGACGGCCAGTTCGACGGGCCCCAGGTCCCCCAGGGCGTCTTGGGCCTGCTCAAAAAGTGCCTCCGGCGACGCGCCCGGGAACGTCCGGCTCTCGCGCTCGCAGTTGGGCGTGCCCGGGCAAGGCGGCAGCGGGTTTTGCATTTGAAGGAGCGAGGGGAGACGACGTGAGGAAAGGGAAGAAGGCGTACTGCACGCGGCGAGGGGCCATGACGCCAAACCCTTTCACCCTCCAACTTCCTCACCTTTCTTCTGGGAAGCCAACCCCTCCACTTCGTTGTACTTCGACGGGCACTTCACGAGGATGTGCTTTGCCTCGAAGGTCCCGCTTCCGGTCGCGCGCCCTTCCACCACCAGCTTCTCGGCCTGTTCGAAGTTGGTCGGCTTAGGGCTGTTGTACTTCACGCGGCGCACGTTGCCCTCTTTGTCGGTCATGTGGAAGGCGAACATGTTCTGCGCGCGGTTGTAGCGCGTCGGCTGATTCTCTTTCCAGGTGCCCACCACGTGGGCGGTCTGCCCCGTTTCCTCCGCTTCGGCAAACGACATGTAGCCGCTGACTTCCTGCCCAAAGTTGGCGAACAGCAGCCCTGAGAAGCCGACGATGAAGACGAGCCCGACGACGGTTTTGAGGTTCATGGTTGATTGGCTGGTTGTCTGGACTTGGCTGCCGCCGAATACGCGCTTCAGCGCTCCGGCATTACAACACGTGAACGCTCACGATGTGTCGTCCAGGCGGCGTTCGAGGGCCGTGAGGCGGCGATCGGTCCGAAAAATGAGCGCGGCCACGCCCAGCCAGATGAGCAAGACCACCGCGAGAACGACGTAGATCTTGTCCTGCGAAAGCATCGTGCGCTCCAGGGCGCCCTGCTGCGGAGGCTGCTGCTGGGTGGAGGCGCGGGCCCCGTTTTCCTCGCCGGCCCACACCGAGTCGTAGGGAGTGGAGGAACCGCTCGTGTCTGCCTGTTGCGGGCGAAGAACGTGAATCGTCATGGAGCGCCGTTAGGCCATGCGAAAAACACGAATCACGAACCACGGACCACGGACCGCATCTCCAGCGCGGCAGCGCGCACGCGTTGCGTGTAGAGCACCCAGAAGAGCCCGATGAAGCCGGCCACCGACGGGTAGAAGATGACACGCATGATGGGGTGGGTGATTTCGCTGAAAGCGGGGTTGCCCTCCGCGCCGGGGTGGAGGCTCTGCATCTGTCGCGGCAGCACGTAGAGCAGAAACGGCATCACGGCTACGGCAAAGAGCAGGTACACCGCGCTGACGCGCCCGCGCTTCTCCGGCTGCCCGCCCAGCGCCGATCGGAGCACGAAGTACGCTCCGAAGATCAGGAGTTGCGCGGCAGCCATCGTCTGCTTCGGGTCGAAGTTCCACCACAGCCCGCTGCTCTGGTACCACGTGAAGCGCGCCCACACCATTCCCGTTACGATGCCTACCAGCCCGAAGAGGGTGCCCACCCGCGCCGCCGCGACGGCCCGCACGTCTCGCGCGCGGCGGCCCGAGCGCAGGAAGCCCGCCGCGTGGTAGCCGGCCACCGCGAAGGCGGCCATCATCGCAAACCACATTGGCACGTGAAAGTAGAGGTTGCGCGCCGTGTGCTCCAGGATACGCAGGCGCGGAATCTTTAGCAGAAACGCCCCGGCGAGCACCATCGTGAGCCACGCGAGGACGCCGTTGCGCACCCAGCGGTAACGCCGGAGGTTCACCTGGGGTGGGCGCACCTTCTCCGAAAGCTCGGTCTGCGCGAGCGGGGCCATGCAAAAAGCGAGCGGGGTTACAGTACGGCTACAGTGCAGCTATGTGACTGCAACACCTCGTTCCGCTCCACGGTTCGCGCTGGGGCCAGGCGTTGCTGCCGTCTTCCCCGATTAATCACTGCGCGGTTTGATGGACGGTAGATGATTTTCAGCCCGCCTCCGCCACCAGCGAGGGAGCCCCCATCCACCATCCAGCGAGCACCGCAGGGGCATGACCTGACGGCCCCCGAAGGCGAGCGCCCCCCTGTCCACCCAACTATCCCTCCCACACGTAGTCGAAGAGCAGGACCGAGGCGGTAATCGTCACGCCTGCGAAGCCGACGAGCGTGAGCAGCTCCTCGCGCGCCGCGCCGAAGGCCACGCCCGCGAGCGCCTTTTGCGACGCGCTCACCACCGACACCAGGAGCGGCGTCAGGAGCGGAAACAGAAGCACCGTCAGCAGCGCGCCGCCGCCGGCGGAGGCCCGCGCGATCAGCGCGCCCAGCAGCGTCGTGGCCCCTGCCAGCCCCAGCGCCCCCAGCGCCAGCACGGCCCCCAGCAGCCCTGGCGCGCCCACCTCCAGCCCCAGCATCAACCAGAAGGCGCCCGCGGTCACGCCCGTCAGCACGCCGATCAGGAGCACGTTGAAGAGCAGCTTGCCGGCGTACACCATCGAGGGACGCGTGTGCAGTCGCAGCAGCAGGACCGTGCCCTGCTCTTCTTCGTAGACGAAGGCACGCCCCAATCCCAGCGCGGCGGCGAAGAGCACGACCACCCACAGCAGCGTCGTCTCGATCTCGCTGGTCAGCGGCGCGTCGCCGATACCGAAGAGCACCACCAGCGTCACCGCCAGCACGAACAGAAGCAGCGTGCTCAGCGCGTACCGGCTGCGTAGCTCCAGCCGCAGGTCCTTCTGAAAAACCGCCCAAGCGCCGGCCACCCAGTCGGCCACGCGGGCGTAAAATGAGGTGGCGTCTTTGCTTTTCATGCGGTAAATGGCCCGCTCGTTGCACTCGCTCGGCGGTGAATCGTGAACGGTTCGCTATTCGCTGGCGACGGTAACGCGGCGAAGACCATCAACCATCTACAATCCACCGTCCACCAGCTACGATCCCTCCTCGAAAGGCAACCCACTCGAACTTGGCTTCGACAAACGTAGAAATAGACCGCGACCGCATCCGGGGCGGGCTCCTGGGCACGGCCGTCGGCGACGCGCTGGGGATGCCCATCGAAGGCCTCAGCCACCAGAACGTGCGCACCTACTACAAAGGCATCAAGGAGTACCGCGCCGACGAGGAGCGCGGCGACCTTGCGGCGGGGCAGTGGACCGACGACACCCAGCTTACCTTCGCCCTCGCCTGCGCGCTCGCCGAGTCCGAGCGCCTCGAAGACGTGCCCGCCTGCGTGGCTGAGGAATACGTCGCGTTGCTGCCGGAGGCACGCCGCTGGGGGCCCACGACCACCGCTGCCGTCGAGGGGCTCCGCGACGGGGCCTCGCCCGAGGCCGCCGGCCACGTCGAACGCCCCACCGACGGGGCTGCCATGCGCGCCGCGCCGCTGGGCCTGTGGTGGAGCGCCACGGATGCGTCTCCGAAGAAGGCCTTCGCCGCGCTCCGGCCCGTGCTCGCCGTGACGCATGCGCACCCTGCCGCGCTCGCTGCCGGCCTGGGCCAGGCGTTCGCCGTACGCTACGCCGCCCAGGCCACGCCGGACGCCTTCGACACCGGCGCCTTCTGGGAAGAGCTCGTGCGCTTCACCACCTGGGCCGAAGGCGAGCTGGCCGCGCCGGGCGGGGACCCCGACCGGCGTTGCTCGAAGCGCCTGCGCACCCTCAGCGGGTCGCTTCACCAGGGAGCCATGCCGCTGGACCTGCGCGACCGCTGCGACGGGGCTGGCACCCACGCCGACGAAGCGTGGCCGCTGGCGGCCGGCATGTTCGCGCGCACGCCGCACCTCATCGAGGCGGCGCTCCTCTCGACGGTCAACGTCGGCGGCGACGCGGACACGACCGGCGCGATGGGCGGGGCGCTGCTGGGCGCGCTTCACGGCTGGGACGCCTTCCCCGCCGAGTGGAAAGACGGCCTCGAAGACGCCGCGCGCCTCACTGAAGAAGCCGATGCCCTCGCCGAGCGCCTGCGCGAAACGAGCTAATGGACGCAACGACTAATGGACGCAACGAACTGAGGCCCCGTAACGCCGCCCAACCCTAAACCGCGAAGTCTGCATGACTGCCCCCGTCGCCGTCATCCTCGGGAGCGCCTTTGCCGAGGGCGCTGCCGCTTTCGGCTCGGACGTAGACGTCGAGCCGCAAGAGGTCGAAACCCGCTTCGGGCGGCAGCTTCTGTACCGCGTGGAGGCGGGGAAGCGCCCGGCGTACCTGCTCTTTCGCCACGGCGTGCCGCACCGCCTCCTGCCCCATCAGATCAACTACCGCGCGCAGGCGGCAGCCCTCGCGGAGGTCGGCTGCGGGGCCTTGCTCGTAACCAGCTCGGTCGGCGTGATGGACGAGGCGTTGCCGCTGTACCGGCCGCTCCTCGTTGGCGACCTCCTCACAATGGACAACCGCCTGCCTGACGGCTCAGCCTGCACCCTGTTTCCCGAAGAGCGGGCGGGCCACGGCCACCTCGTGCTCAGCGAAGGGCTTTTTTCCGAGGCGCTTACCCGGCAGGTGGCTCGCCTGGCCGAGGCGGCCGAAGCGCCCCCAGCGGGCGAGCGCGTCGTCTTCGGCTACGTCGGCGGGCCGCGCGGCAAGACGGCGGCGGAGAACCGCATGTGGCGCCGGCTCGGCGCGCAGGTCAACTCCATGACGCTCGCGCCGGAGGTCATCCTCGCCAACGAGCTGGAGATCCCCTGCGCGGCGCTGGTGGTGGGACACAAGTACTCGATCCCCGACGTGGACAACCCCGAGGATGAAGGCAGCGTCGCGGCCACGCTCGACGACTCGCGCGAGGCGCTGCGCCGCGCCGTTCGCGTCTTCGTGGAACAAGGCGAGGCGGTGCCGTTCGGGAACCACCTCTTTCGCTTCGACGAGGCGCCGACCCCGCCGTGACTGAACGCGATCTGCTCGATCGCGCGACCGCGCGTCTGCCGGATTTTGCCCCGACCGGCGAGACCATGCGCCTGCCCGGCGGCCTGCTCAACGAGGTGTGGCGCGTGAACGGCCGCGCCCAAAGCACGCCGTCCTCGCTCGTGGCCAAGCACGCGCCGCCGCACATCGCCTCGCAGCCGGAGGTGCCGCTCGACCCGGAGCGCGTAGCTTTCGAGGCGCGCGCGCTCCGGGCCTTCGCCCCCGGTGGAGCGCTCGCCGATCTCGCCACCGAGGCTACGCGCCCGCCGCGCCCGCTCGACTACGACGCGGCCACGCACACGCTCCTCATGGAAGATCTGGGCACGCCGCCGGCGCTGGGCGCGTGGCTCCGGGGCGGCCCACCCGCGCAGGACGCGCAGGCCGTCGGCAAGCGGCTGGGACGCTTCGTCGGGCGGCTGCACGCGCGCACCCGGGGCGACGACGCGTTGCGCGAGGCCTTCGACAACCGCGCGATGCAGGAGACGCGCCACGCCGTGCAGTACCGGGCCGTCGGCGAGCTCTGCGAAGCGGGCGGCGCGCCCGATGCCGAGGCGCTGGGCGCGCGGGCCGAGGCGATGGGCAAGCGCTTCATCGAGCCGGGCGACTGCCTGGTGATGGGCGATCTGTGGCCGCCGTCGGTTCTGCTGAGGGAGCCGAGCGGGAGCGCGCTTCGCTTGATCGACTGGGAGCTTTGCCACTACGGCCGTCCCGCGCAGGACGTGGCGCACCTCGCCGCGCACCTGTGGATGCACGCCCACCGCGCCCCCAGCCGGGAAGCCTGCACCGCTGCCGAGGCCGCGCAACGCGCCTTTCTGGACGCCTACCGCGACGCGCTGGGCGAGGCCGCCGCTACGCTCCTTACCCCGCAGGCCCTCGCGGACTGTGCCGTCCACTTTGGCGCGGAAATCCTGGTGCGCGCCGTCGGTCCCTTCCAAGCGGGCTATCTCTACGACGGCCTCGCGCCGGACGCGAGCCCCGTCCGCACGGCCACGCGCGTGGCCGCCGGCCATCTGCGAGAGCCCGAAGCCCAGGAGACCTTCGCCGCTCTCGCGCCGTAGCCCCCGAGGCACGCAGCCCATCCCCCATTCGAAGTTCCCGATCCGAAATCAGTACAGCGCTCGGTCGAAGACGGGGCGGTGCTTCTGCGTGGCCGCGTGCTCGCTGCCCAGCAGCGTGAAGAGGGCCACGCACGCCTTGCGTGCCCCGTCGTCGTCGTAGTCGCGGTGCTCGCGTACGACGGTGATGAAGTGTTCCAGCGCGGCGTCGAAGTCTTTCCGCGAAAGAGCGTCGAGAGCGCGCAGGTAGTCGTGCGGCGGCCCCTCGGGCAACGCGGGACCTCCTCCAGCGGGGCCGTCCTCGCCCGAGAGCGTGAGCAGGCGCGCGACCGTCTGCACCGATTCTTTCGTCTGGCGCAGGGTGGCGTCGGCGGGATCGCCGGCCTCATCGGACAGGGCGGCGGCCTCGCGGGGCTCTTCGAAGACGAGCGCGCGGGCGAGCATGATCTGCGCCTCGTCGCTTCCGGGGTCGTCGTTCAGGGCCTCGCGCAGGAGCGAGGCGGCCGTGTCGAAGTGCCCTTCCGACAGGGCCTCGCGGGGCCCGCTCAGGCTTCGCGCCGGTGAACTCGTCGATGACCTCACCGTCGTGAAAGAGCTTGACCGTCGGCAGTCCGCGCACGTTGTAGCGCTGGGCCAGTTCCGGCTCCTCGTCGGTGTTGACCTTAACGAGCGACCACGCCGCGTCTTCCTGGTTGGCGGCTTCCTCGGCGAGCGATTCCAGGCGTGGCCCCAGCACCTTGCACGGCTGGCACCACGGTGCCCAGAAGTCCACGAGGACGGGCGCATCGCGGCTGGCTTCGATCACGTCGCGCTCGAAGTCGAGGGTGGCAGCGGGCATGGCAGGGCAGACGTTGCTGAGCAGAAGAGTGAGGCAGCATGAAGCGTGTGGGCTGGGCGTACGGGGGCGTTGCGCGTTTGTGTCGGAGGGCGCTGCCGCGAACCACCACGCCCGGCTACAGGTACGTCCCCTGCGCCCGCCCCCTCCCTTCACGCATAATGCCCGTGACGTCACTTCTCAGTTGGTTTCGCCGCGCGCCGCAGGTATCGCCGGAGCGCGCTCGCCGCCGCGCCGCCCGCGGGGCTGCCTACCTCGACGACGTGGACCCCGGTTGGCACCGTCGCCTCGACCTGGGCGCGCTGGCGCTCGAAGACGGCGCCGGGTGCGTGCTGGGCCAGCTCCACGGCACCTTCCGTCGCGGGCTGGGCCGCGCGCGTCTCTTTTGCCCCGGGAGCGCGCCGCGCGCGTCGCTCTCGCCGGTAGCGCACGGCTTCCACTGCGTCCATGCCGGCGACGAAGAAACGGAGGCGCGCGACTACGAACTGCTCGATGAGGCGTGGCAGGAGGAGGTGCGCCAGCGCCAGGAAGCGGACCGCCGCGAGCGGCCAGAAGAGCCGCCGAAGGCGCCGCGGCAACGCGCCCGCCTGTCCCAACGCCCCAACGCCGCGACCGAGGAGGCCACGCCGGCCGTACCGGCCTGACGAATCCGTGCGAAAGGCGCTGCCACGGGCGCCTGCGGCGGGGCGCGTGGCCGTTTTCAGGGAAAAGCCGCCGTCTGCGGTCCGCCCGTGGTCTGCCGTCCGTGATCTGCCGTCCTACCGGCCGCGCCGGTTCTCGCTGAAGGCTAGGTCGCGTGTGCGTCGGTACATTGCCAGCCCGAAGCCCATCGACAGCGTCAGGATGCCGGCCCAGAGCACGCCGATGAAGGGCTTCTCTTTCGCCTGCACGACCAGCCACTCGTCGGGCATGACGTCGACGCCCTCGATGGCCACGCGCGCCGCGCCGCTGTCCACATTCATGCCCGTGAAGGTGAGCGTGAGGCCCCAGTCCTCGATCTCAACCTGCCCGAAGCGCTCGGTGTTGTTCTGCATGACCAGGTAGATCGGCTGCAGGCGGCGCGTCTCGCCGGTCTGGCGGTTCGTCACCTCAAGGCGCGCGGCCATGGCGATCTGCGTGGAGTCGGGTGTCTTGGAGGATGGCACGTCCGGCGCAAAGCCTTCGAAGGTCACGTCGAAAGCGTCAGTGCCGAGGGTGCGGCGCTCGCCCTTACGCAGTTTAATTTCGCCGCCTTGCTGCTGGCCCGAGGACTGCTGGCCGGTCGCCTCGCGGGGCGTGACCGAGGCGTAGATGTCTTTCGAGAGGTAGTGCTTCAAGTCCGGGTGCATGAACCACTGCTCGCCGCTGCCCTCGTAGGCGACGGGCCGCAGCGTGAAGGTGTCGCCGGAGGGGGTTTCGAAGTTCAGCACGTAGACGCCGCGCCCACGCTCGTTTTCCGTCCTGCCCTCGTAGGTGACGGTGTAGCCGTCCACCTGCTGCGCGCGCCCCTTCGCGGCGACGAAGGCGGTGCGCTCCTCGCCGGCGTCGCTTAGGGAGCGCGGCGCAATCGGGTCGCTAAAGGCGCTCGACGCGACCACGCCCAGCAGGAGTAGCGCGAAACCGACGTGGCTGAAGGCGCCGCCGGCCATCCTGGCGTTGCCGCGCCCGATACGCCACATCACCAGCCCGTTGCCGAAGAGTGCGAAAAACGCGCCGAACACCAGCAGGATGAGTAGCAGGCCTTGCCCGTAGGCCGTCCAGAAGTGAGCCACGCTCTCCATCCCGAGGTCGCTGAGAAAGCCCGCCTGCGCCATTCCGCCGGAGCCGCCGCTCGCGGCGCTATCGGCGGGCACCGGGGCCACCGTCTCCTGAGCGAAGGGCGTGAATATCAGCACCGCGACCGTCGCGGCCACCGCCCCGGCGACGGGCTTGAGCAAGACCCGGTTGAGGCTTGCAACGGACATCTTGTTCCACCAGAAGAGCTGCCCCAGCCCTGCGAGGAAGACGACACCCACTGAGAGGGGAAGCGTCCAGCGGTTGTAGAACTCCACGGGTACGCCCGAGGGGCTGCTGCGAAAGAGCTTGCCCAGAATGGGAGAGGAGGTGCCCACCGTCACCACCGCCGCGATGGCGCAGAGCAGCAGCGCCCCGCTGAACATCATGAACTCGCGCGAGAGGACGCGCGCCTCGCTTGCAGGCACCGGCAGGCCGACGCCCACGCCGAGGGTGCCCAGCACCCACGCCAGAAGCTGCGTGTTCATCCCCAGGTCCACGAAAGCGTGCACCGAGGCGTTCGAGAGCACATTCGAGCGCGTCAGGTATGTCGAGTAGACGACCAGCGCGTAGGCCAGGATCGTGAGCAGGAGGGAGGCTTTGTGCGCGCGTCCGCTCTTCTTCTGCACCAGCATCGTGTGCAGCGCCGCGATTCCCACGATCCAGGGTACCAGCGAGGCGTTCTCGACGGGGTCCCACGCCCAGTAGCCGCCGAAGTTGAGGGTGACGTAGGCCCAGTAGCCGCCCATCGCAATGCCGGTGCCCAGGATCATCAGCGCGAAGGTCGTCCACGGCAACGCCGGCTTGACCCACTGGGTGTAGCGCTTCTTCCAGAGCGCGGCCACAGCGAAGGCGAACGGCACGAGCATCCCCGCGAAGCCGGTGAACATGATGGGCGGGTGAATCGCCATCCACGGGTTCTGCAGAAGGTCGTTCAGCCCCGTGCCGTCGGCGGGCACGAAGCCGGGATTTTGCTGAAAGATGGGCGCCTCGGGCATCGCCTCGGCCAGCGTGGCAAACGGCGACGCACCGATCTTGACCGTCCCGAACTGGAGCCCGACGACCATCGTGAGCAGGACGACCTGGTGCCCGGCGATGACCGTCATCACCGAGGGGCGCCAGCGCCGCGGCGCCATGAACGCGAACGCCGTGCCCACGCCCGTGGCCGTGACGGCCCAGAGCAGGAGCGACCCCTGCTGCCCGCCCCAGAAGGCGGAGATCAGGTACTTCAGCGGCTGGGCGTTCGAGGTATTCTTGTAGACGTAGGCGTACTCATACTGGTGCGTCAGGAGCATCCACATCAGCAGGCCCGAGGCGGCCAGCACCGCCGCGCCCATTACCAGCCACGCGCCCCGGGCAATGGGAAGCCAGCGCGCGGCCCCGCTGTGCGAGCGGGCGGACGTGAAGAAGGCACCGGCGCTGACGAGACTGGCCACCAGCGCGACCAGGAGCAGAAGCTCACCGAGCGTGCCGATCATACTGCATCAATCGGCGAGAAGACAGGATGGCGAACAGCATCCGCTTGAAATCTGGCGCTGCGAGGCGGTTCCTTCCCGTGCTCCCACGCCGGCTCGCTTCACGCAAAGTTGCCCGCCCCCCGGCGAGCAGGATCTGGATGCCAAAAGGCCCGCTTCGTTGTTACGAGCGGGCCTTCTTGAAAAGACGATAGGCCGGCGCACGGGCCTGTGATTCCGGCGGGACGTTGAAGAACCTACGGTTCGACAATGCGGGTGCCGCTCAGAAAATTCCGACTTCCTCTGTTATCACAAGCCCAGTCAGCTCGCGTGGCGAGCCGGGGGAGGCCGTCCGAAAAGGCCCGTTTGCAGGCAATTGGCCCGCAAGGGGCGAAAAGGCAAAAGCCACTGTTCGGAGCGGTGAGGCCCGTCGTCGTAGCCTGAAGGTAAGCTCCCTTTTGGAGGTAGGTTGCTAGATCCTTCTGCAGTCGAGCCGGAACAGGCCCGCGCGTCGGCCTGCCGTCTATCTCGCATGTGCGCTTCGCAAGGTAGGGCGGGGCGCGCCGGGTGTCAAGTTGAAGTGTCAAGTTGAAGCGCCGTCGGGCGAGGAGGATGCTTCGGCAGCCTGTGCGGCGTCGGCGGGCGCGTTGCCGTCCAGGGCGTCCTTGAGCGCGCGCGTGAGCGTGCGGAGGTCGCCGTCGAGCGCGTCGGCGCGGGCTTCGCGCTTTTCGCGTTCGGCGTGCAGGTCCTCCGCCAGCGCGAGGGCCGTGATGATGGCGGTCGTGAGCTTGGCCTGCTCAGGGTGCTGGCGCTGGAAGGCGCGCATCCGGCCGTCTACTTTGTCGGCCACGCGCCGGGTGCGCTCGGCGTTGTCCTCGTCCACCCGTAGCGTGTACGTGCGGTCAAGGATCTCAACGTGGACGGGCGTCGGCACGGCTGATTTCGTGGACTTGTGGGAGAGGCGATTTGTCGGTTCGTGGGGGGACTTCACGCGCGCACTCAGGCGCTCACTCGAGCTCCGCGTCGAGCGCCTCGATGAAGTGGTCGATCCGCTCCCGGAGGGCGTCGGGATCGTCGCCGACGAGCAACGCCGTATCGTCGCGCCCGGCGGCGGGGTCGGCTTCGAGCTCGGCCACGCGCTCTTTCAGGTGCTGGTTTTCGTCCTCGAGGCGGTGCGCTCGCTCGCGCAGCTGCTCGATCTGGCTCGTGGCGCGGCGCACGGCTTCGCGTAGCTCGTCCAGCGCGGGCGAGGTCTCGCGCTCGGGCGCGTCGTCGCCGGGGGCGTCGGGCGAATCGGGCACAGAGGAGCGGCGCGCTGTTCTGGGGAGACCATCTGAAGGCGAATGGGGCGGGACGCCGTCGCGCGGCGGCCGTTCACTGCCGCAGTGTGGCGTCGTGCTCGTCTGCAAGCGAAGATACGATACGCTCCACCTCCGCGTCCACCTCCGCGTCTTCGAGGGTGCGGTCGGCCTGGAAGCGGAGCGCGAAGGCGAGGCTCTTGCGCTCGTCGCCGACCCCCTCGCCGGCGTACACGTCGAAGAGGCGCGCCTCCGCCAGCAGAGCGCTGCTGGCCTGCTCAATGGTGTGTTGCAGGGCGCCGGCGGGCGCGTCCTGGGCTACGACCACCGCGAGGTCGCGCTCGACGGACGGGAACTGGCGTGGCGGCTCGTAGCGACGCCCGCGGACCGGCGCGGCGGCTTCAACGAGCGTGCCCCAGCGCAGCTCGGCGGCGAAGACATCCGCCTCCAGGTCGAAGCGCGCGGCATCCTCTTCGCTCACCTTGCCAACCATGCCCAGCGGGGTGCCCTCGGCCCCCGCGAGGCGCACGCCGTAGGCGAAGTTCGGGTCCGCTCCCGCGCCGAACGGCTCCATCGCTACGTCTTCGACGCGCAGGAGCGAGAGCACGTGCTCCACGAGCCCCTTCGCGTCGTAGAAGTCCGCCTCGCGCGTGTCGGTGTCCCAGCCCTCAGGCTGCGGCGGGCCGCTGAGGGCCAAGAGCAACGCCTCGCGCTCGGCGTACCCAGGAATGACGGTCGGGCCGGGCCGGTCCGTCTGGCGAAAGACGTGGCCGAACTCGAAGAAGCGCAGCCCCGCCTGACCGCGGTTCCGGTTGAAGCGCAGCGCCGCCAGCGCGCCGGGCAGCAGGCGGGGCCGCAGCGCCGCCATCGCTTCGGAGATAGGCTTGAGCGTTTGCGCGACGTCGTCCTTCGCGCCGCCCTCGGGCGCCAAGAAGCGGCGGGCCTGCTCGGTAGGCAACATGCTGTTAGTCTGGATTTCGCGCAGGCCCAGGCCGGCAAGCCGCGCGCGGAGGCGGCGGCGCAGGCGGCGCATGGCATTTTCCTGCGGCGGGCGCGCCGGGAGCGGCACGTGCGCCGGCGCGGGAATCTGGTCGTACCCATGCAGGCGCGCGACCTCTTCGATAATGTCCTCCTCGCGCGTGATGTCGGGGCGGAAGGAGGGGACGACGCACGAGAATTTCTCGCCGGAGGAACCGGGGGCCTCGTCGCAAACGTCCACGCCCACGGACGTGAGCAACGCGCTCATTTCCGAGACCGACAAGTCGGTTCCCAGCACAGCGTTGGCGCGGGCAGGGCGGAGCGCGAGCCGGCGTGGCTCTGGCGGTCCGTGCGGCTGTTTGTCCACGAGCCCTTCGGCCACCTCGCCGCCGGTAATCTCGGCGATGAGGGCGGCGGCGCGGGCAGCGGCCCAGACCTGCCCGTCTCGGTCCACGCCGCGCTCGAAGCGGTAGGAGGCGTCCGTCGAGAGGTCCAGTGCCTTCGCCGCGCGGCGAATCGCCTGCGGATCGAAGTAGGCGCTCTCGATGAGCACGTCGGTCGTTTCGCGGGTAACTTCCGTGTTTTGCCCGCCCATCAGGCCGGCGAGGGCCACGGGCCGCTCCGCGTCGCAGATCAAGAGCGTGCCGGGCGGAGCCTCGCGCTCGGTGCCGTCGAGGGTGGTGATCGGCGTGGCCGCCTCGGCGGAGCGGACGACGATCTCCTCGCCAGCGACCGCGGAGAAGTCGAAGGTGTGGAGCGGCTGGCCGCACTCGTGCATCACGAAGTTGGCCACGTCCACGACGGCGTTGCGCGGCCGGAGGCCGACGGCGGTGAGGGCGGCCAGGTCGCGGGCCACGCCGAGGTGGCTGGCCGCGTCGGGGCGATTGGGCGTGAGGTCGATGTTGAAGACCGTGTCGGAGGGGACGGCCCCGCGCGCCGCGAGGTGCTCGGCCAGCGGCTGGCCGACGCGGGCGTCCTCCGCCAGCACCATGATGCCGCTCGCGTCCTCGCCGATGCCCAGCTCGTGGGCCGAGCAGATCATGCCCTCGGAGCGCTCCCCGCGCAGTTCGGTGCGCTCGATGGTGACAGGGGCACGCTCGCCGTTCTCTTCGCCGCCGGGCAGCATCAGCTCGGTGCCGGGCGTGGCCACGGGGACGCGCTGCCCGGCGGCCACGTTGGGCGCGCCGCAGGCGATCTGGGCCGCGGGGCCGCTCGCGCCGTCGCGCCCCAGCCGCACGTCGCAGAGAACGAGGCGGTCGGCGTTCGGGTGCGGCCGCACGCGCTCGACGTGGCCCACGACGACGCCCGCCAGCGAAGGGCCGGCCCGATCGAAAGCGTCTACCTCCAGCCCGCCCATCGTGAGCGTCTCGGCGAGGGCGTCGTCCGAAAGGCCGGTGTCGACGTACTGGTCGAGCCAGTTCCGGGAGATTTTCATGGGCGATGGCGCGTGGTGAGTGGTGAGTAGGGGGCTTCAAGGCGTGCCCCGATTCCCCCTCACCATTTGCCCTAAAACTGACTGAGGAAGCGCACGTCGTTTTCGTAGAGCGTGCGGATGTCGGTGATGTCGTGGCGCAGCATCGTGATGCGGTCGATGCCCATGCCGAAGGCGTAGCCGGTGTACCGCTCGGGGTCTACGCCGGCGTTTTCCAGAACATTCGGGTGCACCATGCCGGAGCCGAGGATCTCCATCCACTGCCCGCCGCCTGCGGTTTCGGGATCGTTCCACCACACGTCCATCTCGGCGCTCGGCTCGGTGAAGGGAAAGTAGCTGGGGCGGAAGCGCGTCTCGACGTCTTCGCCGAAAAATGAGCGCGCAAAGAGCGAAAGCGTCTGCTTGAGGTGGCCCATCGAGACGCCCTCGTCCACGTAGAGGCCCTCGACTTGGTAGAAGAGGCAGTAGGATTTGTAACTGAGCGCTTCGTTGCGGTACACGCGCCCCGGCACGACCACTCTGAACGGCGGCTCCCCGTTTTCCATGACGCGAATCTGCATCGGCGAGGTGTGCGTGCGCAGCACCACGTCCTGCTTCGGGTCCTCCGTATGGCCGTTCTGCTCACCAGCAACGCGCGCCTCATTTTTTTCTTTTTCGAGAAAGAAGGTGTCCTGCATGTCCCGCGCGGGGTGGTCGGGCGGGAAGTTGAGCGCGCCGAAGTTGTGCCAGTCGTCCTCGATCTCCGGCCCCTCGGCCACGCTGAACCCGAAGCGCTCGAAGACCGAAGTCACTTCGCCGAGCGTCTCGCGGAGCGGGTGCAGCGAGCCGCGGGCCGGCGGGCGCCCCGGCAGGGTGAGGTCCAGGTCGGGGCCGGCGGCGCGTTCTTCCTGGGCCAGCCGCTCGCGGGCGGCCTCGAGCTTGGCCTCGGCGTCGTCTTTGAGCGCGTTGACGGCCTTCCCGAAGGCGGGGCGCTCCTCGGGCGCCATCTCGGAAATCTGGTCGAAGAGGGCGCCCACCTTGCCGCGCTTGCGCCCGAGGTAAGCCACGCGAAAGGCTTCGGCTTCCTCCTCGCTCTCGATGGTCTCTGCCTCGACCTGGCGTCTTAGCTGCTCAACGGCGTCGGGAGCGTCAGGCATGAGGACGTGATGCGTGATTCGTGCGGACGCGCGGAGACGGTCGCGGCGCGAGCAAACACGGACCACGCGCTACGCAACAGAAAGAAAACCCCGCCGACCACGCGAGGGGCGGCAGCGGGATTGTCCTCGCAGTCGAAAGAGGTGGGGCCGCCGCTCACTCGCGCACATGGTCGACGATCTGCTCGAAGGCGTCGGGGTCGTGCACGGCGAGGTCCGCGAGGGCCTTGCGGTTCATTTCGAGGCCGCTCTTGCGGTAGGCGCCCATGAAGCGCGAGTAGCTCATTCCGTGCTGGCGCGCCGCCGCGTTGATGCGGGTGATCCAGAGGCGCTTGAAGCGGCGCTTCTTCTGGCGGCGGTCGCGGTAGGCGTACTCCCAGCCCTTCTCGACGGCGTTCTTGGCCGTACGGTAGAGCCTTGAGCGCGCCCCCCAGTAGCCTTTGGCATGGTTGAGGATCTTCTTGCGTCGCTTGCGAGTGGCGACGGCATTTTTAGCGCGGGGCATGGCGTTGCGGTGTTGGGTTGAAAAGTTTTGGGTTGAAGGTTCTTCGTCGCGGGGCGCGCTGCGTGCAGGACCGCCGGCGGGCGCACCGAGCATCCGGCAACACGCCCGTCGTCGGCGTGGCGAAAAACCGATGTCTACAGTCCGCCGCCGGGTTCCTCACCCCAGCATCCGCTTTACGCGGTCGCGGTCGGTGTCGTCCACGAGCGGGGCCCTGCGGAGCTGACGCTTTTTCTTGGGGCTTTTCTTGGTGAGGATGTGATTGCGTTTGGTCTGCTGGCGCCTCACCTTGCCGTTGGAGGTTTTTTTGAAGCGCTTCTGCGCGCCGCTGTGGGATTTCATCTTGGGCATGGTCGCGTTGCTGGTTTGGGGAGTGGATTTTCGAGTTCAGGAATCGCTACGGAGGGAGCGGGTGTAGGCGCGGAAGGCTTTCTGGAGGCCGTACACCGGGAGGAAGAGGATGAAAAGCGCCATCCCCCAGAAACGCGCGGGGTGCGCGCTCGCGGCCTTGAGGGCAGAGTCCATCATTATGCCGAAGCAGAGCGCGTAGATCATGAGCGCCAGTACGCATCCGCCCATCCCGGTGATGAGAAGCGGCCCGCGCCACGACCCGCGCTCCTGATACAGCGTGGAAAGCGATGTCACGAGAGCGGTCCCTCCTGCGGGAAGAGCGTGGCTTCCGTCAAGTACGAAGTCGCTCCACCAGACGCCCTGTGACACGGCGTTTATGGCGTATGCGGCGGCCAAGAAACCCGTGAAGCTAAGCGTTCCGGAGACGAGCATCTTCACCGCCAACGGGACGTTCTGCAGCTTCTGTTTTAGCAGATTCATGGCAGCCGGGCGGGTTTGAGAGCGAGCCGTTCAGGAGTCGTCGCTGCGAAGGGAGCGGGCGTAGGCGCGGAAGGCTTTCACAAAACCGAACACCGGCCAGAATAGCATGAGGAGGCTCATCAGCCCGAAGCGTGCGGGATGGTTGCGGGCGGCCTCGATGGCAGAATTCATCGTTAGCCCAATCATGAGCCCAACCACGAGCGCGCACAGCATCAGGGTGATGACGCATCCGACCATCGCCGCAACGAGAAGCGCGCGGCGCCAAGACCGGCGCTCTTGGTAGAGCAGGAGGAGCGCCATCAGCAACGTGGCAGTCCCCGCCACGAGCAGGTTTTCGGTCTCGGGAACGGGCCCGTTCCATTGCCCGCCGCCCGGGATTCCCAGAGCGGCGAAGGTCTTCATAACCGCCAGGAACGAGACGAAAAAGATCGCGCCGCCCAAGAGCATCCTCACCGCCAGCGGGGCATCCTGTACTTTTTGCTGGAGGCGGTTCACGGCAACGCGAAGGTTTGTAACGCAGTCAGCCGAGGCTAATGCGAACGGGTGGAGAGCGTTCCGCCGCGCGGCGCGCCGAAAGCAATGCGCCCAGGCATCTCACCAGACCGAGCCGCCGCGTGGCGTCCAGACGCCCCCATACCCCCGCACCCTCGCACTCACTTGTTCTTGTGCGGCGAGAGGATTGTCGTCATGCGGCGGCCTTCCATCTCGGGCGGCTGGTCGATCTTGGCGATGTCTTGCAGGTCCTCGATGAGGCGCCGAAGCAGGTCCATGCCCTGGTCTTTGTAGACGATGTCGCGCCCCTTGAACTGCACGTAAGCCTTCACCTTGTCGCCGTCCTCGAGAAAGCCCCGCGCGTGGTCGAGCTTAAAGTTGAAGTCGTGGTCGTCAGTGCGCGGGCGAAAGCGCAGCTCCTTGAGCTGCATGGACTGCGATTTCTTGCGCCGCTCCTTTTCTTTCTTCTGCTGCTCATAGCGGTACTTGCCATAGTCCAGCACCTTGCAGACAGGCGGCTCGGCGTCCGGGGCAATCTCGACGAGGTCCAGGTCGTACTCGGCGGCCACGTCGTAGGCCTCGTCGAGCGACACGACGCTGTGGTCGCCGTCGGGCTCGACGACGCGCACCTCTTCGGCACGGATGTCTTCGTTGACGCGGGCTTTGTCGGCTTTGGCGATGGGGTTTTAGCAGGGCTGTTCGGGAAAGGGGATTCGACGGAACAAGAAGCACGCGCGAGGACGGGAACGAGTTTCGTAAGGAAAACGCGTTCCGCTGAACGTGCTCGCGCTGTCGCCGCGTCTTCTCGCTCTTGCAGACCGGCCGTGCGGTCGGTCCCGCACAGAACTAGCGAGGGGGCGCTTGGCGGCCGTTGCGATGCGCGGCACGTACGAGAGCAAAAGAGCAAACGGCGAGGCCGTGCAGGTCGGTGTCGGCGTCACAGCCGTCGCCAGAGGGCAGTTCCTCGAGGCGGGGCGCGCGTCTCGGCGGCGCTGGCGAGCGCGCGCAGGTGGCCCGACGGCTCGGGCGGGGCCACGTCTTCGCTCAGCAGGCCCAGCACGAGCAACGCGGCGAAGATCGAAAACGTCCGCACGGCGGCCGCCACGGCCGGTCGGCTCTCACCGAAAGCTGGAAGCCCGCACGCCCGCCCGCAGTGCGCTTGCTTGGGCGGTCGGGAGCGCTGTCGTGCTGCGTGCCGTCGCCCGTCGGAATGGGGGGAAGGTTGGGAAGTTGGTTGAAGGCGGGAAAGTTCGTCAGCGGGAGAAGAACCTGCAACCTGGAACGTTCAACCAACCTGCGCCTCGACCTCTTCGGCCACGCGCTCGGCGAAGTCTTCGAGCGGCATGGTGTCCTGCTGGCCTTCGCCGTGGCGGCGGACCGCGACGGTGCCGGCTTCCTCCTCGCGCTCGCCCACGATCAGCATGAACGGCACTTTCTGCGTCTCGGCCTCGCGGATTTTGTAGCCGACGGTCGCGTCGCTGTCGTCCACTTTCGCGCGCAGGTCCTTCCCGTGGAGCGTGGCCTGCACGTCGCGCGCGTAGCCATGAAAGTCATCGCCGACGGGCAACACGCGCACCTGTTCAGGCGCCAGCCAAAGGGGAAAGTCGCCCCCGCAGTGCTCGATGAGGACGCCGATGAAGCGCTCCAGCGAGCCGAAGGGCGCGCGGTGAATCATCACCGGGCGGTGGCGGTCGTCATCGGCACCGACGTATTCGAGGTCGAAGCGCTCCGGCAGGTTGTAGTCCAGCTGCACGGTGCCCAGCTGCCACTCGCGGCCCAGCGCGTCCTGCACCATAAAGTCGAGCTTGGGCCCGTAGAAGGCCGCCTCGCCGACCCCCTCCTGCGCCACGAGGCCCATCTCGGCAGCGGCCTCGCGGATGGCGTCCTCGGCGGCGTCCCACTTCTCGGCGCCGCCGACGTACTGCTCGGCGTCGTCGGGGTCGCGCAGGGAAAGCTGCGCCTGAAAGGCGTCGAAGTCGAGCGCGTCGAGGACCTTCAAGGTCAGGTCGATTACGTCTTTGAACTCGGCCTTGACCTGCGCGGGCGTGCAGAAGACGTGCGCGTCATCCTGCGTGAAGCCGCGCACGCGCGTGAGGCCGCCCAGCTCGCCGCTCTGCTCGTGGCGGTAGACCGTGCCGAACTCCGCCAGCCGCACGGGCAGATCCCGGTAGGAGTGCAGCTTGTTTTTGTAGATCATCACGTGGTGCGGGCAGTTCATCGGCTTGAGCAGGTAGCCTTGCTCGTCGCCTTCGCCCGCGCCGCTGCCGCCTGCGTCGCCAGCGTCTTCATCGGACGCGTGGCCGTCGACCTCGGGAGGAGTGTTGGCCGCGTCGGCGGCGGTGCGCCCCGTTCGGTTTCTCTCCAAGATGGGCGGAAACTGACTGTTCTGGTAGTAGGGGTAGTGCCCGCTGGTGCGGTACAGGTCCAGCCGCCCGATGTGGGGCGTGACGACCGGCTCGTAGCCACGCTCCACCTGCTCTTGCTGAAGAAAGCCCTCCAGCGTCTCGCGCAGGACCGTGCCCTTCGGCAGCCACATCGGGAGCCCCGCGCCCACTTTTTCGCTGAACGTGAACAAGTCCAGCTCGCGGCCCAGCTTGCGGTGGTCGCGCTCGCGGGCCTCTTCGAGCATCTCCAGGGGCTCGTCGAGGAGCTTCTTCTTCGGGAAGCTCACCCCGTAGATGCGCGTGAGCTGGGCGCGGGTTTCGTCGCCGCGCCAGTAGGCGCCCGCCGTCGAGAGGAGCTTTGGGTACGTGACGGGGCCGGTGCTGGGGAGGTGCGGTCCGCGGCAGAGATCCGTGAAGCCGCCCTGCTGGTAGAAGGTGATCGCGCCCTCTTCGTCGGGCAGCTCTTCGATCAGCTCCTGCTTGTACGGGTCGCCCTTTTCGCGGAAATACTGCATCGCCTCTTCCTTCGAGACGGGCCGGCGTTCGTAGGGCACGTCGCGGGCGGCCAGCTCCTGCATCTTGTCCTCGATCTCCGCAAGGTCGTCGTCATCGGAAGGAGCGTCGCGGCTCGACTCGGAGAAGTCCACATCGTAGTAAAAGCCGTCCTCGATGGGCGGTCCCACGCCGAACTTGACGTCGCCGTACAAGTCCTCTAGGGCCTCGGCCAGGAGATGGGCGGAGGAGTGCCAGAAGACCATTTTGCCCTCCGCGTCGTCCCACGTCAGCACCGCGAAGTCGGCGTCCTGCTCGATGGGCCGCTGGAGGTCGCGCACCTCACCGTCGACTTTCACCGCGAGGGCGTCGCGCGCCAGGCCGGCCCCGATGTCGCGCGTGGCTTCCAGTCCGGTCGTGCCCTCTGGGTGGGTGCGCTCCGAGCCGTCGGGGAGCGTGAGGGTAATCCGTTGCTTTTCGATTTGCGGATCGGTGGCGGCGTCGGACATTGCTGGGAGTGGAAGCGCGGGGACGCTGGTGAAAAGGAAGACCGAGAGGAGCAATTCAGGGCAGCACGTCGGCCACACGCACGGCATGGTCGGTGTGGGGAAGCGTGACGTGCTCTCCGGGCGCGCGGACGGCGCGCTCGGTGTAGCTCTCCTCGGCGGGGCGGGCGTAGGCTTCAAGCCGGCGCTCGGGCAAGTTGAAAATCCAGACCTGCGGAATGCCGGCCTCGGCGTACAGCGGGAGCTTCGTCCGGCAGTCGTACGAGTAGGTCGTATCGGCCACCTCGACGACGAGGAGCGCGTCCTCGGCGGCAGGCACGCGCGGTTCGGCGGCAACGCGGAGGAGCGCCACGTCGGGCTCTTGGTGCGGCCCCAGCTGCACGGGGTCCTGCACACTCACCTCGACGTCGTCGCCGGTGTGCTCAGCGAAGAGACGGGTGAGCGTGTTCACGCAGAACAGGTGCGAGGCGCCGATGGGAGACATCGGCACGATCTGGCCGTCGATGAGCTCCACGCGGTCCTCGGGGCCGAGGATGCCCGCGTCGGCCATGCGGCGGTAGTCGTCCGTGGTGAGCAGGAATTCGCCGGCGGTGATCGTGGGCATGGCGGAGCCGCGTTCGAGACGGGCGCGGAGGGTGCGTTGCCGCAACGCCGGGCGCGGAGGGCAGTTTCGCAGCGCGAGGCAGGATGGCGCGGCCTTTGCGCTACGCACCCCCGCATCAGCGAACGCTCTGCGCGCCGCTCTGCTGGGCTTTTCGTTTCCTACTGACACGCTTTTTACTCCCCGCTCTGAGTCATTTTTGCCGCCATGCCTTTTTGCTTTAACATCGACTCGAAACTGGACCTGTGCTACACCGTGGCCGAGGGGCGTATCACCACGCGCCAAGTCGCGCGTCTGGTCGCAGCGTTTCCAGCCGAGCCTGCCTTTCACGAGGATATCGACACGATCTACGACATCCCGGCGAGCGCGCAGGTTGACCTGGAGGGCGACGAGGCAATGGACACCCTCGCCGAGACAGTGCGCGCGGTGCGCGCGAGGCAGCCCTACCACGTGGCGAGCGTGGTGCGCACGCAGGAGCACGAAACCCTCTTCCAAGCCGCGATGGCGATTCTGAGCCCCAAGGCGGAAGTACGCACGTTCGGCGAGCGCGCTGATGCGTTGGCGTGGCTGGGGCACGATCCCGCGCGTACCACTCGCCTGCGCCGGGCGCGAGCGCGCATGGACCAGGAGCGCAACGGTTCGCCAGCCACCTAGCCGCCAGCGCGGCGGTGCGCCTGCGCGGCTGCGCTTACGCCTCCACGAGGCTGCG
>PXTT01000068.1 GCA_003022535.1 Bacteroidetes bacterium QS_9_68_14
GGGGGCGTGGTGTACGACCTGACCGCCGGGGAATGGAACCGGGAGTCCACGCCCACGGGCGAAAACCTCAAGGCGGTTGCCATCGGCAGTCCCGACATCGCCGTGGGCGCCAGTGGAATTGTCATCGAGCGATAATTTGGCGAAACGACGGTCGTAGCTCCGCTGTGGCTGTCTTTCTCACTCCTTCCGCGGACGATCGTCACGTTTCGAGCCGTTGGGGAGAGGGGGGGGAGAAACCTCACGGCCTTTGGGCCGCTCCATCCCCATCCTCTGAACAGACGTCGAAAGGAGCGGAGCACGCTTGCTCCGACGCTGAAGCTGGGCGCGTCAAGCCGCTTCGCCAGATCGGGCCGCAGCGAGTCGTAGAGCAGGCCGTTGACCGACAGGCCGAGCTCGCGGTGAAATCCGTCCGCGGTGCGCGCCAAGCTCCCCGAACGCATCAGCTTTCGCGGCCTGTGCCACGCCGCCGCGTCGTGGATGATGCAGAACGGCGCGCCGCTCCCGATGGTGCAGGCCCATTTCTCGGGCACTCCGACGTGCAGGTGACACATAAGGACTACGGCACTGCGTCGGCTCCCGCAAAAAAGCCCGCAAACACCGCTTCAGGGCGCCTACGGGCCAATTTCGCTGTTTTCGGGGGCGGCTCCTCGGGCGGGATTCGAACCCGCGACAATGCGATTAACAGTCGCATGCTCTGCCGCTGAGCTACCGAGGATCTGTGCTCCACTAACGACCCAAGCGCGGCAGGGTTCACCGTGGGGTCGCATCCGTCGCCTGTGAAAAGCGAATTTTCTGCGTAGCCCCGTTGGGGCGCGCCGCAGGAACTCCTGCACGCAACCGAGGTGCTCCCGGGGCGGGCACCTCGCGGCAGCCGCGCGCGTTGCCCGACCGATGCCCCCTTCTCGCCGAACGTTCGCTCCGCCGCCGTGACGACGGCCTTTTTCGCTCCGCCCAGCGCCGTGCATGGCCGGCGTCTCGTCCTCCCGCCCGGCGAGGCGCGCCACGCCACGCGCGCCCTCCGCCACACGCAGGGCGACGAGATCTGGGTCGTAGACGGGGAAGGACGCCGGCACCGCGTGCGCCTGGAGCAGACCGGCGAAGAGAAAACCGTCGGCACGATCCTGGACACGCAGAACGAAGCCGGCGAGCCGCCCTACCAGCTGGCGCTGGGGCTGGGACTGCTTAAAAGGCGCGCCCGCTACGAGACTTTTCTCGAAAAGGCCGTCGAGCTGGGCGCCACGCGCCTCGTCCCGCTTCGCACGCGCCACGCCGAGCGCGACACGCTGCGCGCCGACCGTGCCGAGCGCCTCTTGCGCGCCGCGCTCAAGCAGAGCGGGCGCTCACGCCTGCCGCGCCTCGACGCGCCGACGCCCTTCCCGGAGGCCCTGCGTGGCCCCGAGGGCACGCCGCCCGGCCACACGCTTCTCGCGCATCGCCGCCCCGCTGCCGACCCCTCGCTCACGGAGGCGCTGGCCGGCGTCTCGCCCGGGCGCCGGCTTCGCGTGCTGGTGGGGCCAGAGGGGGGCTTCTCGAGCGACGAGGTCGAGGCGGCTGAGGAGGCCGGCGCGACGATCGTGTCGCTGGGGCCACGCCGCCTGCGCGCCGAGACGGCCGCACTCGCGGCAGCGGCAGCCGTCATGCTGGCCCTCGGCGACGGAAGTGAATCTCAAAGAGATCTTATTTGACCATTTATTTGCCATTTCTCTCCAAGCTAACACACAAAACGTGCCTAACGACGCTTTCTCTACCGACGCTTCCGGGCGCTTCGGAGACACGCCGCTGCGCGAAACACGGGTTCGCACCGAGCAGCTTCTCGACGGGGTGCTCCTGAAAGCACACCGCGACGAGGTCGAGCTCCCCGACGGCCAGATTGTACCCCGCGAGTGGATCGACCATCCTGGGGCAGCGGCGGTGGTACCCCTCTTCGCAGACGGCTCGACGGCGTTGCTGCGCCAGTTCCGCTACGCGGCGGGAGCGGAGTTTCTGGAAGTGCCGGCTGGCAAAATCGATCATCCCGGCGAGGCGCCTGTAGAGGTAGCCTGCCGCGAGCTGGAAGAGGAGGCGGGCCTGCGCGCAGGCACGCTCCACCGCATGGGGGCGACCTACCCCGCCATCGGGTACAGCAACGAGATCATCCACCTCTTCGTGGCCGAAGACCTCGAGCGCACAGCCCCCGACCGCGAGCGAGGCGAGTTCATGGAGGTCGTGCACCCCCGTTTCGCCGAGGCGATGCAGAAAGTACGCGCGAGCAGGATTCAGGACGCCAAGACCGTTGCGGCGCTCACAATGGCCGAAGCGTTTCTGCAAACGAGCGAAGCGGGCGAGAAGAGGCTCCGCTAAAGAAAACCTGCCGGCTGCCTTCTCGTTTATTGTGCTTACGCGGCGCTCTTACCTTCAGCCGCAAACCGCTCCGCTCGCTTCCCGCTCTGGCCGCCATGATTTTCTTTTCGATCCTGATCGGGTTTATCGCGCTGCTGGCGCTTTTGCTCATCGTCGTCGTGCTCCTGCAGAGCGGCAAAGGCGGCGGCCTGGCCGGCATCGCTGGGGGCGGAGCCACGCGCGAAGTGCTCGGCGCCCGACAGGCGCCCAACCTGTTGCAGCGCGCCACGTGGACGCTCGCGGCGCTCTTCATCACGCTGTGCATCCTGACGAACTTCGCCATCGACGAGGGAGCGGAAGAGGCCCCCTGCCAGCAGGCGCCCGGCAGCCAGCAACAGCCTCCCGGGGGTCCACAGCAAGCCCCGCAGCAGGGCGGCGACGGGCAATAGATGGGGCCGGTCTCGCGCTCCATTTTTCGAGCAAAAGGGGCCCCATCCGACGCCCTCTCGCAAGCCTCGCTTCTTGTTTCTTGCCCTTCTTTTTGGCCTGATGCTGGGCGGGAGCGTGGCCGAGCGTGCTCAGGCGCAGTACGCGACGACCAAGGACGAGGAGGACGAGCCACACCTCGAAGCAGGCGCCGGGACCCTTCAGTTCCAGGTCATGCAGAACTTCGCGCTCGGCTCGTTTCAGGGAAGCGCGCTCTCGGCCAAGCGGCATTTCTCGCCACGCAGCGCTCTGCGTGCGGGCCTCGCTGACGGCGGATTTTCGGGAAACCGGACCGCGCGAAGCACTCGGCGACTCGTCGGGAGAGGGCACGGGTAACGAGCGACGGCCCAGCAAGACCAGCAACGCGTGTCGCTGAGCGCGCAGTACGTGCGCTACGCGTCCGTGGAGCAGCCCACCACGCTCCTCTAAGGGACGGGGCCGGAGGCCGCCAGCTGCGCCCGGGAGGAGACCGAGAACGGGCAGCCGCACGCTCGGGGTCGGGGCGTCGGCTGTGCTGGGGGCGAGTGGTTCGTGCGTCCGGACCTGAGCCTGAGCGCAGAGTACCGCCTGCTGATGGAGTACCAGCGGCGACCGAGGAGGACCGTACAACCCAAAAGTTGACCAGCGGCCGGGAGGAGCCCCGAGGCTTCGAGCAGACGACGCCGCCGCTCCTGCTGCGCTCGCAGGGCGCGCGCCTCGGCGTCTCACTCTACTTCTGAAACGCACGCCAAGAAGCGCACACCAAAAAGGCCGCTCGCCTCGCCGGGAGGGAGGGAGCGGCCTTTTCGCTTTTTGCGTCTCAGCGAAAGAAGCGAGGCGTGCCGGCCTGTAAGCCGAATTCGGTCTACCCGCGCCGACGTCGCTGAAGGGGCGCCGAGCGTCGGGGAGCGCGATCATTTATCTACGGGCAACCGTCGCCGGTCGCCTCGAGCGGCCTACCCGCGCTGCAACGCCGGCGGCCGGCAAGGCCGGCCGTAGCGTTTCGACGGGCCGCCATATCCAGCCCCGTTGCCGAAGGCGACGAGGCCGGTGCAGCGCTGCTGGGCCTTGCGCCCCGTGGGGTTGGCCCGGCCGCCTGCGTCACCGCAGGCGCCGGTGCGCTCTTACCGCACCGTTGCACCCTTGCCTGCGCGTTGCCCGAAGGCACGCCATCGGCGGTCTACTTTTCTGTGGCACGTCTGCCGTCGCCCTCCCGAAGCGTTGCTCGGAAGGGCGCCTTCCCGTTAGGAAGCACGGTGCCCGGCGGCGTTCGGACTTTCCTCACCGCTGCCGGAAGCCACGCCGCGAAGGCGAAGCCCCGGGCAAGCGGAGCGATGCGCCGGCCGGCACGCCAAAGGGGCGGTGAGCGGAGAATAGGGAACGGCTCTTTTCGAGAGAAGCCCGATTCCCCTTTCGCTACTCACCTCAGATTTCCATTTCTTCGACGGTTTCGTCATAGAGTTCCTTGTCGGTGATGACGCGGCCGTCCTGCTCGCTGACGATGATGCGGTTGCGCTGGCGAATCTCCACCTGCCGCTGCGGCGGAACGGCGAAACCGGCGGCGGCCCCGCGCTCCAGCGGCACCACGGCCCGCCCGTCGCGCAGCCGCTCGCGCAGCCGCTCGTAGGCGCGCAGGTAACGGTCGCTGACTTTCTCCTCGGCCTCCTCGCGAATCTCTTCGAGGCGCTCCTGCTGTTCCTCGGTTTCTTCGAGGACGGAGTCGAGCTCTTCACGCTTCTCTTCGAGGAGGTCTTCGAGGTCTTCGAGGCGCTCCTCGGTCTCGGCGATGGCCTCGTCGTACTCGTCCTCCGACTCCTCGGCCTCTTCGATCTTGGTGCGCGCGTCGGCAATGCGTTCCTTCTGCGTCTCGATCTCCTTGGTAAGCGCGTCGTACTCGCGGTTGTTGCGCACCTGGAGCTGCTGGTCTTCGTACTTCTCGATCATCGTCTCGGCCTCCTTGATGTCAGTCTCCGCCTGGCTGGCCGACACTTTCATCTCCTGGAGTTCGTCCTTGTACTTCTGAAGGCGCGTCTGAAGACCGGCTTCTTCGTCTTCGAGGTCCTGGATTTCCTCGGGCAGGTCCCCGCGCAGCTTGTGGATCTGGTCGATTCGATTGTCAATGTGTTGCAGCCGGATCAGCGCGCGAAGCTGCTCGGGGATCGACGTGCTTTCTTTGGTAGCAGGCATAGGGCGCGTGCGCGGTTTGAAGGGGGAAGTCTCGTACCAAGAGTTGCAGCTTTCGAAACGAGGTGGGACGCCGCCTACCTTGAAAAAACGAGCAGGCGAGCAGCAGGTTCGCGGCCAAGGGCGCCGATCTTTCCATTCCGTGCGAAAACGCGCCGGAGCGTGCAGCAGGCCTTCGGAGCAGCAACGCCTTTTCCCGGAGCAACGCCCTCTTCCCGAAGAACGCCCCGTGCTCCGCGCCGCGCGCGAACGGCTATGCGCCCGGCACGAACGTGCGCACCGGGCCGGTGCGCTCCTCGGTCACGCGCCAGTCAGCCTCGGGAACGTGCTCCGCGAGAAAATCGCGCAAGAGGCGTTCGGTGACGGCCTCCGTCTCGTAGTGGCCCGCGTCGATGAAGGCCATCTGTGCGTGGCCGTCTTCAGCAGAAAGCACCTCGAAGAACTCGTGGTACGTCACGTCGGCAGTGACGTAGGCGTCGGCGCCGGCGGCCTGGGCTTTTCCCACGAAGTCGCTCCCGGCTCCGCCGCAGACGGCTACGCGCTCCACGCGCGCCTCTTCGGGGTCCGGGCCGGCGTAGCGCAGGCTCCCCGCGCCCAGCGCGTCGGCGGTGCGCTCCAGGAACGCCGAAAGCGGCTCCGGCGCCGGCAGCGTGCCGACGGCCCCGAGGCCCGCGTTGCCCGTGGCGCCTTCGACGGGGTACACGTCGTGGGCGACCTCCTCGTAGGGGTGCGCCTCCGTCATCGCCGCGCGGACGGCCGGCAGGTGCCACTGCTCGGCTTGCACCTCCAGGCGCACCTCGCGCGCCTCTTCCAGCTCGCCGGCGGGCGTGTCCGTGAACGGGTCGGCCCCCTCGCCGGGGCGAAAGAAACCAGTGCCGCGTCCAAAGAAGGCGCACGCCTCGTAGTCACCGATCTGGCCGGCGCCGGCCTCCGCCATCGCGCGGTGAACGCGGCGCGCGTGCCCCTCCGGCACGAAGACAACCAGCTTGCGCATCGCCCCGTCCATGCCGCCGAGAAAGCCGACGTCCGCGAGCCCCAGCTGCTCCGCCAGCGCAAAGGAGACGCCGCCGGGCGCTGCATCGAGGTTCGTGTGCGCAGCGTAGAGCGCGACGCCCGCCTCCGCCAACCGCAGCGCCAGCGCATTGGGGAACCCGCCGCCGGCAGTGAGCGCGCCCAGCGGGCGAAAGAGCAGCGGATGATGCGTCACCACAAGATCGGCGCCCGTGTGGCTTGCCTCTTCGAGCACGCCGGGTGTCATGTCGAGCGCCACGAGGCCGCGCTCGACAGGCCGCGAAGCGTCGCCGACCTGGAGCCCGACGTTGTCGTAGTCCTGGGCGCTGCCAGGGGGCGCCCACGCTTCGAGCGCGCCGGCGACGTCAGAGATGGTAGGCATCGTCGTGCAGGGAAAGGGAAAAGGAAGAAGTGCGCGGGTCGTGGGTCGTCCGCTCGCTTGCGCTCGCTGGTTTGCAAGTCGTGGGGAACCGGAGGGGCACCGCGCGCTGTGCCCGAAAGGGGCAACGCCCCTGCAAAAGAACCCCGCGCCTCACGCCGTGTTCGCCTCGCGCCGGGCCACGCGCTGCCCCTCGGCCTCGTCCACCCCCAGAAGCAGCGCCGCCCCCACCGCGAAGAACGCCAGCACCGAGGCCACGCCCGCGCGCTGCGTGTCGAAGGCCGCCGTCATCGCCCCGAAGAGCGCCGGCCCGACGAACGCTGTGGCCTTGCCGCTGAAAGCGAAAAAGCCGAAGAACTCGCCCTTCTTGGCCGGCGGCGTGAAGCGTCCCAGCAGCGAGCGGCTGGCCGACTGGTTCGGCCCGGCGAACAGCCCCACGAGCGCCCCGGCCGCCCACAGCCACGCCTTCGACGGGGCCAGCAGCGCCATCAGCGTGGCCGCCGCCAGCCCCGCCACGCTGACCAGCAGCGTCGTCTTGCCGCCGAGCCGGTCGTCCACGAAGCCGAAGGCGAAAGCGCCCAGCCCCGCCGCCACGTTCAGCGCGATGCCGAAGAGGAAGATTTCGTTGAACGAGAAACCGAACGTGCCGCTGGCGTAGATTGCCCCGAAGTTGAAGATCGTCAGCAGCCCGTCGTTGTAGAAGAGCCGCGCCACGAGCAGCCGCACCACCTGCCGGAAGCGCCGGATCGTGCCGAAGGTCTCGCGCAACGCCTCGAAGCTCTCGCGGAAGGCCGCGCCGAAGTCCGGCCGCCCCGCCCGGGCCGCGCGCCCCGCTGGCGCGAACAGGAAAATCGGTACGCTGAAGACAGCGAACCACGCGGCCACCAGCAGGCAGGTGGCCCGCACGTTCGCCCCGCCCTCCGTGGAAAAGAGCAGCGGCTCGGACGGCGCGATCAAGGCCGCGTAGCCGAGCGCGAGCGCCCCGAGCCCGCCGGCGTAGCCGAGCGCCCACCCGTACCCACTGACGCGCCCGATGCGTTCCTCGGAGGCCAGCTCTGGCAGGAAGGCGTTGTAGAGGACGAAGGCCAGCTCGAAGGCTGTGTTTGCCACGACGAAGAGCCCCAGAGCCGCCCAGACGTCGCCGGCCTGCGGGAAAAAGAGCGCCGCCGTCGCGGCCACGCTGATCGCTGTGGCGCCGAAGAGCAGCAGCCTGCGCCGTCCGCTGCGGTCCGCCAGCGTGCCCAGAAACGGCGAGAGCACCGCGACCAAGATTGCCGAGGCGGTGACGGCGTTGCTCCAGAGCGCCGTGCCGGTCGTCTCGCTCGCGGCGATCTCTTGCGTGAAGTACGTCGAGTAGACGAACGTGACGACCAGCGTGTTGAACGCCGAGTTGGCGAAGTCGTAGAGCGCCCAGCTGGCAACGGCACGGCGCGAGGCAGCCACGTTCTGGGCGCGGGGCGTGGAAGAGCGGGAGTGGGGGAAGCAACGTAGGCAACGCCGCGGCGAAATGACACCCCGCACGCCCGCCCGTACATTCTTTTCCCCGTCGGCTACCCGGCCTCCGGTGCCGAGGTGCCGGACCTGGAGCGCAAGCCGCTCGGCGAAATCCTCCAAGGGAACCGGGAAGGCGGGGCCGGCGGTTCGTGACAAGCGGACACGCGCCGCCCCCTCCGTCCCCGTAGCTCAGTGGACAGAGCAGTGGCCTCCTAAGCCGCGCGCCGCAGGTTCGACTCCTGCCGGGGACACCGGACCGAGCGCGCCCTCGTTTTTGGCGGGATGGCCAGTAGGGCTCTCTGCAGAGCCGCCCGCGCATGGCTCGGGTGGGAAAAAACGCTACGGCTCGTCGCCGGCCGCCGGGTCCTCGCCCGCGCGGCGGCGGCGGTGGCGCTGGGCGAAGAGGTCCTCGCCGTCTTCCACCCGCCGGGCCGCGCGCCAGAACAGCCGCGCGATCAGGGCCACGCAGATGGCAATGAAGGTCGCAAAGGGCACCCAGAAGGGCGCCACCGAGCCGAGCTGCGTGGCCTGCACCTCGGGGTAGCGCACGGCCTTGTCGATCAGCCACGCCACGATGGCGAGGCCCAGTCCCACGGCCAGCACGGCGGCGCCTTTCAGGAGGCGCGCGTGGGTGGCGTGGCCCGGGGCGGGTTCGCTCGCGTCGGGTTCGCCAGCACGGGGGTCGTCGGGTTCGTCAGCCATTGGCGGCAGCCGGGGCATCGTCGGAAGCAGGTTCCTCGGAGGGGGCGTCGTCGGCAGGGGGGCGCACCGCGAGGCCGGCCTCGCGCAGAAAGCGCTTGGCCTGCGGCACGCTGTGGGTGCGAAAGTGAAAGATGGAGGCGGCCAGCACGGCGTCGGCGTGGCCCTCGGCCAGTCCCGCGCGCAGGTGCTCCAGGTTGCCGGCCCCGCCCGAGGCGATGACGGGAACCGACACCGGCCCGGCCACGGCGCGCAGCAGGTCGAGGTCGTAGCCGCTTTGGGTCCCGTCGCGGTCCATTGAGGTCAGCAGGATCTCGCCCGCGCCGCGCCGCTCCGCCTCGGCGGCCCACTCGACAGCGTCCCGCCCTGTGGCCATGCGCCCGCCGCTGGTGAAAACTTCCCAGCGCGGATCGCCGTCGCGTTGGTCGTCGCCGTCGGCCACGCGTTTCGCGTCGATGGCGACGACGACGCACTGGCTCCCGAATGCCTCGGCCCCGCGGGCGATCAGTTCAGGGTCGCGCGCGGCGGCGGAGTTGATCGCCACCTTGTCGGCGCCGGCGTGAAGCATCGCGCGCATGTCGGCCACGCTCCGCAGCCCGCCGCCCACGGTGAGCGGGATGAACACCTGGTCGGCCGTGCGGCGCACCACATCGCGCATGATGTCGCGCCCTTCGTGCGTGGCCGTGATGTCGAGGAAGACGAGCTCGTCGGCCCCGGCGCGGTCGTAGAACTGGGCCTGCTCGACAGGGTCGCCCGCGTCGCGGAGGTCTACGAAGTTGACCCCCTTGACGACGCGCCCGTCGTCCACGTCGAGGCACGGAATGATGCGCTTGGCCAGCGGCATGGCGATTTGGGGATTGCGGATGTCGGAGGACGCCCGGCGCTTGCGATTTTCCCCCGGACCGTCGTGCGCACAACAGCGCGCGCGCCGGCAAAAAGCGACGCGCTGCTTTTGCCTGAACGAGCGCAAGCGGTAGGCGTTGCCGTCTTTCTCTAGCACGCGCACTCGTAGTATCCGCGGTTGCCGCCTACGAGCACCACGGCGACCGAAAGCGGCCCTTCGATTTTCGATCTCCGATTGGAGATGCTCGATTGACCGTCTCCCGTCTGCCGTCCACGGGCCGCGGTCCTTTTCAGCAATCCGATGGCAACGCCTCGTCCTTGAGCTGCGCGGTCGAGAAGCGGTCGAGGTCCACGCTGTCCAAGTCGTTCCAGGCCCAGAACTGCTGGCAGGGAAAGGCATTTTCGTAGAGCGCGCGCCCCACGATGACAGAGTCCACTCCGTAGGGCGCCAGCTCCTGGATGCGCAGGAGGTCGTCGTACCCGCCCACGCCCCCGCTGGCGGTGATCTTGGCCTTGTGGAGGCGTTGCCCCAGCGTGCGGTACGCCTCCACGTTCGGCCCCTCCATCGTCCCGTCGCGGCGGATGTCGGTGTAGACGAAGCGCCGCACGCCGCGCTCTTCCATGTCGAGCGCGAGCTCGGCCACGCCGGTGCCGCCGCCTTCCGTCCAGCCGTCCACGCGCGCCTCCCCGTCCTCCGCGTCGATGCTGACGACCACGCGCCGGCATCCGAAGCGCTCGATGGCCTCGGAGACGAGCGCCGGCTCGCGCACTGCCGCCGTGCCGATCACCACGCGGTAGACGCCCATCTCCAGGGCCGCCTCGATGGCCTCCAGCGAGCGAATGCCGCCGCCCAGCTGCACGGGCACGTCGAGCGCCTCGCAGATGGCCCCGATGGCGTCGCGGTTGTCTTCGCCCTCACCACCGAGGCCGCCGCGCGCCGCGTCGAGGTCCACCACGTGAAGCGCGCAGGCGTTCTGCACGCGCCACAGCCTCGCCATCTTGACGGGGTCGTCGAAGTAGACCGTCTCCTCGGCATAGTCGCCCTGACGGAGGCGCACGCACCGGCCGCCGCGCAGGTCGAGAGCGGGAAGAACGAGAGCCACGCTGAAGGGGAAGCGCAGGAGTGTGGGGGTTTGGGCGTGGCGGCGCGGGAGATCGCTCCGGGCCACGCGCCGCGCGCTCACAGGGCAGCAAAATTTTCGAGCAGGCGCAGGCCGGCGGTCTGGCTTTTCTCCGGGTGGAATTGCACGCCGAAAACGTTGTTTCGCTGCACGACCGCCGGGAAGGCGCGCGGCCCGTAGGTCGTCGTGGCCAGCACGTCGCCGGTATGGGAAGGGCGCGCGCAGTATGAGTGCACAAAGTAGAAATACGGCGCACTGGCCTTCTCCTCTTCAACGGGGCCGCCCAGTTCGCGCAGGAGCGGCGAGGGGCGCGTGGCCTCGGCGGTATTCCAGCCCATGTGTGGCACCGTCAGCGCGCTCGCGTCGCTGGCCGTACCGTTTTCCGAAGGGGCTGCGGGCGCGTGGAAGTGGGCCACGCGCCCGTCCAGCAGGCCCAGCCCGTCGTGCGAGCCGTGCTCCTCGCCCGTCTCGAAGAGAAGCTGCATCCCTACGCACACGCCCAGCAGCGGCGTGCCAGCCCCGGCCGCCTCGCGGATCGGTTTTTCCAGCCCCCGCTCGCGGATCTCACCGATGCACGCCCCGAAGGCGCCCACGCCCGGCAGCACGAGCCGCTCCGCCTCGGCGATACGCGCGGGGTTGTCGGTGCGCACCGGCCCTGCGCCCACGTGCTCCAGCGCCTTCTCAATGGAGCGCAGGTTGCCGATGCCGTAGTCGATGATCGTGGTTTCAGGCACGAGGGAACGGGGAAGAGGAAAGAGAAAAACGATGAACCGACGACGACGGGCGACGCGAGTGCGGCCCGCCGTCCTGCAATCACAGCACGCCTTTCGTCGAGGGCGTGCGGTCGCCGGCGGGGTCGCGCCGCGTGGCCTCGCGGAGCGCGCGGGCGCCCGCCTTGAAGAGCGCCTCCACCTGGTGGTGCGCGTTCTCGCCTTTCAGGAGGTCCAGGTGCATCGCCAGGCGCGCGTGCTCGGCGAGCGAGCGCCAGAAGTGCCGCGTCATCTCGGTGGAGAAGTCGCCGACCCGCTCGCGCGAAAAGTCCGCTTCGAAGGACAGGTGGAACCGGCCCGAGAGGTCCACGGCCGCGCGGGCGAGGGCCTCATCCATCGGCACGCAGGCGTGGCCATAGCGCGCCACGTACTCCTTCTCGCCGAGGGCCTGCCGCAGCGCCTGCCCCAGCGCGATGCCAGTGTCCTCGACGGTGTGGTGCGGTCCGGTCGCAAGGTCGCCGTTGCAACGCGCCTCCAGCTCCAGGCCGCCGTGCCGCGCGAGCGCGTCGAGCATGTGGTCGAAGAAGGCGACGCCCGTGTCACAGTCGGGCGCGGAGGCGTCGTCGCGGCCGGGGTCCAGCGCCAGGCGCACGGTTACGTCCGTCTCGCCGGTGGTGCGGTAGACGTCAGCGGTGCGTGGATCGAGGGGGGGATCGTCGGAGGCAACGTCGGGCATAGGCGCATTTTCTGTAAACAGAGGGGCGTCTGCGTTGAGGCTGAGGCCAGCGAACGCTATACTTTGATTCGCCCCGCCCCCCGTTTGTTCGCCGCCCGCCTGCGAATCCTTACATCCATGCCCGACTCTGGCGACCGCGAGGACCGCCTGCTCGTGACCGCCGCGCTCCCCTACGCCAATGGCCCCATCCACATCGGCCACCTGGCGGGGGCGTACCTGCCGGCGGACCTCTTCTGCCGCTACCAGCGCCTGAAGGGCCGCGACGTGGCCTTCATCTGCGGTTCCGACGAAATGGGCGTGCCCATTTTCCTACGCGCCCTTCGAGAAGACCGCGACGCGCAGGACGTGGTCGACGAGTTCCACGCGCAGATCGAGGAGCACTTCGCCCGCTTTGGGATGAGCTTCGACCATTACGGGCGCACCACCTCCGAGACGCACCGCGAGACGGCGCAGGGCTTCTTCCGCGCGCTCGCTGAGAAGGACGCCCTCACCCTCCGCACCGCCGAGCAGCTCTACGACCCCGAGGCGGAGCTTTTCCTGGCGGATCGCTTCGTGCGCGGCACCTGCCCGGTCTGCGGCTACGACGACGCCTACGGCGACCAGTGCGAGGACTGCGGCTCGGACCTCAGCCCCGACGAGCTGATCGCCCCCCGAAGCGTTCTGACCGACGCGGAGCCCGTCGAGAAAGAAGCCACGCACTTTTACCTGCCGCTTGACCGCCTGCAGGCGGACCTGGAGGCCTGGCTCGACGACGCCGCGAGCGACTGGAAGCCCAACGTGCGCGGCCAGGTGCAGAGCTGGCTCGGCGAGGGCCTGCGCGAGCGCGCCATTACGCGAGACCTGCCCTGGGGCGTCCCCGTCCCGCCCGGCGTGGCCGAGGAGGCCGGCATGGACCCCGAGGGGAAGGTCCTCTACGTCTGGTTCGACGCGCCGGTCGGCTACATCAGCGCCACGAAGGAATGGGGCGCGCAGCAAGGCGACCCGGAGCGCTGGAAAGACTATTGGCAACGCGACGACAGCCGCCTCATTCACTTCATCGGCAAGGACAACATCGTCTTTCACTGCGTCATGTTTCCGGCCATGCTCCAGGCGCGGGGCGGGTACGTGCTGCCGGAGAACGTGCCGGCCAACGAGTTTCTCACCATCGAGGGGCGCAAGCTCTCCACTTCGCGCGGCTGGGCGGTGTGGCTGCACGAGTTCTTGGACGATTTCGCCGACCGCGACCACCCGGCCGACCTGCTGCGCTACGCCCTGGCGTCCACGCTACCGGAGACGAAGGACGCGGACTTCTCCTGGGAAGGCTTCCAGAACCGCGTCAACGGCGAGCTCGCCGACGTGCTGGGCAACTTCGTTCACCGCGCGCTGACCTTCTGCCAGGACTACTTCGACGGGCTCGTCCCGCCGCTCCGCGCGCCCTCCGAGGAGGACCGCGCGGCCCTCGACGCGCTCGCGGAGGCGACCGCTGAGGTCGGCCGCGCCTACGAAGGCTACCGGATGCGCGCGGCCGCCCAGGAGACGATGGCCCTCGCGCGGCGCGGCAACAAGTACTTCAACGACACCGCGCCGTGGCACACGCGCGAAAGCGACCCGCAGGCGTGCGCCAACACCGTGCACGTGTCCCTCCAGTTTTGCGCGTCGCTCAGCGTGCTGGCCGAGCCGGTCCTGCCCGGCGCGGCGGCGAAGCTGCGCGACATGCTGCGCCTGGACGGCCGCGTGCGCCCCTCCACGCCCGAAGGCGATGCCGGGGACAATGACGACCGGATCGGCTGGGACGACGCCGCCGCACCGATCCTCGACGCCGGCCACGCCATCGGCACGCCCGAGATCCTATTCGCTAAAGTCGAAGACCAGACCATTCAGCAGCAAATGAGCAAACTCGGAGCCAGCAACGCCGCTTCCGATGCCGCCCCGGCTGAGTCCCCACCCGCGAAGACGCCTGCGGAGGCCGGCTACGCGCCGCTCAAAGACGAGATCGCCTTCGACGACTTCATGGACATGGACCTGCGCACGGGCCGCGTCACCGAGGCGGCGCCCGTCGAGGGGGCCGACAAGCTGATTCGCCTGCAGGTGGACCTGGGCTTCGAGCAGCGGCAGGTGCTCGCGGGCGTGGCCGAGCAGTACAGCCCGAGTGAGATGGAGGGCCGCCGCGTGGTCCTAGTCGCCAATCTGGCGCCGAAGGAAATGTTCGGCCACGAGAGCCAGGGTATGGTCCTGATGGCCGAGGACCGCGAGGGGCGGCTGACGCTCGTGAGCGGCGAGGGCGAGCCCGGCGCGGTGGTGCGGTAACCACGCGCCCCGCACGCACCAAGGCAACAGGCGGCGGCCTCCTCGGATCGGTCGCCGTGGCCGGCGCGCCCGGCCTGCTTTGGGAAGGGGCGTCTGCCCATGAGAAGCCCCGCCTTCGTGCCTTCCCCCTTCAGCGAGCGACGCGGGCCTCTCAAATATTAATCGGCTCGCCGTAGGCCACGCGGCTCGCCTCCATGACCGCCTCCGAGAGCGTCGGGTGCGGGTGCATCGACTCCATGATCTCGTGGCCGGTCGTCTCCAGCGTCCGCGCGCTGACGACCTCCGCGATCATCTCGGTGGCGTTGTGGCCGATGATATGCGCGCCCAGGAGCTCGCCGTACTTCTCGTCGTAGATCATCTTCACGAAGCCCTCGGGATGGCCCGCGCCGACGGCCTTGCCGTTGGCCTGGAAGGGGAATTTGCCGACCTTGATGTCGTAGCCTTCCTCCTCGGCCTCCGCCTCGGTGTGGCCGACGGAGGCGATCTGCGGCTGGCAGTACGTGCAGGCCGGCACGTCCAGCATCGAGAAGGGGCGCACGTCCTTGTCCGCGATCTTCTCGACACACAGGATGCCCTCGTGGCTGGCCTTGTGCGCGAGCCACGGCGCCCCGCTCACGTCGCCGATGGCGTAGAGGCCGTCGGCGCCGGTGCGGTAAAACTCGTCGGTGGCGATGTGGCCGGTGTCGTCCAGCTCCACGCCCGCCTCCGCCGTCGGTTTCGACCTCCACCGCAAGCGCCTCGCCGTTTTCCTCGAAGCCCTGCACCTGCGCGCCGGTCATGATGTCGACGCCGGTGTTCTTGTAGGACGCGGCGAGCTCTTTCGAGATTTCCTCGTCTTCGGCGGGCACGATGCGGTCCTCAACCTCCACCAAGGTCACGTCGGTGCCCATGTTCTGGTAGAAGTAGGCGAACTCCACCCCGATGGCCCCCGCGCCGACGACCACGAGGCGATCCGGCTGCTCGGTCTGGAGCATCGCCCCGCGGTAGCTGACGACCTGTTCCTCGTCGATGGGGAGCGGCGGGATCTCGTTGGGCCGCGCCCCGGTGGCGATGACGATGTGGTCGGCCTCGGCGGTCAGCTCTTCGCCGATCTCTTCACCGTCCATGTTGGTGGAGGGCTCGACGTGGACCTGGCCCTCGCCGGCGAGGGTGCCCTTCCCGTAGAGCACGTCGATGTCGTTCTTTTTCATCAGGTAGCCGACGCCCTGGTTCATCTGGTTGCTGGCCCCGCGGCTACGCTCGACGACCTTCTCGAAGTTGGCCGTCACCTCGCCGTCCAGCTCCAGCCCGAAGTCGTCGAGGTGCTGCGCGTCGGCCATGACCTCGGCGCTTTTCAGAAGCGCCTTCGTCGGGATGCAGCCGACGTTCAGGCAGACGCCGCCGAGCTTGTCTTTCTCGACCACGGCGGTGTCCATGCCGAGCTGGGCGGCGCGGATGGCCGTCTCGTAGCCGCCCGGCCCGGTGCCGATGATAATGCAGTCGTAGGTGCCTCCGTCTGCCATTTCGCTTGAGGGAAGAGGGAAAGGGTGAGAGGAAAGAGGGGCCTTATCGCTGGAAGTAGGCGATTAGGAAGAATCGTTCGTCCCGGGGGGCGTTCCCGCCACGGTGCGGGCGGGCGGGCGGAATTGTCTGTGAAGGGAGCGGCCGGGCTCGGCGAAAGGGGGGCGTTGCCGCTGCTGCGCGCTCCCGCCCGGTGTAATCCTTTCGGAAGCCACGCGCCCCGCTGCGTGCACTGCCGGACCTCTGGGGCGGCGCGCCCCGTGAGGCCCCCGAAGCGAGGCCACGCCGCCTCGCACGTTCTCGGTTGCTCTCCGTCCGCCTCTTCCCCCAGCGCCCGGTCATGGCTTCTGCCGACTCCACGATCACGCTCGACCGCGAGGAAAACTTCGACACCACCGCCGAGCGCGAGGCGGCCCTGAACCGCCTGCGCCGCTTCGCCGAGCTTTTGGACAGCGCCTTCACGGTGCCCGGCACCAACTTCGAGATGGGCCTCGAAGGAATCGTCGGCCTCCTTCCCGGCGTCGGGGACTTCGCCTCGGCCATCGTGTCGCTCTACGTGCCCTTCGAGGCCATTCGGATGGGCGCGCCCTACGCGAAGGTCGCGCAGATGCTTTTGAACATCCTGATCGACGCGTTGCTGGGCTCGGTCCCGCTCATCGGCGACCTCTTCGACGTGGCCTTCAAGGCCAATAACCGCAACGTGCGCCTCCTCGAAGAGCACCTGGGCCGGTCCCCGGAAGAGCCGGCATGAATGCGCGTGGCGCTTGGCGAGGGGCGCTCGGCGTTTTTTCATCCGGCGGCGCTCCTCGCTCCGAGGAACGCCACGCGCCCTGCGCTACCGCGAGCGCAGCCAGTCGGCCGGGTCGAAGGACCTGCCTCCGCGAAAGAGCCCGAAGAAGACGCCCGCCCCGCGCGGGGCGCTGTCGGTCCCGGCACGGCCGACGGGGGCGCCCGCCTTGATCTCGTCTCCCTCGCCGGCGTACACGAGCGAGAGGTTGCCGTAGAGCGAGAGGTACTGCCCGTGGCGCACGAAGACGACGGTGCCCAGGTCCGGCACCTTGTCGATGCGCGTGACCTGGCCCTCGAAGACGGCCTGCACCTGCGCCTGCGGCTCGGTGCCGAGCATGACGCCGGGGTTGGGCGTCTTAGTGCCATGCACGGGGTCGGTCTGGAGGCCGTACTCCTCGGTGACGACCCCCTCGGCGGGCCATGGCAGGCTGCCTTTGTTTTGCTCGAACGAGCCGGTCAGGCGCTCAAAGGCCGCGCGGCGCTCGGGGGAGGCCTCTTCGGCCGCGCGGCGGGAGCGGCGCGCCCCGCGGGCGGCCAAGCGCTCGAGGCGCGCCTGGAGCTGGTTGGCCTGCTCTTGCTGCTCGCTGATGTCTTCTTCCAGCGACGCCTGCTGCCGTCGTAGCTCCTGGATCATCGTGCGGCGGCTCTGGCGCAGGCGCGAGAGGTTTTCCTTCTGCGCGTCGGCGCGGCGCAGGAGCGCGGCGGTCGAGTCGCGCTTCTGGGCGAGCGCCTGCCGCTGCGCCTTGATCTGGCGGCTCGACGCCTGCACCGCGTCGAGCTTGTCCTCGCGTTGCTGCGCGAAGCGGCGCAGGTACTGCACGCGCACGAGCATCTCGTTGACCGAGCGCGCGGCCAGGACCAGCGCCAGGTCGCGGAGGCGCCCGTACTTGTAGGCGTGCGTGGCGCGACGCTTGTACTCTTTCTTGAGCTCAGCGAGCCGCTTCTGGCGCGTCTGCAGCGAGCGCCGAAGCGAGTCTTGCGCGCGGCGAATTTCCGTGAGGCGCTTTTTGTAAAGATCCGCCAGCTCGCTGCGCTCGGCGATGCGGCGGTCCAGTTGCTGCAGCTTCTTTTCGGAGGCGCGCTCCGCCGCGGTTGCCTCCGAGAGGCGCGCCTCACTGCTCTTGATCTGCTCGCGCAGGCGCTCGAGCCGCTGCTGCGTGGCCGAGCGCTCGTCCCCGCCACCACTGCCGCCAGACTGCGCATGGGCAGACCCGGCGAGCCCCGCCGCCGCGAGAAGCGCCGCGGCCACGCCCGCCCACCCGGAAAAAACGAAGCGGTCCATCGCGTTGCTGGGGAGCTCGTCGGTCGGGCGTAAAGGAGATTCGGGCGCGGAGGCGCCGCACTTAGTGAGGCACCAGCCCCGCTTTTCGAGGGCAAAAATCGATCCGCTCGGGCGCCGGCTACTGGGCGCGAACCTGTCTGCGCTCGGTGCCTTCGGGCACGTCCAGCGCGAAGGGCGGCAGGTCCGATGGGTTGAGCGCGAGGTTGCGGTAGAAGACGGAGGCGCTGCTTTCCTCCTGCGGGCGGCGCAGCTCCACGCGGCGCGGCAGGAACAGCTCGCCGAACCGCCCGAACTGCGAGAACTGGCGTTCCTCCAGGAGCGTCCCACTGGAGTCTCGTTCGGTGTAGCGCAGCGCCCGCCAGCGCGCGGGGTCCACCGCCAGCGTGCGGCTCCGGCCACGCGCGCTGCCGCTGGTAAGGACGTAGCGCGCCCGGCTGCTATCGGCCGTCGCGTCGCCGGGGCGCACCTGCCAGCGCCAGCGCTCGGCAGGGCGAACGAGCCCCAGCAGGTTCTCGAAGGCCCGCCCGCTGCGCAGGGGTGCCGGGAGCACGGAGCCGGCGCCCGCAAGCGCGCCATAGGTCAGCTCGCCGCGCACGGCGTCGTGGACGAAGAAGCTGTCGGGCGTGACGAGGATGCGCCCGCCCTCGAAGCCCATCTTCGAAAGAGTCATCAGAAGTGAGTCGCCCTGCGGGGCGCGCTTGGCGTAGATCGTTGAGGAGAAGCGGCCGCTCCGCGCAGGAGTGTCCACCGAGAGGCGCGCCTCGGCGCGGAAGGCGCGCAGCGTGTCGGTGCCCTGCGTGACGGCCTGGCGGATGTCGGCAACCGAGTCGTTCGGGTAGCTGGGGGGCACCTCGCCGGGAGCGGAGGTCACGCGCGACCCGCTGCACCCGGCAGCCAGAAGGGCCACGCCGCAAAGCAACGCGGCGGCGCGAAGCAGGGGGCGGAGGCGCATGGCGCAGGCAAAGGCGAGAGGGGAAAGGGCGAATCCGAAGAGGACAGGTAGCAAGCAGGCGACATGGACGCCGGACGGTCTCGCGTCTCTACGTCTGCGTTCGTCGAAACCTTGCGTGGCCGAAGAGCCACGCGACTCAATCAAGAAGGCCGCGTGCCTCAGTTCGCCGCCGTGCCGATTTGCTCGCGGAGGGCGCGGGCCCGGCGGCGGTGGCGCGCGGCCTCCTCGGCGTGGCCGAGCTGGTCGTTCAGGCGCGCGAGCGTCTCGTGCAGGCGCGCCGCCTGCGCCGCGCCGCCGGAGCGTTGCAGGCGCCCATCGGCTTCGAGGACGCGCAGCGCCTCCTCGAGGCGACGGGCCGCCTCGGCGCGCCGGCCGGCCTGCGCCAGCGCGGTGGCGCGGACGCGCAGGAGCGGCACCTGGCCCGGAAAGAGCAATAGCCCCTCCCGAGCCGTAGCGCCAAGAGCGCGAGCGCCCCGGCGTGGGTCGAGTCCTGCTGAAGCGCGCGCCGGAGCAGGCGCTCGGGATCGTCGCCCTCCTCGGCGCCCTGCTTGGCGCCCTGCTCGGAACGGAGCGCGCGAGCCCGCTCCACGAGCTGACCCGGCGCGGCCCCCTGGCTGGAGGCGCGTGGCCCTGCGGAGCTGTCGGGGCGCGTGGGAAGACCTCGGCGTCGCGGGGCCTGCTGGGCGAGCCGGACGCGCACGCGCTCCGCCCGGGCCGAGTCACCGACCTTGCGGTAGAGCGGAAGCATCTCGGCGAGGAGCGTGGCCCCGGTGGCGCCCGCGCTGGTGTCCGCGAGGGCCTCGTAGAGAGAAAGAGCCTCGCGGGGCTGGCCGCCCTGGGCGAGCAGGCGGGCCCGCTGGCGCCGGTAGTGCCGCGCTGCCGGCGTGCCCGCCTCGGCGAAGTGGCGCGCCTGCCGGGATTGGTAGAGGGCCGTCGAGAGATCGCCCTGCGCGGCCAGGGCCTCCGCCAGGGCCGAGAGGATCGCCGGCGCCTCGGGGGCGGCCCGCAGGGCCTTCTCGTACTGGCGGGCCGCCGCCGCGTGCTTGCCGAGGCGGGCGTGGGTGAGTCCCCGCACGAAGTGGCGGCGCGCGTAGGCGTCACGGGCGCCATCGAGCGCCGAGGCCGCTGCCGCGGACCCCGGCTCTATATCGCGTGGCTCGGCCGCCTCTTCCTTCGCGCCGCTGGGGGAGGCCGGCCCCGAAGCCGAGGCACAGCCCGCCATCAGCAACGCGCCGGCTACGAGCAACGCGCCGGCCCAGAAGCAGTCGTGGGACGAGGCGGCCGGACGAGCCCTCGCGCGCAGTGAGTACGGGAGCCGGGGGCGCAGCATGAGGCGCGCTCCGGGAAAAGAGGTGAAATGAGCAGGAACGCTCCCCAAAACGACGGCGCAAATCGGGAGGTTTCTTGACCGACCGGGGTTCCGTGCTTCCTGCCGAAGCCGTGGCGCCGGGCCCCGCCCGCCCCGCTGCGCGCGTGGCTTTTGTAAAAGGCGGGCCGGGGCGTTACCTTTGTACATTCGCCGCTCGCGCCCGCCTGCCTTCTTTTTTCTCTCCTGCTCCGATGGGCCAGCACGACGTTCAGCAGACGACCGACGAGGAGGCGTTGCGCGCCTTCACGCGCCACCTCATTCAGGACGTGCGCGCCCTGGAATACATGATCGCGCAGGGCCGCTTCGAGACCGGTACCCGCCGCGTCGGCGCCGAGCAGGAACTCTTCTTGGTGGACGACCGGTGGCAGCCTGCTCCCATCGTCGAGGACGTGCTCTCCGGCGTCGAGGACGAGCGCCTCGTGACCGAGCTCACGCGCTTCAACCTCGAGTTCAACATGGCGCCGACCGGCTTCGGCGGCGCGTGCTTGCGCGAGATGGAGGCCGACCTGAGCGACACGCTCGACTACGCCCGCGAGAAGGTGCGCACCGCCGGGGGCGAGCTGGTCCTCACCGGCATTCTGCCGACGGTCCACCTCTCGGACCTGGGACTGGAAAACCTAACGCCGAGCCCGCGCTACTACGCCCTCAACGACGCGCTGATGAACCTGCGCGGCGGCCCGGCGCAGTTTCAGATCCGCGGCGTCGACGAGCTGTTCGTCAAGCACGACTCGATCATGCTGGAGGGTGTCAACACCAGCTTTCAGACGCACTTCCAGGTCGAGCCGGACGAGTTCGCGCGCTTCTACAACATCGCCCAGGTGGTCGCGGCGCCCTGCCTGGCGGCGGCGACGAACTCGCCGCTGCTTTTCGGGAAGCGCCTCTGGCGGGAGACGCGCATCGCGCTCTTTCAGCAGGCGGTCGACACGCGCTCCTCGAATCTGTACCTGCGCGAGATGAGCCCGCGCGTGCACTTCGGCACCGGCTGGGTCGAGGACTCGGTCATGGAGATCTTCAAGGAGGACATCTCGCGCTTCCACGTCATTCTCACCACCGAGCTGGGCGAAGACCCCTTCGAGGTGCTCCAGCACGGCGGTGTGCCGGACCTGCAGGCCCTCCAGCTTCACAACGGGACCGTTTACCGCTGGAACCGCCCCTGCTACGGCATGACCGACGGGGAGCCGCACCTGCGCATCGAGAACCGCATCCTGCCCAGCGGTCCCACCCCCGCCGACGAGGTGGCCAACGCGGCCTTCTGGTTTGGCCTCGTGAGCGGCCTGGCCGAGCGCTACGACGACGTGCGCGAGGTCATCAACTTCCCGCGCGTCAAAAGCAACTTCGTGGCCGCCGCGCGCGAAGGGTTGGCCTCGCAGTTCACGTGGCTGGAAGGGCAGAAGCAGATGCCCGCTCACCGGCTCATTCTGGAGGACCTGCTCCCAACGGCCGAGAACGGGCTCCGCTCCAGCGGCGTGGACGAGGACGACATCGACCGCTACCTCGGCATCATCGAAAAGCGGGTGGAGACGGGCCAGACCGGCTCGCAGTGGCAGCTCGACTCCCTCGACGCGATGGAAGAGCGAGGCGGGGGTAAACGGGCGGATCGCCTCACCTCCCTCGTTGCCGCGATGGCCGAGCGCCAGCAACAGGGCGCCCCCGTCCACGAGTGGCCGCTGGCCGAGATGAGCGAAGGCGACGCCCGCCAGCGCATGGACCACACGCGCGTGGAGCACTACATGGCCACCGACCTCTTCACCGTCCACGAAGACGAGCCCGTCGAGTTCGTGGCCTGCCTGATGGACTGGCAGCGCATCCGCCAGGTGCTCGTGGAAGACGAGCAGCACCGCCTCGTGGGGCTGGTCTCCCACCGCAGCTTGCTACGCTACCTCGCCGAGCGCAACGCCGACCGCGACCGGGAGGCGGCGCCCGTACCCGTGCGCGAGGTCATGGTCGAGGACCCGGTCAGCGTCTCCCCCGATCTGCCGACCGTTGAGGCCATCGCGCTGATGCGCAAGCACCAGATCGGGGCGCTCCCGGTCGTGCGCGAAGACCAACTCGTCGGGATCGTCACCGAGCGCGACTTCGTGGAGATCGCCAGCCAGCTGCTCGACGACTCGTTCGAAGGCGAGGAGGACGTGGCGCTGCCGAATGCCGGGAGCGGCTCCGTCTCCGACGGGGCAACGTCGCCCCCAGGCGAGTAACGCGTGGCCCACCCCCTGCGCAAAAGCCTGTGAAAGCCCCGCGCGCGCCGGCACATCCGGCGTGGCCGGGCGGTTTACATTGCGCGCTGGTATTCTCTTGCCCACAGGCGCCCTGCCTGCCCCATGGAAAACGTCGAAGAGGAAAACGTCCGAGAGCGAAAGATCGGCGACTTTACGGTGCGCATCGAGCGCGACCTGTGCATCGGGTCGGGCAACTGCGTGAACCTGGCGCCGGAGGTCTTCGAGCTCGACGAGCAGAACCTCGTGGCCTTCAAGGAGGGCGCCGCCGACGCTCCCATCGACAGCGCGCGGCTGGAAGAGTCGTGCTTGCTCTGCCCGGTCGATGCGCTCCTGTTTTTCGACGAAGACGGCGAGCAGATCGTGCCGTGAGGGCGCGTGGCGCGGAAAGCGGCGACCACAGCGCTTCCTTTCTTGCAAGCCACCCCCCGCGAACTACGGATCACGAAGAACTACGAATCACGCTCCCCGCGCGGGCATGAGCACTGAACCAGCCCCCGAACCCGCCGCCGCTCCTGCGCAGCAGGCTGCCGAGCCGCAGCAGGCTGAGGACGCGCGTTACGCCTCGCAGGCCGCCGCTGCGCAGCCTTCGCCGGTGGCCCTTGAGGGCGGGGCCGCTGCGCCGGGCAGCTCCCCGGGCGGCACGACCGGACGGAGCGAATGGGTCTTCCTCCTACTGGCGGTGCTCTTCTCGCTGGTGCTCGTAGCCGTCCCGGCGGTCTTCTTTACCAGCTTCGATCTGACGGCCACCGGGGCGGGCGGCGCAGAAGAGCAGGCTGCTGACGGAAGTGCAGAAGCGCGCGGGCTCGAGCGCCTTCAGCTCTTGCAAGAAACCCGCGCCGACGCCCTCTCGAAGCTTTACACCTACGGCCCCTCGAAGGAGGACGTGGCACGCTACCGCATCCCCATCGAGCGGGCCATGCGCCTGACGGTGCCGGACTCCGCCACGTCCGCTCCGCCGGCCGACCGTCCTACCGCCGGCGGCCCGGCTACTCCCTCCGGCAGCGCGCTCCGTTCGCCGACACCTCGCTGAGCGCCCTTTTTCCCCGAGCAGTACCCCCCGCGCGCCATGCTGACCGACGAAGTAGATCTCCCCACCCAGCACCGCACCGCCCAGAGCGAAGCCTTCTACGAGGAGGCACAGGAGCTCATCCCCGGCGGGGTCAACTCGCCGGCGCGCGCCTTCGAGGGGAGCGTCGGCGGGGAACCGCTCTTCATCGAGGAGGCCGAGGGCGCGCGCCTCACTGACGCCGACGGAAACGAGTATCTCGACTACGTGGGCTCCTGGGGGCCAATGATCTTCGGCCACGCGCACCCGGCGGTCGTGGGCGCCGTGCAGGAGGCGGCGGCGCGCTCCACGAGCTTCGGCGCCCCGACGGAGGCGGAGATCGAGCTGGCGGAACTCGTCTGCGAGCTCGTGCCGAGCGTCGAGATGGTGCGCATGGTCAACAGCGGGACGGAGGCGACGATGAGCGCCGCCCGCCTGGCGCGCGGCTACACCGGGCGCGACAAGATCATCAAGTTCGAGGGCAACTATCACGGCCACGGCGACTTCTTTCTCATCGCCGCCGGCAGCGGCCCGATGACCTTCAGCGAGCCGGACTCCCCCGGCGTGACCGAAGGCAACGCCGCCGACACGCTCGTGGCCGGCTACAACGACCTGGAGCACGTCCAGCAGCTGGCCGAGGCGAACCGGGGCGAGGTGGCCTGCGTCATCGTCGAGCCCATCGCGGGCAACATGGGCTGCATCCCGCCGGCGGAAGGCTTCCTCGAAGGCCTCCGCGACCTCTGCGACGCGGAGGACATCGTGCTGATCTTCGACGAGGTGATGACGGGCTTCCGCGTGGCGGCCGGCGGGGCGCAGGAGCGCTACGGCGTGACGCCGGACCTCACGACGCTGGGCAAGATCATCGGAGGCGGGCTGCCGGTGGGCGCCTACGGCGGGAAGCGCGAGATCATGGACTACGTCTCGCCGGTCGGTCCGGTCTACCAGGCGGGCACGCTCAGCGGCAACCCGCTGGCGATGCGCGCCGGCCATGCGGTGCTGAAGAAAATCTACGATGAGCAGGACCGCCTCTACGACGAGCTCGAAGCCTACAGCCGCGCGCTGGAGGAAGGCACGCAGGAGAACCTGGCCGACGCGGGCATTCAGGCGCAGACCACGCACGTCGGGGCGATGAGCAGCCTCTTTTTCACGGATGAACCCGTGACTGACTACGACAGCGCGCAGACCTGCGACACGGGGCGCTACGCCGACTACTTCCA
>PXTT01000069.1:0-24816 GCA_003022535.1 Bacteroidetes bacterium QS_9_68_14
GGGGCGACGGTACGTACGCTCCTCCGTTCCCTCGCTCCGCTGCCGCATGGTTCCGCTCGTCGAGTACGCCGACCGCCACGCCCGGCTGGGTGCGCTCTTCGACCGTAGCGCGTCGTTTAGCGAAGAGGCGCGGCGCGCCGCCCGAGACGTGCTCGCAGAAGTGCAGTCCGAAGGCGACGAGGCGTTGCTGGACCTGAGCGAGCGCTTCGACGGCGTGCGGCCCGCCCGGTTGCAGGTGTCGGAAGGCCAGTTGGCCGAGGCCCGCGCGGGGGCCGACGACGACCTGCTCGATGTGATCGCCGAGGCGGCGGCGAACATCCGGCGCTTTCACCGGCGGCAGCTTCCGCAGTCCTGGTTTGCCGAGGAGCCCGGCGGCGTGGTGCTGGGCCAGCGCGTGCGACCCGTCGAGCGCGCCGGCTGCTACGTGCCCGCCGGCACCGCCGCCTACCCGTCGAGCCTGCTGATGAACGCGATCCCCGCGCAGGTGGCCGGGGTGGAGCGCCTCGCCCTGTGCAGCCCGCCGCAGGCCGCGCACGACGGGCGCCCCCACCCGCTCGTGTTGGCGACCGCTCACCTGATCGGTGCGGAGGAGGTCTACGCCGTCGGCGGGGCGCAGGCCGTCGGCGCGATGGCGTACGGCACCGCCAGCGTCCCGCCGGTAGACGTGGTCGCCGGGCCCGGCAACGCCTACGTGGCCGCGGCGAAAAAGGACGTCTTCGGCCGCGTGGCGATTGACTCGATTGCCGGCCCCAGCGAGGTGGCCATTCTGGCCGATGGGCACGCCGACCCCGAATACGTGGCCGCCGACCTGCTCGCGCAGGCCGAGCACGACGCGCGCGCTTCCGTGGTCCTGGCCACGCCCTCCCGCGCGCTGGCGGAGGCGGTGCGCGAAGAGATCGAAACGCAAGTCGAAGACCGGGCGCGCCAAGATACCATCGAAGAGGCGCTCGGGGGCTTCGGCGCGCTCGTCGTGGCGTCCGCGATGGAGGAGGCGACGGCTCTCGTCAACGAGCTCGCGCCCGAGCACCTCGAGCTCCTCACCGCCGACCCGTGGCAGACGATGACCCGGGTCCGCCACGCCGGCGCGATCTTCCTGGGCGAGGGCGCGCCCGTCCCCGTCGGCGACTACTACGCGGGGCCGAACCACGTCCTGCCCACCGGCGGCACCGCGCGCCACGCCTCGCCGCTGGGCGTGCAGACGTTCCTGCGCCGCCAGTCGGTCGTGGCCTATCCCGAGGAGCGCCTGCGCGAGACCGGCGCGCGCATCGCCGCCTTCGCCGAGGCCGAGGACCTCGGCGCCCACGCTGCCGCCGTACGGAAGCGGTTGGCGGACAAGCCGGCGGACGGCGGCTCGCCCTCCTGACCCCTCCCCGCAGATCCGGTTGCTCATCGAGCACGCGCCCCCCTCGCACTCCCTCACGCCCGTCCATGAAAAGCGGAACGTTGGAAGACACCGCCCCGGATGTCGAAAAGCTCGTTGAGCGCGTCCGCCCGAGCGTGCGGCGCGAAAGCCCCTACGTCGTCGGCGCGCCGCCCGAGGCAGACGTGAAGCTCAACCAGAACGAAAGCCCCTACGACCTGCCCCCGGCGCTGAAGGAAGAGGTGGCCGAGCGCGTGCAGGAAATCCCCCTCAACCGCTACCCCGCCGAGCAGCCCGAGCGCCTGCGTGCTCGGCTCGCCGAGCGCCTGGACCTCGACCCCGCGGGCGTGATTGTGGGCAACGGCTCCAACGAGCTGACCTACACGATGGGCCAGGCGCTGATGACTTCCGGCGACGCGGTCGTCTTGCCGCGTCCCATGTTCGCGCTCTACGCGAAAGTCGCCCGCATGAACGGGGCCGACCTGACGGAGGTGCCTCCGCGCGAGGACCTGACCTTCGACACCGGGGCGCTGGTGGAAGCCATCGAGCGGGAGCAGCCGGCGCTCGTGATTCTCGCCTCGCCGAACAACCCCACGGGCCGCGCGATGCCGCTTTCAGAAATCCGTGCGGTCGTGGAGGCGGCCCCTGGCTTCGTGGTGGTGGATGAGGCCTACGTCGAGTTCGGCGAGGAGGAGAGCGCGCGCACGCTCATTGGCGAGCACCCCGGCGTCATCCTGCTGCGCACCTTTTCGAAAGCCTACGGGCTGGCGGGCCTGCGCGTGGGCTTCCTGGCGATGCGCCCGGCGCTGGGGCACGAGCTGATGAAGGCGCGCCTCCCGTTTATGACGAGCCGCCTTTCCGAAGAAGTTGCGCTCGCCGTCCTGGAGCGCGAGGACCTGATGAGCGAGCGCATCGCGGCGCTCAGGGAGGCCACGCGCCACTTGCGCGACGGGCTGCGCGCGATGGACGGGGTCGAGGTGGTCTCCTCGCAGTCGAACTTCATGCTCTTCAAGCCGGCTGTCGAGAACGCGCCGGCCCTGCTGGAGCACCTGGCGGAGGAAGAGAGCGTCCTGGTGCGCGACATGAGCGGCTACCCGTCGCTGGAGGGCTACCTGCGCGTCTGCGCCGGCACGCCCGATGAGAACAAGGCGTTTCTGGCTGCGTTGAAACGGGCGCTTTAAAAAAAGACGGAGCGTCTAGGCGTTGGTTTGGGTCGTGGGTAGGCTCGTCCCGAGATCAGCCCCGCACCGGTTTCCCCCAGCCAGCGCTCTGTATCCCTGCTTCTCTTTTTGCGAAACTCGCCCGCACCCGCTTTCTGCGATGGACCCGATTCGCGTTGACATCATTGGCCTCTCGACCAGCCCGTCGAGCGGCGGCGCCTACGCGCTCGTCCTCGGCGAGGTGGACGGCAACCGTCGCCTGCCCATCATCATCGGGGCCTTCGAGGCGCAGGCCATCGCCCTGGAGCTGGAAAACATCCAGCCGCCGCGCCCCATGACGCACGACCTGCTGCGCGACACCTTCGAGCAGGTGGACGTGGAGGTCGGCGACATCGTGATCGACGAGCTGCGCGAGGGCACCTTCTTTGCGAAAGTGCGTCTTCGTGGACGCGGACGTGCTCGAAGAGGCGGATATCCCCGCCGAGGAGGAGGGCGTCAGCGCCCTGCCCGGCGGCCTGGGCGAGGAGGAAGAGGAAGGAAGCGAGGAGGAAGAAATCACCGGCGGCACCGAGCTGGAGCGCAAAAAGCAGAAGCTCCAGAAGGCCATCGACAAGGAGGACTATGAGCGCGCCGCCGAGCTGCGCGACGACATCCAGCAGCTCGAGGCGGAGGAGGGTTGACGCTTCGGCGGGCGGGTCTGCTCGCGTTGAGGAGTGTGGCCTTCCGGCAGGCACTGGCGCGGCTGTGAATGGTGGATAGTAGGTCGTGGGTCGTTTTCGCATGGCCAGCGACGACGGCAAACAGAAAACCATCCACGATCCATCATCGAGCGAGCGAAGCGAGCGGACCATCCACCGTCTTTAGTGAGTAGCGCGCCCGACTTGCAGACTCCGCTCCGACTATCGTTCTCTCACCTCGAGCGCTCCTTCTCGCGGCTCTTCGAGGCGTACACCGGCGACTTCGAGGCGCTTCGCGACTACTACGCCGGCGATCCGTGGAGCGCGGGGGCTCGCGCCGACGCGGCCACGCGCGCAGCAGAGGCTGACTACCGCGACCGCGAGGCCCGCCACGCCGTGGCCGACGTGCTGGCCGAGCAGAACGCGCGCTTCACCGCGCACGGGGCCCTCGGCGAGGCCACGCAGGCGCACCTCGAGGCCTTGCGCGACCCCGAGGGCGTGGCCGTCGTGACGGGGCAGCAGGTCGGCCTCTTCGGCGGGCCGCTCTACACGGCCTACAAGACGCTCACGACCCTCCAGCTCGCCGGGCGGCTCCGTGAAGAAACGGGCCGTCCCGTCGCGCCGGTCTTCTGGCTGGCGGGCGAAGACCACGACTTCGCCGAGGTCGCGTCGGCGGCGCTCCTGCGGCACAACGACGTGGCGCGGGCGCGTCTGCCGGAGCCACGCTCCGAGGGGCGCAACGCCGGCCCCGTCGGGCGGCTCGCCTTCGAAGACGGCCTCGCCGAGGCGCTGGGCCAGCTCGACGACGCACTCCCCGGCTCTGACTTCAAGCCGCCGCTCATGGAGGCGACGCGTGCGGCCTACGCGCCCGGCACGCCGCTGGGCGACGCCTTCGCGCGGCTCCTGCGCGCGCTTTTGCCCGACGACGCGGGCCTCGTCTTCATCGACCCCGACGACGCGCGCCTCAAAGCGCAGGCTGCCCCGCTCTTTCGGCAGGAAATCGAAGCGCCGCGCGCCACCGAAGCGCGCGTGGCCGAGGCCAGCGAGCACCTCGAGGCGGACGGCTATCACGCGCAAATCACTGCGCGCTCGCCCAACCTCTTTCTGCTCGATGACGCAGGCCGCCTGCCGCTCGACCTCGCCGACGACGGGCGGTTCAGCGTGCGTGGCACGCCCCGCGCGCCCGCGGCCGCGGATCTGCTGGAGCGCCTGCGCGCCGCCCCGGCCGACTTTAGCCCCGGCGTGGCGCTGCGCCCGCTCGTGCAGGACCGCCTCCTGCCGACGGCCGCCTACGTGGCCGGCCCTGCCGAGGTCGCCTACCACGGCCAGCTGGGCGGGGTCTACGAGCGCTTCGGCATCGAGCGGCCGCTCGTCTACCTGCGCGCCAGCGCCACGCTCGTGGAGAAGAAGGTCCAGAAGGTGCTCGACAAGTTCGACCTGGACCTGCCGGACTTCGAGGGCGACCGGGAACGCCTCTTTCAGCGTGTGGTCCGGCGGGAGATGGACGCGGACCTCGACGCGATCTTCGGCGCGGCGCAGCCGCCGGTTCACCAGGCGATCAACGACCTCAAGCCGCAGGTCGAGGCCGTGGACGCCACGCTGGGGCCTGCGGTCGAAGCAGCGCGCGCCGAAATCGCCGACGCGCTCGACGAACTCAAGAGCAAGGCTATGCGCGCCGAGAAGCGCGACCGGGACGAGGTGCGCGCCCAGCTGGCGAAGGCCCAGGTCAATCTTTTCCCCGAGGGCGCGCCGCAGGAGCGGGTCGTCAGCGTGCTCTACTTCCTCAACAAGTACGGCGGCGCGCCGCTGCTGGACGACCTGCTCGGCGCTCTCTCGCTGGACACGCGCGCCCACCAGGTCCTCCGGCTATGACGGCGAAGCGCGTTCCCGCTCTTCCGCGCCCTTCCGCTCTTCCGCGCCCAGCCGCAGCGGCAGCGGCCGCCGCGAGAAGAGCGAGCCGAAGGCGTGCAGCTCCAGCGCGAACGGCAGGTAGCCGATGAAGCCGGCCAGCGGCATCTCGAAGACGTGCCAGAAGTTGACGCCGGGCGCGTCGTAGGTCCATTTCGGGAAGGCGCGCCAGTTCCACAGCTCCCAGAAAAAGCCGCAGAGCAGCCCGCCCAGCGCCAGGCAGACGACGGGCCGCCAGTCGCCGCGTGCCGTGCGGCTGAGGAGCGTCCGCCGTCCCAGCGCCGCGGCCAGCGGCTCCATCAGAAAGAAGGCCGCGCCCCAGACGAAGGGGTAGAAATACGTCGGCCATGCCAGCAGCAACGCCAGCATCGCGGCCCCGATGCCGGCCATCCCGCCCAGGACGCCGCGCGTAGGGCGCAAGCGCCATCCGCCCTTCAGGCGCTCGGTCCAGTCGAAAGAGCGCACCAGCTCCGCCGAGGCAAAGACCGCGGGAATTACCGTCGAGAACGCCACGGAGGCGAGCAGGAAGTACTCCAGATCGGTGAACTGCTCGCGCCCCACGTAACGCCAGTTCTGCGTGCGCCAGTTGATGAGCTCGAAGAGCCACCACGCCGGTGCGCTCAGAAGGAACAACTTCACGAAGCCGCGGCGCGAGCGCTCGAAGATCGAGGTGCCGCGCCGCCGGAGCACGAGTGCGTCCACCGCCAGCGCGTAGCCCAGCCAGAGCGGGAAGAAGAGCAGGTGGGTGCGCAGGCCCGGCAGGCCCCAGTTGAGCGGCCACGCCACGGCGATGAGCGCGAGCCCGGCCCAGCCGTGCGGCGCAAGGAGACCAGCGCCAGACCGAGGCGCGGCGGATGGACGGTTCACGTGGAGAAAGGACTTCTTGAAGCGGCTGCGCACAAGCGAAAGCGACGGCGCCGCGCGCGTTTCCCGAGGCCTGCGGGCGAACGGGCGAAGAAAGAGGAGCGCCTCAGCGTCGAGGCCCAGGGGAAGGCGTGGCTTTCCCGCAAACCGTTCTCGGAGAGGGCGAGCGGCCGGTACGCGCCCTCCTCCCTCCAGCGCAAACCAGCCGAGCCCCCCGTCTTCGGTGCGCCCGGCGAGGTACCCGGCCATCCCGCGCGGCTCCGGCGAGCGTTCAGCAAGCGCGCCGCCCCGCGCGATCTTCGGGGCTGGACGGCGGATCTTCAGGGGATGGCGAAGCGTGAGCAGCGCGCAGGCGCAACAAAAAGACCGCCGCCCGTGGTCCGCCGCCAAAATCCACAATCTCCGATTCGGGGTTGCCGATGAAATGGCTCCGCAATGTCGTCGTGGACCTCGTGGCCACGCTCGCCATCCTCGCATGGGTCGTGCAGGGGGCGGCGTGGCTGGGGTGGGCCGTGTGGATCTACACGTCGCTCATGCTGGTGCTGAAAGCGGCCGCTCTCTCGCTGGGCAGCCTGCTGGGCCGCACGAGCCGCGGCGACGTGCCGGCGTGGTTTTACCACTTCAGCTACGCGGCCAACGTGGCGATGCTGCTTTACGGCGCGCAGTTTGTGCCCGGCCGCTGGTGGCTGGCGGCCATGTGGGGGGGCATCTGGGGGCTCTCGGTCCTGGCTGCGCGCCACGCGCGCGCTTCCCAGCCGAGCACGTGACCGCCGGAGGCGCGGAAGCCCCGCTCCCCACCGCGCCCCGCACGCGCCACTCCCCGACTGACGGTTTTCGACGGGGCCGGCAACCACGAGAGGCACGCAGGCCGCAAGCGCGCAAGCGGGAAGAAACCGCAAAACGGGCGCGCTTCGGTTTTTCCCGATCAGGCGCGCCCGTAGGTTGCGGTTCGACCGAAGATCGCCAATCGCTAATCGCCAAATCACCATGACCTGGTGGCAAGCGGCCCTGCTGGGCCTTCTGCAGGGCATCGCCGAATTCCTTCCCATCTCGTCCTCGGGGCACCTCGTGCTGGGGCAGTACCTGCTGGGGATCGGCGCCGAGCTCGACCAGGGCGTCACCTTCGAGGTGTTCGTCCACTTCGCCACGCTGATGAGCATCTTTACCGTCTACCGGGAGCGCCTCGGCCGCATTACGCGCGAGGTGTTCACCTTCTCGGACTTCGGGGAGCGCTTTCGGGAAAATGAAGACTACCGTTTCGCCGTCTTCATCGTGCTGGGCACGATCCCCACGGGGCTGGTCTACGTCTTTTTCGGCGACTTTTTGGAAAGCCTCTTCGAGCGGCCCCGTTTCGTGTGCGGGATGCTGCTGGTGACGGGCCTGCTGCTTTTGCTCACGTTGCTGCGCCGCAATCCCGAAGGCCCCCTCTCTTCGGTGAAGACGGCCGTCATCGGCACAGCGCAGGGACTGGCCATCACGCCGGGCATCTCGCGCAGCGGCTCCACGATCTGCGCGGCCTTGTATCAGAGCGTCGAAAACCGCAAGGCGGCCGACTTCTCGTTTCTCCTCTCGATTCCGGCCGTCGTCGCGGCTACGGCCCTCAGCGCTGTGGAGGTGTGGCAGCAGGGCAGTACAATGGGCGTCGTCCCGTTGGTGGTGGGCATGGTCGTCGCCTACGTCAGCGGCGTCTGGGCCATCCGCACGATGGTGGACCTCGTGAGCCGCGGCAACCTGCACTACTTCGCCTTCTACCTGTTCGCCGCCGGCACCGCCGGGCTCATTTTCATCTAAAGAACGGGGGCGGGCGCCCTTCTTGCCGCCGAGGACGAGGCGATCACTCCCGCCGACTTGATGCTCCGCAAAGGGAATCCGTCGGCATCCGTGCCCAGCGCAGGCGCCCCTGCCGCTGGAGAAAATGAACCGATCCGCACGCTCGGCGAGACCGCCTGCCGGGCGAGCACGACTCGAAGGAACAGGAAGCGTGAGTGGTGAAGGAGAAGGGGTGAGCGGAAATAAGGCTCCGAGGCGGGCGAGCGTTGCTGCCGGGCCGTTTGCGCTGCTCCGGGTCCGCGCTGCTGGCCGCTGCAACTCTGCTCGCCCGCCCCGGGTAAGCAACACCGACGGCAGGGCAAACGCCCTCTTTCTTTTTCTCCACCCCTCCTTCTCCGCGAACGAATGCGTCTTTCTGCCGAGGAAAAGCGCGTGCGCCGCGAAATCGAGGCGTGGCAACGCGAAGGGGCGCCGTGGGCCACGTGCGCCTTCGACTGGGCGATGCAACCGGTGGACTGGGCTGCCCAGCAGGCCGCCGGCCCCGAGGTCCTCGCCCGTGCCGAAGAGGCCGTCGGCGACTCCCTCGCGCGCCTTTCGGACGCCTCGAAGTGGACCTACGAGCCTGAGGACGTGCTCGAAAAAGCCCGCTCGCAGGGGTTGGAAGCCGATGACGTGCCCGCCCTGCGCCACCGTGCCCTCGACGAACTCGATGAACTGGCGCGCTCGTTTTTCAACCAGAACGCGCTCCTGGCCGCCCTCGAAGGCGGCTCCACGGGCCTGGGCGGAGCCGTCTTGATCGTCGCGGACGTGCCGCTCCTCTTCACCATCGGCTTCCGTCTGATCCAGCAGATCGGCGCGGCCTACGGCTTCCCAATGCGCGGCCCCGAGGCGCGCCCGCTGGTGCTCTCGGCCTTCAACGTGGCTGCCAGCGGGACCTCCGCCGCCAAGGCCGACGCGCTGCGCGAGATCAGCGTGGCCGCCTCCTCGTTTGCCGGCGGGCAGCCCTACCGCGGGCGCGTCAGCGGCACCTTCGAGCGCCAAAACCGCCACCTCCCGCGCGAGATCGCCAAGAACCTCGTCGGCCGCAAGCTGGGGCAGACGATTCCCGTGGCCGGCGCGGCGGTGGGCGCAGGCGTGAACTACTGGTTCGCCCGCCAGACGGCCCAGGCGGCGTTCATGCTGTTTCGGGCGTTGTGGCTGGACTGGAAGGAGCGTTCGGGGCAAGGGGCGAGGGGGTAGGAGCGAGGAGCGTTTTTTCAGCGACCTCGATAAAATACTGCGGGTGCATCTCTATGAGTCGTCAGTCAGCCCGCACGTACCGCGACCTCAAGGTTTGGAAGCGGGGAATGGGCCTGGTCGAACGCGTGTATCGCCTGACGCGGTCATTCCCGAAATCCGAAAAGTTTGGCCTGTCGTCGCAGCTTCGCCAAGCCGCCGTTTCCGTGCCGTCGAACATCGCCGAGGGCTGGGGACGCAACGCGACGGGCGCGTTCGTGCGCTTCCTGCGTATCGCACACGGCTCGCTGGCGGAAGTCGAGACGCAGCTCACCATCGCTCGCTGGCTGGGTTACGTGGAGGAACGTGTGCACAAGGAGCTACTGGAAAAGCTGACGACGGAACGTAAAATGGTGCTGTCCTTCATCCGCTCGCTGGAGCAGCGCTCCTCGTAGAAGTTGTACGGAGGCGTTCCCCTCGCCCCTCACTCCTCGCCCCTCACCACTCGCAAGTGCCCTTAGTTGCTCTCATCGGCCGCCCCAACGTGGGTAAGTCCACCCTCTTCAATCGCCTCACCGACGAAGGCGGCGCCATTACCGAGGATCAGCCCGGCGTCACGCGCGACCGGCTCTACGGCACCGTGCAGTGGAGCGGGCGGCGCCTGGACCTGGTGGACACCGGCGGCTTCGTCCCGCGCTCGGGCGAGCGCTACGAAGAGGCCGTGCGCGAGCAGGCCGAGCGGGCCGTCGCCGAGGCCGACCTCGTCGTCTACGTCGCCGACGCGCGCGCCGGGCTTACCGACATCGACGCCGAGATCGCCGACCGCCTGCGCAAGGCGGAGCGGCCCGCGCTCGTGGCCGCCAACAAGGCCGACCGCGACGAAGACCGCTGGAACGCGGCCAACTTCTATCAGCTGGGCCTCGGCGAGGTCGTCGCCACCAGCGCGGAGAGCGGCACCGGCACGGGCGACCTGCTGGATGCCGTCACCGGCGCGTTGCCGCCGGCCACGCCGGGCGAGGAGGAGGCGGCGGAGCGCACGCGCCTGGCCGTCGTGGGGCGGCCCAACGTGGGCAAGTCGTCCTTCGTCAACGCGCTGCTGGGCCACGACCGCGCGCTCGTGACCGCCGCCCCCGGCACCACGCGCGACGCGGTGAACACGCGCGTGGCCTTCGAGGGCCGCGAGCTGGAGCTGGTCGACACCGCCGGCCTGCGCAAACAGGCGAATGTCGAGGAAAACGTCGAGTTCTACGCCACGCTCCGCACCGAGCGCGCCCTCGAAGAGGCCGACGTGGCGCTCTGCCTCGTCGATGCCACGCAGGGCCTCGAGCGGCAAGACCAGCGCATCGTCGGCCAGGCGGCCGAGCAGAAGGCCGGCCTCGTCCTGGGCGTCAATAAGTGGGACCTCGTGGAGAAAGACGACCAGACGGCCGGGCGCTACGCGGCCTTTTTCCAGGACAAGCTGGGGCCGATGAGCCACGCGCCGATCCGCTTCATCTCGGCCAAGACGCACCAGCGCATCTACGACGCGCTCGAAGACGCCCTCGACGTGGCCGAGCGCCGCCGCCAGCGCGTGCAGACCTCCAGGCTCAACGACGCGCTCCGCGAGGCCGTGCGCGACCAGCCGCCTGCCTCGCACCAGGGGCGCCACATCAAGATCAACTACGTCACGCAGGTAGGCTCCGCGCCGCCGGTCTTCGCGTTTTTCGCCAACGAGCCGGCCGGCGTGCGCGCCGGCTACCGCCGCTATCTGGAGGGCCGCCTGCGCGAGGCATTCGACTTCGCGGGCGTCCCGCTCACGCTCGTCTTCCGGGAAAAGTGAGCCGCCTGCTGGCGGCGACGGCAGACGGCGGGCCGCGGACGACGGGCTCGTTCCCTTCGCGTTGCCTGCGGCGAACCGCGCGCAGATGCCGTTCTCAGAAAATGTAGGGGCACAGCGCGGGCCTTCGTGTCATACCCTTGTGGTGGGGCCTCGTGTCATACCATTGCGGTGCTGTGCCCGAAAACAGCCACGCGCCGCAAACCGGCCACGCCGCCGAAGAAAAAGCCTCCCCTCGCGCTCCGGCAGGCGCCGGGGGCGAAGAGAGGCCTTCGGAAACAAAAGGCGTTGCTGAGAAACGTCAGCCGCGGTCCACCTTCACCTTCAGCAGGCCCGTCCAGGCGTAGAGTCCCACGCCGACGGGGAAGAGCAGAAAGTGCTCGACGAAGGTGTCCATGAAGTGCGGTCGCTTGCGGTTGTAGCGCTGGCGCTGGTGCCAGCAGACGAACGTAAACCAGCAGGCAGCGAGCAGGAAGTACAGCGTCATCAGAAAGGGTTCGTGAGAAGGAACGTATGTAGCGAAGAACGAAAGGCCGTCGCGCGGCCTTCTCCGTGTTCAGTGAGGTGATACGCGCGCATAAAAGTCCGTTTCATGGAGTTTTTCGGTCGCGCTAATCGGCGCTACCGATCACGGTGAACAGGCGCCCCCCGGCGATCCGCGCACAACTTGCAGTGCGGCTCGTCGTAGGCCTTCCCGCGCGTTCTGCTTTTCCCCCGTCCCTCGCTCCCGATGCGCCGTCGTCCCGCCTTGTCCGCCGCTGCCGCGTGGCTCCTTGCGCTCTGCCTGCTCGTGCCCAGCGGCCCGGCGCGCGCCCAGCAGGGAGGCACGCTCCACGACGACCCCGCCGCCGACGCGGCTCCTGCCGAGGGCCACGCCGGCGTCGACGCGCGCCACTACCGCTTCGCCCTCACGCTCCGCGAGGACACCAACCGCATCAGCGGCGTGGCCGCAGCGCGCGTGCGCTTCCTGGCCGACACGCTCGACGCCCTTACGCTCGACTTGGTCGGGAAAAGCGGGGAGGCGGGCATGACCGCCGAATCGGTCGAGCGCGTCGGGACCGGGGAGGCGCTCGACTTCAGCCACGCGAACGAGCGCCTGCGCATCGCGCTGGCCGAGGCGCCGGAGCAGGGCGAGACGCGCGCCTATCGCATCCGCTACGGCGGTGTGCCGGCCGACGGTCTCATCATCGCCGAGAACCAGTTCGGCGACCGTACCTTCTTCGGCGACCACTGGCCGACGCGGGCGCGCCATTACCTGCCGAGCATCGACCACCCCGCCGACAAGGCCACCGTTGCTTTCGAAGTGACGGCGCCGGACGCCTACCAGGTCATCGCCGGCGGGCGCCTGGAGGAGCGCACCGACCTGCCGGGGCCGACGAGCGTGACGCGTTACCGCACCCACGCGCGCCTGCCGATGAAAGTGGCCGTGATCGGGGCGGCGCGCTTCGCGGTGAGTTACCCCAGCACCGCCGCCGAGACGCCGCTGGAAAGCTGGGTCTACCCGCAGAACCGTTCGGAAGGCTTCGACCAGATGGCGCAGGCGGAGCGCATCCTGGAATACTTTGCCGAGAACATCGGTCCGTTTCCCTTCGAGAAACTCGCCAACGTGGAGTCGAAGACGCGCTACGGCGGCATGGAGAACGCCGGCTCCATCTTTTACAGCGAGGACGCTGTGGCCGAGGGCGAAGGCATCGAGCCGCTCCTCGCCCACGAGATCGCGCACCAGTGGTTCGGCGACGCCGTCACCGAGGCGAGCTACGCGCACCTGTGGCTCAGCGAGGGCTTCGCCACGTACCTGACGGATCTCTTCATCGAAGCGACCTACGGGGAAGAGCGCTTCCGGAAGCGCATGCGCCGGGAGCGGCAGGCCGTGGCCGAGTTTGCTCGCAAGAAACCCGCCGCCCCGCTGGTGGACGCCTCCTTCGACGAGGCGACCGAGATCCTCGATCCGTTTCGCTACCAGAAGGGGGCGTGGGTCCTTCACATGCTGCGCCGCAAGGTCGGCCTCGAAGCGTTCTGGGACGGCCTCGCGCTCCACTACGAGCGTTACCGCGGGGGCAACGCCGACACGCAGGACTTCCGCCGCTCGATGGAGGCGGCCAGCGGGCAGGACCTCGCTGCTTTCTTCGAGCAGTGGACGCAGGGCCCGGCGCTCCCGCGCTACGAAGGGACGTGGCGCTACCGGCCGCAGGGCGGCAGCCAACGATCAGACGGCCGCGTCGTGGTCGAGCTCCAGCAACGCGCGCCGGAGGACTTCACGTTCGCGTTGCCGCTGGAAATCGGGATCTACCCGCGCGAGGGCGCCGAGCCGCGCATCGAGACGGTGGACGTGAACGCGCGGCAGGAAACGGTTTCCTTCGCGGTGGAGGAAGAGCCGGTGCGCGTGGCGCTGGACCCGAACGCCAACACGCTGATGACCGCGGACTTCGGGCGGGAGTGATAGGGGAATCTAAATCGGAAATCTGGATTCGGACGGCGGTCGTCCCGGGAGCACTCGCTTGCTCCGCTCACAGCGCCGCGAACGATGGAGACGGTTTCTCGGCCTGCAACGCGATTTCCTGGGACTTCGCGTTGCGGACTGAAACGACCACCGTCTACGGTCTGCCGTCCGCCGTCAAATCTCAAACCTGGGATTTGAGATTGACCGCTCACGCCGCCGCCTTGCCCACCGCGTAGCCAGCTTCCTCGACGGCCTCAGCCAGCGCCTCCGGCCCCGTGCGGTCCGCGTCGTAGCGCACCGTCGCGTGGCCGATCTCGACAGTCTCCGGCTCGGCGCCGTCCACGCCGCTCAGCGCCTTGCGAACGGACTGGACGCCGTGCTCGCAGCGCATGTCTTCGATGTCGAGCGTCGTCGTCTGGGGGGCGTCACTCATGGCGTGGGTAGGAGCCGAGGGAGAGGGAGAAAGCGAAGGCTCGGCCGGCCGGCCGCCGCCGGACACGCGCGCCTCAGGAGCGTGACGTGCGGAACCGTCGCCCCGAGCGGCTCCAGCCGCGCGGCTGCCTTCCAGAGCGGGCGGATCGAAGCGGCGCAGCCGCAGGGCGTTGCCGACTACGAAGAGGTCCGAGAAGACCATCGCCCCGGCCGCCAGCGCCGGCGAGAGCAAGATTCCGAAGAACGGGTACAGCACGCCGGCGGCCACGGGCACGAGCGTCACGTTGTAGGCGAAGGCCCAGAACAGGTTCTGCTTGATGTTGCGCATCGTCGCCGTCGAGAGCCGCAGCGCCTTCGGCACACCACTCAGCTCCCCGCTCATCAGCACGATGTCGCCGGCCTCGATGGCCACGTCCGTCCCCGTCCCGATCGCCAGCCCCACGTCCGCCTGCGCCAGGGCCGGGGCGTCGTTGATCCCGTCGCCGACGAAGGCGACCGTCTGGCCCCCCTCCTGCTGGAGCTTCTCGACGGCGTCGACTTTGCCTTCGGGGAGCACCTCCGCCTGCACGTCGTCGATGCCGAGGCGACGCGCGATGGCCTCGGCGGTCGCCTGCGCGTCGCCGGTAATCATGGCGACATCGAGCCCCAGCGCGTGCAACGCCTCGACGGCCGCAGGCGTGTCCTCTTTGATCGGGTCGGCCACCGCGAGGAGCGCCGCGAGCGTGCCGTCGATGGCCGCGAAGAGCGGCGTCTTGCCCTCCTCCGCGAGCGCGTCGGCTTCCTCCGCCAGCGGCGCGGTGTCGGCGCCGATCCGGTCCATGTAGCGCGCCGCGCCGACGGCCACGCGTTGCCCGTTTACCTGCGCCGCCACGCCGTGGCCGGCGACGGCTTCGAAGCCCGACGGCTCCCCTGGCGAAAGCTCGCGTTCCTCGGCGGCGCGCACCAAGGCCCGGCCGATGGGGTGCTCCGAGCGCGTCTCCACCGCCGCGGCGAGGGCCAGCCCCTCGTTTTCGTCGAAGCCCTCGGCGGTGCGCACGTCCGTCAGCTCCGGGCGGCCCTTCGTGAGCGTGCCCGTCTTGTCGAAGGCGACCGTGTCGGCCTCTTGAAACGCCTGCAACGCCTCGCCCTCGCGCACGAAGACGCCCAGCTCCGCCGCGCGGCCGGTGCCGACCATCACCGAAATCGGCGTGGCGATGCCCATCGCGCATGGGCAGGCGATGATGAGGACCGAGACGGACGCGACCAGCGCGTACGTCAGCGGCGGGGCCGGGCCGACGAGCATCCACGCCCCAAACGTGAGCGCGGCGAGCCCGAGCACGACGGGCACGAAGACGCGCACCACGCGGTCCGCCAACGCCTGGATGGGCGGCTTCGACCCCTGCGCCTCCTCGACCATGCGCGCGACCTGCGCCGGTCCCTTTTTGCACGGGCGCCGGCTCGCCAGTCAGCATGGACTCGTCCACGCGGCTCTGGCCTTCGACCACTTCGCCGTCCACCGGGATCTTCTCGCCGGGCCGCACGACGACGCGGTCGCCGACCTGCACGTCTTCGACGGGGATCTCTTCGGTGTCGCCGTTTTCCCCGGCCACACGCGCCGTCTCGGCCTGGAGATCCAGCAGGCGGCGGATGGCCTGGCTCGCGCGCCCCTTGGCGATGACCTCCATGTAGTTGCCCGCCAGGATCAGGGCGATGATCGTGGCGGCGGCCTCGTAGTAGACGTGCGCGGTGCCCGCCGGGAGCGCGCCCGGCAGGAACGTCGCCACGACCGAGTAGCCGTACGCCGCCGACGTGCCGATCATCACCAGCGCGTTCATGTCCGGCGCGCCACGCCGCATCGAAGCCCAGCCCTTGCGGTAGAAAAACCAGCCCGGGCCGAACTGCAAAACGGTCGCCATCCCGAAGACGAGGTAGCGCCACGAGGACTCACCCATCAGGCCGTGCAGCCAGCCCTCCATCGGCGGGACGACCATCGGCCCCATCTCGATCAGGAAGATGGGCACGGCCAGGGCGAGCGCCCCGATGAGGCGGCGCCCCATCCGGGTGCGCTCGCTCGAGGAACTGCTCTCCTCCGTGTCCTCCTCCTTCTCCTCGTTCGGTGCCGTGGCGGTGTAGCCGGCGTGCTCGACGGCCTCCGCCAGGGCGCGGCGACTCACCGCCCCGCCGGTCGCGTGCTCGACGCGCGCTTTTTCCGTCGCCAAATTGACTTGCGCGCCCAAGACGCCCGGCACGCCGCGGAGCGCGTCCTCCACGCTGCTCACGCACGAAGCGCAGCTCATGCCCTCTACCCCCAGCGTCGTGCGATCGGTCGGCACATCGTAGCCTCGCTCTTCGATAGCGCGGGCAAGCGCGGCGGGACCGGTCTGGGACGGGTCGTACTCCACGCGCGCCTTCCCGGTGGCGAGGTTCACGCTCGCGCTCTGGACGCCGGCCACGCCCGAGAGCGCGTCCTCGACGCTCGATACGCACGAGGCGCAGGACATGCCCTCCACGCCGAGCGTGGCGGTTGATTCCCCCGCGACGTTGCGGCTTTTACCGTCGCCGCTGGATGGCACGTGGCCATTCCTTCTCGCGGCTTGTTCCGCAGAAGCACGTTTCGAGGGCGTTCCCATGATGGGTTTCTCTTCAGGGTTGGAGGCGCAATGGAGCAACGCGGCCGCCTGCCGCCCCAGCGAACTACCGAATCTGGTCGTACAAGAGGTCCATGACTTCGTCGTAGGTCTCCTCGGCGCGCTCGCGGTCGCCGGAGCGGAGCGCCTCGGTGACGCAGGTTTCCAGGTGGTCGCGCGTGATGCGCTTGCCGGCCGAGCGAAGCGCCTTCTGCACCGAGGCGATCTGCTGCAAGACATCGCCGCAGTAGCGGTCCTCCTCGACCATGTTTTGCAGACCGCGCACCTGCCCCTCGATGCGGCGCAGGCGCTTCAAGATGTCGTCTTTGTCGGCTTGCATCGTCGGCGGTGGGAAGAGCGAGCGGGAAAGAGGAAATAGAGGGCCGCCCTGCGTGCTGGCAACCGGGCAACGGCCACGCTCACGTCATTCAAAGAGAGCATGGCCCTCGTGGTCGTTGGGCCGCCGTGTCATATACCCTACCCCCCTACACCACTTTTGCCGGCAAACGTTCCAACGCTCGCCCGCCGTGTCCCCTTTCTGCGCAGTCCACGCATGACGGTTCTGTAAACATGGGCGCCGCCGGCCCTTTTCACGGAAAAGGCGTTCCGCGCTTTCGTACCGTAGAAAGTGACGATGCCACGCACGCTCATTCCCGCTCGCTCTCCTCTCGGTCCCCCGCCTTTTCTGACATGAACCGCACCGCTCGCCTCCGTGGCGAAGACCAGTCCCTGTGGCTCGACTACATCCGCCGCGAGCTGCTTACCAGCGGGGAGCTGCAGGCGCTGATCCGCGAGGACCGCCTGCGCGGGATGACCTCGAACCCGTCGATCTTTCAGGAGGCCATCGGTGAGACCGGCGCCTACGACGGAGACCTGAAGGCGCTCGTGGAGGCGCGCCCCGCGGCAGGCGCCGCCGCCCTCTACGAAACGCTCGCCGTTGAGGAGATCCGCCGCGCGTGCGACCTTTTGCGCCCCGTCTACGACGAGGCTGTGGCCACGGGCGGCAGCGATGGCCTCGTGAGCCTCGAAGTCGCGCCGCACCTGGCGAAGGACACCGACGGCACCATCGAAGAAGCGCGGCGCCTCTGGAAATCCGTCGGGCGGCCGAACGTGATGATTAAGGTGCCCGCCACCGAGGAGGGGCTGCCGGCCATCGAGCAGCTCATCTCGGAGGGCATCAATGTCAACATCACGCTGATGTTTTCGATGACCGACTACGAGCGCACGGCCGAGGCGTACCTGCGCGGCCTGGAGCGCCGCGCCAAGGAGGGGGCCGGCGTGTCAGGCATCCACTCCGTCGCCTCGTTTTTTATCAGCCGGATCTCGCGCAAGGTGGACGCGCAGCTCGAGGAGATGCGCGAAAACGGCGAAGAGACGCCGGGCTTCGACGGCGGCAGCGTGGCCATCGCCAACGCGAAGCTCGTCTACCAGCGCTTCAAGGAGATCTTCCAGGAGAAGGATCGCTTCGCCGATCTGCGCGAGCAAGGCGCCCTGGCGCAACGCCCGCTCTGGGCCTCCACCTCTACCAAGAACGATGCCTACTCCGACGTGCGCTACGTCGAGGAGCTGGTCGGCGCGCAGACGGTCAACACGATTCCGCCGGCCACGCTGGAGGCGTTCCGCGACCACGGCGAGGTGCGCGGGCAGACCGTCGAGGACGACCTCGGCCGCGCTCGTGAGATCCTGAAGGCGTTGCCGGACTACGACATCGACCTGGGCCAGATCACGCGCGACGTGCAGGAGGAGGGCATCGAGAAGTTCTCCGATCCCTTCGACGAGCTGCTGGGCGCCATCGAAGAGAAGCGCGCGCGCTTCGCCGAGGAGACGCCCTCGGCGCGCTACGCGCTGGGGGGCGGGCTGGAGGACGCGGTAGAACGCCGCCTGAGCGCGTGGCAGGCTGAGGATTTCGCCGCGCGCCTCTGGGAGCGCGACGTGACCCTCTGGGCCGAGGAGGGCACCCCCGAGATTTCCGACCGCCTCGGGTGGCTGGGCCTGCCGATGCTGATGGACGAGGAGGCCGGCGCCTTGATGCGCTCCGCCGACGCGGTGAAGGATGAGTTCGACGATGTGGTCGTCTGCGGCATGGGCGGGTCGAGCCTCGCGCCGGAGGTCTTTGGCGCCGTCTTCGACGACGAAGGGGCCAACGGGCGCCGCGCGGGCAACTACCCGCGCCTCACCGCGCTCGACTCCACGCACCCCGACGCCGTGCGCGCCCTCACCGAGCGCCTCAGCCTGGAGCGCACGCTTTTCGTGATCGCCTCGAAGAGCGGCACGACGACCGAGACGCGGTCGTTCTTCCGCTATTTCTGGGACAAGGTTTCGGCGCAGACGGGGGCCCCCGGCGAGCATTTCGCCGCCGTCACCGACCCGGGCACCGAGCTGGCCGAACTCGGTGCGGAGCGCGGCTTCCGACAGGTCTTCACCACCACACCGGACGTGGGCGGGCGCTACGCGGCGCTGACGCACTTCGGCCTCGTGCCGGCCGCGCTGGCGGGCGTGGACCTGCACGCGCTGCTGGGCCGGGCGCGCCGCATGGCCGAGGCGAGCGGCGCGGAGCGGCCCGCCTCCGAAAACGCCGGCCTGCGCCTGGGCGCCGTGCTGGCGGAGGCGCAGCAGGCTGGGCGCGACAAGGTGACGTTCACGACCTCGCCCGCGCTGGAGGCCTTCCCCGCGTGGCTGGAGCAGCTTCTCGCCGAGAGCACTGGCAAGGACGGCACCGGCATCCTCCCGGTGGACAGCGCTGTCGGCTTCGGGCCGCCGGTGTTGCCATCGGCTGTCGCGGACGACACCGGCATCGTCCCGGTGGACAGTGCTGTCGGAGCCGGCTCGCTTGTCTCGGATGCGGAGCGCTACGCCGATGACCGCCTCTTCGTCCACTTCCAGCTCGACGGCGACGATGATGAGGCGACCCAGCAGCAACTCGATGCGCTCGAAAGCGCTGGCCACCCGGTCGTGCGCATCCGGCTGACCGACCGGGCCGATCTGGCGCGGGAGATGTTTCGCTGGGAGGTCGCCACCGCGGCGGCGGGCGTGGCGCTGGGCATCCACCCGTTTAATCAGCCGAACGTCGAGGCGGCCAAGCGCCTCGCCAAAGAAGCGATGCAGCACCCCGGCGGCGACGGGGAGCAGATCGAGGCCATTTCCGCCGACGACCGCGAGGCCCTGACCGGCGCGGTGCGCGACTGGATGCGCGACGGCGACGCGGACGACTACGTCAGCGTGCAGGCGTACGTGGCGCCGTCGGCGGGGACGCGCGCAGCGCTCGACGAGCTGGCCGCGACGCTCTCGGAAGCGACGGGCCGCGCCGCGACCGTCGGCTTCGGGCCGCGCTTTCTGCACTCGACGGGGCAGCTTCACAAAGGCGGCCCCCCGGGGGTGCAGGTCCTTCAGATCGTCGACGCGCCCTTCGAGGACGCCGACGTGCCGGAGACCGACTACACCTTCGGCGAGCTGATCGCCGCGCAGTCCGTCGGCGACTACCGCGCGTTGCAGGAAGCGGGCCGCCGCGTCTTGCGCGTGCACCTCGGCAAGGGCGACCCCGGCGCTGGGCTGGCGGTCGTGCGCGAAGCCCTGAAGGACGCGTTCGTCGGCGCGTAGGTATTGTAAGTCCGTAGGTGAGTAGGGCCGCCTCTGACTTCACCCGCACGCCCGTACAAAAAGTCCCCACTCCCGCACTCCCAAACCCAATCCATGCACCTCGGAATGATCGGCCTCGGTAAGATGGGGCTGAACATGGCGCGACGCCTCTTGCGCTCCGGCGAGCACGACGTGACTGGCTTCGACCTCAACGAAGACCCCGTGGCCGAGCTCGAAAGCGAAGGCGGCAGCGGCGCGGCCTCGCTCGAAGAACTGACCCGCGGGATGGAGCCGCCGCGCGTCCTGTGGACGATGGTCCCGGCCGGCGACGCGGTCGACCAGACGCTGGATGAGCTGGTCCCGCTCCTCTCGGGCGGGGACATCGTCGTGGACGGGGGCAACTCCAACTACCAGGACACCCTGCGCCGCGCGGAGCACATCCACCGCGAGTACGACGACCTCCACTACGCCGACGCGGGCGTCAGCGGGGGCGTCTGGGGGCTGGAGGAAGGCTACTCGCTGATGGTGGGCGGCGACGAGCACGTGATCGCGCGCCTGCGGCCCGCACTCAAGACCCTCGCGCCCGGCGCGGAGAAAGGCTGGGGCCACGTGGGGCCGGCGGGGGCGGGCCACTTCGTCAAGATGGTGCACAACGGCATCGAGTACGGCCTCATGGAAGCCTACGCTGAGGGCTTCGCCATCATGGAGGGCAAAGAGGAGTTCGACCTCGACCTCACGCAGGTCTCGCGCGTGTGGCAGCACGGCTCGGTGGTGCGCTCGTGGCTGCTGGACATGATCGAGAGCGCTCTCGAAGAGAGCAGCGAGCTTGACGACGTGGCCCCCTACGTGGACGACAGCGGCGAGGGGCGCTGGACGGTCAAGGAGGCCATCGACCTCGACATTCCTGCGCCGGTGATTACGCAGGCGCTGCTGGCACGGCTGGAGTCGCAGGCCGAGGACTCCTACGCCTACAAGCTCCTCGCGGCGATGCGCAACCAGTTCGGCGGCCACGCAATGAAGGAGGCGGAGTGATTGCGATTGAAAATTTGTGATTGGTGATTCGTAGCTGGTCGCCACGCGCAACGTGAACGTCTACGGCGACCGACCAATTTTCGATACTCAATTTCCAATTTGCAATCATGCAGCCGCAGCTTTTCGTCGTCTTCGGCGCGACGGGCGACCTGACGCGCCGCAAGCTCGTGCCGGCCCTCCACCACCTGATGCAGGAGCACGAAGGGGACGTGCGCATCCTCGGCGTGGCGCGCTCGGAGTGGTCGGACGAGGACTTCCGCCGCGAGATGCGCGAGGCGCTCGCCGAGCATGCCGACCTCACCGATGAGAAGCTGGAGGCCTGGTGCGACGCGTGCCTCTCGTACTACTCGCTGGCGAATACCGGCCACGCGCACGGCTACAACGGCCTCCGCGAGCGCATCCGCGAGATCGAAGAGACGGCTGGCCTACCGGGCAACCGCGTCTTCTACCTCTCGATCCCGCCGGCCGTTTACGAGAAAACGGTCGAACAGATCGGCGCGGCGGGCCTGGCCGACGCGGACGGCTTTGCGCGCCTGGTCGTCGAAAAGCCGTTCGGTCACGACCTCGCCTCGGCCCAGCAGCTCAACGAAAAGGTACACGAGTATTTCTCTGAAAACCAGGTCTACCGCATCGATCACTACCTGGGCAAGGAAACGGTGCAGAACCTGCTGGCTTTTCGCTTCGGCAACGCGCTGTTCGAGAGCGTGTGGGACCGCGAGCACGTCGAGAAGGTTGAGATCACCGTGGCCGAGACGCTGGGCGTGGGCACGCGCGCCGGCTACTACGACGACGCCGGGCAGGTGCGCGACATGGTGCAGAACCACCTCACGCAGCTGCTCTGCCTCGTGGCCATGGAGCCGCCGACGGCCTTCCGGGCCGGCCCCATTCGCCGCGAGAAGGTGAAGGTGCTCGAGTCGGTGCGCCCGCTCGCCCCCTCCGGCGCGGTGCTGGGGCAGTACGCCGCCGGCGAGGTCGACGGGGAGGCAGTGCCCGCCTACACCGACGAGGAGGACGTGCCGGACGACTCGGACACCGAGACCTTCGCCGCGCTGACGCTGAAGGTAGACAACTGGCGCTGGCAGGGCGTGCCGTTCGCGCTTCGCACCGGCAAGCGCCTGCCCGAGAAGCGCACGCAGATCGCCGTATACTTCCGCGAGGCGCCGATCTCGATCTTCGAGAACCGCCAGTACGGCCTTTCCCCCAACGCCCTCGCGCCCAACGTGCTCACGATCACGCTCCAGCCCGACGAGGGATTCGACCTGTCCTTCGGGGTCAAGCGCCCCGGCGAGACCATCGAGCTGGACACCCAGACGCTCAGCTTCCGCTACGAGGAGGCCTTCGGCCCGGCCCCCGAGGCATACGAGACGCTCCTGCGCGACATCATGCGCGGGGACCAAACGCTCTTCGTCCACGCCGACGAGGTGGAAGCGTCGTGGGCGCTCTACGCGCCGCTCCTGGGCGAGGGGCGTCCGCCGCTACGCACCTACCCGGCCGGAAGCTGCGGGCCGGACGAAGCGCAGAGCGCGGCGCAGGGCGACGGACGGCGTGACGAGCAACGCGAAGAACCGGCGGTCGCGTGACCCGTGGTGCCGCGGTTCGTGAAACTGCTGATCTACGCGCTCGAAAAGGGAGCAAAGCAAGGCCACGCTCGGCCTCCCGCCATCGGTGAACACCACGAGGCGTCCGGTTCGGCCCCGTTTAACACGCACCACGCAACACGCTCCCATGCGCGCCTCCGATGGAAACGCCGACGTGTTCCCCGATCTCGACGCCCTCAGCCACGCCGCGGCCGAGGCGTGCGTGGCCGCGGCCCGCGAAGCCGTCGAAGCGCGCGGCTCGTTCGCGCTCTGCCTCACCGGCGGCTCCACGCCACGCCCACTCTACGAGCTGCTGGCCGGGCCGTACGCCCCGCAGGTCCCGTGGCAAAAGACGCGCCTCTTCTGGGGCGACGAGCGCTACGTGCCGCCGGACCGCGACGAGAGCAACTACGGCATGGCCCGCGCCGCGCTGATCGACCGCGTGACTGTGCCCGAAGACCAGGTCCACCCCATGCCGACCGACCGCGACGACCCCGGCGAGGCCGCCGAGGTGTACGAAAAAACACTGCGCGGCTTTGCGAACCGCTGGGGCGCGGGCACGCCGCTCTTCGACCTGCTTCTGCTGGGCCTCGGCGCCGACGGGCACGTCTGCTCCCTGTTCCCCGAAGACGAGCCGCACCAGCAGGGCGACGCCTGGGTGCGCGCGCCCTACGGTCCGCCGCGCCACGCGCCGCGCCGACGCCTCACGCTGACCCTTCCCGCGCTGGCGAAGGCGCAGAACACACTCTTCCTCGTCAGCGGCGAAGCGAAGCGCGAGGCCGTCCGCGCCGTGCTGCGCGAGGGCGACCCCGAGATGCCGGCCACGCACGTCCGCGCCCGGCAAAGCGCGCGCTGGCTGCTTGCGGGGGCGGCGGCCCCGAGCGGCGTGGCCCGTTGACAGAAAGCGCCTGCGCAACACGGAAGACCGATCGAGATGTCGTACGATCTGCTCGTCATCGGCGGCGGCGCGGCGGGGCTCACGGCCGCCGGCCTGGGCGCGAGCTTCGGCGCGAAGACGCTCCTCGTCGAGGAGGACCGCCTGGGCGGGGACTGCACCTGGACGGGCTGCGTGCCCTCGAAGGCGCTCCTGAAAAGCGCCCACGATGCCCGCATCACGGAAAACGGCACCCTGGGCAACGCTCCGGACGACGGCACGCGCTTCGCCGGAGCCATGCGGCGCGCCCGCCGCATCCGCCGGGAGATCTACGACGACGCCGACGCGCCGGAGCACCTCCAGGAGTTCGGCGTAGAGGTGAAAAGCGGCCACGCCCGCCTCGTCGCGTCCCACTTCGCCGAGATTGAGCGCGAGGCCGAGACGGGAACGCCCGAGCAGGTCGAGGCCGACCGTGTCGTGCTGGCGACGGGCGGGCAGCCAGCGCCCCCGCCCCTCGACGGCTTGGCGAATGTGGACTACCTGACCAACGAGACGCTCTTCGAGCTAGAGGAGCGCCCCGAGCGCGCGGCGGTCCTCGGCGGCGGCCCCATCGGCACCGAGATGGCGCAGGCCCTCCAGCGCCTCGGCGTGCAGGTGACGGTTCTGGAGCGCTCTGGGCGCATCTTGGGAAACGACCACCCGCGCCTGGCCGGGATGCTGCAAGAACGGCTCGCGGAGGAAGGCGTCACGTACCGGCTGGGGGCGAGCGTGCGGCGCGTGGAGCCGGCGGAGGGGGGCCCGCGCGCGGCAACGATTCACTACGAGCAGGACGGCGAGCACCGCACCTGCACCGTCGACGCGCTCCTTGTGGCCACGGGCCGCCGGCCCCGCACCGGCGGGCTGGGCCTGGACGCTGCTGGCGTGGACTACGACGACAGCGGCATCGCCGTGGACGACCGCTGCCGCACGAGCGCCGGCCCCATCTGGGCCGTTGGCGACGTGACCGGGCGCTACCAGTTCACGCACATGAGCGAGCACATGGCGAAAGTCGCTGTGACCAACGCGATTCTAAAGGTCCCGCAGAAAATCGACGCTGGGCGCGTGCCCTGGGTCACGTATACCGACCCCGAGCTGGCGCACGTCGGCCAGACCGAGCGCGAACTGAAGGACGATGGCACGGGCTACGAGACGTATCGCTTCCCACTGGGGCGGCTCGACCGCGCGGTCTGCGAAGGGCGAGACCAGGGCGAGATCCGCCTCTACGCTACGGCGTGGCGCGGCCAGATTCTGGGCGCGAGCGTGCTGGCCCCGCGTGCCGGGGAGCTCATCGGCACCGTGGCCGTGGCGATGAAATCCGGCGCCTCGCTGGCGACGATTTCCGATACCATTTTCCCGTATCCCACGTACGGGCAGGGCGTGCGCCGCGCCGCCGACCAGTGGTACGCCCAGAAGCAACGCCCGTGGCTCGTGCGCTCGATTCAGACGGTCTTCGGCTACGACGGTCCCGTC
>PXTT01000069.1:24914-28837 GCA_003022535.1 Bacteroidetes bacterium QS_9_68_14
CCCGTCAAGACGGACGGGGCTGAGGAGATGCGCGCCGCCGACGCGCTGGTGCGGCGCGCGCTGGACTTCCTCGTCAAGCTCTTCCCGGCCACCGACGCGCACGTCGGGTACGTGCGCAAGGAAGAGGCGCCGCTCCTGGGCGGGTCGCCCTCTTCGCAGAACGGGGGGGCGGGGCGGTTCGAGGACATCCGCGAGGTGCCGGGGCACCCCGAGTTTCTGCGCGCGATTACGATCAGCGTGGATGAGCGGATCGGCCAGTTTCTGGGCGAGGACGCCGAGGCGCACCTCCAGGCGGCCTACGCGCGGCTGAAGGTGCCGGTCATCCTGGCGCAGGGGTGGACCCGCCAGATGCCCGGCCACGCGCACTCAGGCTCCTCAGAGACGCGCGAGGCGCTGCGCGCGCAACTTCCTACTCACGTCATCGCCCACCTCATCGCCGACCAGTTCGCGCAGGTGACGGGGCAGGAAGCCTACCGCTTTGCTCGCCACGCCGAGCCGGGGAGCGCTCACGACGAGCTGGCCGGCACCATCGTCGAGAGCCTCGACTACATGAACGCACTCACCCGCTCGCGCGTGGAGCACCAGGAGCTGACCCACGGCCTCATCATCGCCCCGCGCAGCGAGATTGCCCCGCGCGGCGAGCGGGAGCGCGCGCCCGGGCACGCGACGCCTTCTGCCGAGGGCCGGTCTTCCGCCGAGGGGGCCTCCCCACCTGCGCTGGGGCACTACCCAGAGGACTTCCGTGATCTCAAGCGCACCTCGCTCCTGACCGATGGGTACCAGTCGGCCCTCTGTATTACGCCGGCAGGGCGAGCCGCCCGCCTCGTCACGCGCGACACGGTCGCCAACGTGCCGGAGCTGCTGGACCGCGACCTCGGGTCCTTGAGCTTCCTGGCCGCCGCCTCCAAGCAGCACAACGGCATCGGGCTGATGCTGCGCCAGGGCGGCTCGATCACGACATTTGCAGGCGGGCGCCCGCTGTTCGTCCGGCGCTCGGGGGTGTGGCACGGCCTGCTGTGGGACCAGATCCAGAGCACCATGACCGGGCGCTACGGCGAGGTCGGGGCCCAGGTCTTTGGCGTCGCGTTGCTCCTGACCACCAGCAGCAAGGGCGGCATCATCGCCGTCAGCGAGGACCCGCCCGACGCGCTGAGCCTCCACGAAAAGGACCGTGTAGACCGCGCGCGCTCCCCCGCCGCGCCCCCACAGGGCGACCACCAGGGCGGCGCCGACCGGGCCGGGCCTGAGCGCGAGAGCACGCCCGAGTGGTTCCTGCACCGGCTCCTGCCGGCCGGCAACATCCTCGACCTCAGCCGCCCCACGCTGGCGCTGCTGGCCGGCATCGACGGGGCCACCGTCGTCGATCCCGAGGGGCACCTCATCAGCTACGGCGCCATCGTCGAGAGCATGCAGGGGCGCTCGGAAGGGGCGCGCACGGCGGCGGCCCGCACCCTCAGCGCGCACGGCCTCGTCATCAAAGTCAGCGAGGACGGCCCCGTGCAGATTTTCGAAAACGGCGAGCCGGTGCTGACGGTGTAGGGCGGCATGGATGGTAGGATGGTCCGCACCACGAGGGTACGACGCAAGACCCCCGGTCGCAGCTGTCTTCGTCGCCCTCGACCCAAAGAATCTCGGGCATCGCAAGGAGGGGAGCGGGAGAAAAAGGAACGAGGAAAAAGAAGCTACGCCTGAGTGGCGGGCGTCATTTCTTCGCGAGGCGCCTGCACGCGCTGTTTGACCTCGCGCAAGAGGTCTTCGCGGAGGTCGCCCTCCTTCTGAACGACCTGCTGGACCGCTCCGCTGAGGCGCTCGATGGCTTCGTCGGTCGGGTTCTTAGCCGTGAGCACGACCACGGGCACGTCTTGGAGGTGCTCGCGCGCAGGGTTGAGGAACGCGAGCCGCCGCGCGTACGTCCGGCAAGTCCACCGTGAGCCCCATGAAGCGATCGAAGGACGCCTCCGGTGCGGTGTTCAGAAGGCCCGTCCGGTGGAGCGCATCCCGCCGCTGCGGGTTACTAACGGCCGCGGGCGGGGGGCATCGGGCACAAGGTGGGGGCGGCAGGGGGCCGAGGAGAACCGCAAGGAGGCACGGATGCGCGGCTTATGCATGGCGCGAACCGTCATCTGCAAATGCACCGGGGAACGAGTCGGTTTTCCCGGAAGCCGGCGGCCGGTGCGTCAGAAGCGGAGCGTGATGGTCGCGGCTGGACCCAGGAGAAACTCCTCGGGGCCGCGTAGGGCTTGTCCTCCCAGCCCCACCGCCAGACGGCGCTCCAGGGTGTACTGCACGCCGGCTACGGCGCCCCCGTAGAGGCCGCTACCCGTCCCCTGGCTAAAGGAGTACATCCCCCGCGCGCCGACGTAGGCCAACGTTCCGGGCACCACGCCGAACGCGCGCCGTAGCTCCAGCCCGACGGCGGCGCGATCCTCGTTGTTGGGCGCCTCCCCGTCAGCGCCGAACTCCGAGAAGGCCGCCACCGACGGCCCTACGGCCCACCCCGTGTTGCCCACGGCGACGGGCACGGTCAGCTTGACGTGAAAGAAGTCGTGCTCGCTGCCGAAGGCCACGCCACTGGCACCGCTCGCGCTGACGCGGTAGTCGGGGCGGGACTGCGCGTCGGCGGGCAAGGGGGCGGCCGCCCCGACCCCCAGGGCACAGAGGGCGAGAAGGGCAACGCGAGCGACCCGCGAGGTGAGGGAGGCAGGCATGGAAGCAGGCAGAAAGAAGAGGGAAAGCAGCGAACGGAATCCGGCGTGCTTGCCCAAGCAACGGGCCACGCCGCCGCGAAAGCGAACGAAGGCGTCCCGGCGGGCGGGAAAAGCCTGTCACGCCGCCCGTCCCGGCGCAGCGGCACGCCGAAGCCACGCCGGTCCGTTCCGCCAGGCCCCCGCGCCGGCGAACCTGACGCCCCCGCCCGCCGTGCAAGCCCGACCCGAGTTGCAAAGCCCAAAACCCCAGACCGAAGCATGCCCGGTGGAACCCCTATCAACCGTGGTGAAGACAGCGGTGAGCGCGAGCTGGACCTGTGGGCGCGCATGTACCTGCCCGAGATCTTCAAAGGCCTCGGCTACTCCTTCGACAAAATGGCCAGGCAAGAAAACTACACGCAGCAGTACCCCGAGGAGCAGTGGTACCCGCCCGACAGCTACCGCGGCCGCCCGGTGCTGGTCGAAGAAGAAGGGCGCCCGCGTTGCGTGAACTGCAATCTTTGCGCGCGGGCCTGCCCGCCGCTGGCGATCTCGATGCAGGGCAAGGAAGTCGACGACCCGAAAGAGCGCGAGCCGGAGTGGTTCGAGATCAACATGCTGCGGTGCATCTACTGCGGCTACTGCGAGGAGGTCTGCCCCGAGGAGGCCATCGTCATGAGCAAAGAGTACGACATGACGTTCATGAGCCGCGACGAGGCGATCTTCGGCCTCGAGCGCCTGCTGCAACCCGCCGAGCAAGTCATCGACCGGCTCAACTACCTGCGCGAGTACAAAAATCCGCAGTTCGGCAAGCAGTGGGACTTTCAGAAGGACAATAACACGCACAGCCTCAAGGACCGTCACTTTCTGGACTGGCTCGCCGAGGAGGGGATGGATGAGATCGAGCGCAACCAGCTCCGCGAGGACCGCATGGCCACCGGGGGTGAGCAAGACTGGGGCGCGGCGCGCCACGGTCCGCCCCAGACAGAGCACGTGCCTGAATGAGCCTCCAGCGGTTAGCGCCCGGCAGTCAGCGTTTCGGAGCGAGACGCCTGACCGCCGAGGCTGACTGCCGACGGCTTCCCCGTTCGACGCGCAGCAACGCTTACGACATGGCTGAAACGACCGAGGAACGCAAACAACTCCGCGAAGGGCTCCTCGACCAGCTCGGGCACCTTGTGCGCGAGGCGGACATGCTCGAAGGCGCCGTGGGGCGCGTGCCGGAGAAGTTGCTGT
>PXTT01000070.1:0-11239 GCA_003022535.1 Bacteroidetes bacterium QS_9_68_14
GTGCAGCGGGTCCTCCAGTTCCTTCAGCACCTCACCGATCACGGTTGGCAGCCTGCGCTCCTGACGGTACGGGAGGGCGCCTACCCGAACCGCGACGCCTCGCTACTGGAGAAGATGCCGCCGTCGGTAGAGGGGCGGCGCACCGCCTCGCTCGACCCGCTCGCGCTCTACCAGCGCCTTCGCCGAGCGCTGGGTAGGGGCGAAGGCGGTCTGCCGGCGGGCTCGTTGGGCGACGGCGCGTCGTCTTTTTTTGAGGACTTTTTTGAAAAAGCCGCGCGCTGGGTGCGGGCGAACCTCTTCGTGCCGGATGCGCGCGTGGGCTGGTGGCCCTTCGCGGCAAGCGCCGGGCGGGCGTGGCTGCGCGAGGCTGAGGCAGCGGGCCGGCCCTTCGACGCGGTCCTCTCGACGGGCGCGCCACACTCAGCGCACCTCGCCGGCCGCAGCCTCCACCGCGCGAGCGGCACGCCCTGGGTGGCCGACCTGCACGACCCGTGGACGGACATCAGCTACTACGACGAGTTTCCCCACACCGCTCCGGCGCGCTGCCTCGACGCGCACTTCGAGCGCTCGGTGCTGGAGGAGGCCACCGCCGTGACCACTGTCAGCCCGTCGTGGAAGGGGCTCTTCGAGCGCAAGGTGCCGGGGATGCGCGGCGCGGTCGTCGAAAACGGCTTTGCCGCGGACGACTTCCCCCCGCTGGGCGCGCCTGATCCCTCAGGCCAAGAGCATTTCATCATCGCGCACGTCGGCAAGCTCTACGCCAGCCGCAACCCCGAGGCGCTCTGGGACGCGCTCGCCCGGCTCCGGCGCGAGCGGGCCACGCCGAAGCTGCGTGTGGAGCTGACCGGCACGGTGGATGCCGGCGTGCGCCGCGCCCTTGCCGCACGCGGGCTCGAGAAGATCGTGGACGTGCGCCCGTTCGTGGAGCACGCCGAGGCGCTGCGCCGCATGGCGCGGAGCGCGCTGCTGTTTCTGGCCATCGAGCCGTTCGCGCAGGAGGCGGGCATGATCACGAGCAAGCTCTACGAATACCTCGCCAGCGGGCGCCCGGTGCTGGGCTGGGGACCCCCCGAGGGCGACGCAGCCACGCTCCTGGAAGAGACAGGCGGCGGGCGAATGCTCGCGCGCGGCAACACGGACGGCTTCGCGCGCTTCGTTCGGATGCATTACGACGCCTGGGCCGCCGGGGCGGCCCTCGCCGGCGCCCGCGGCGAAGCGCTCCGCCCGCTCACGCGCCACGCGCAGGCCGGGCGCATGGCGGCGTTGCTGGACGACGTGACCGCCGGAGCCGAGCAACGCGTGGCCGGGCGGTGACGGAAAAACCCTCCCCATTCTCGACCCACTATCCACCACCCAGATTTCCTCATCATCGGGGCGATGAAGGCGGGGACGACGGCGCTCTACGAGGCGCTGGCGGCGCACCCGCAGGTCTTTATGAGCCCGGTGAAGGAACCGAACTTCTTCGCCTTCGCCGAAGAGCCGCCCCGGTTCACGGCGCCCATCGACCAGCGCCCCGGCGGCGTCAACCACGCCTCCGTGACCGACCCCGAAGCGTACCGCGCGCTCTTCGACGAGGCCGCACCGGGGCAGGTCACGGGGGAGGCGTCGCACTGGTACCTCTACTGGCCCGCCGCGCCGGAGCAGATTGCTGAGCGCGCCCCCGCGGGCGTCAAGCTGATCGCCATGCTGCGCGACCCGGTCGAGCGCGCCTACTCCGAGTTTCTGCACTTCGTGCGCGACGGCGAAGAGCCGATCACCGACTTCCGCGCCGCCTTGGATGCCGAGCCGGAACGCATCGAGCGCGGCTGGGCGATGGGCCGCTACGCAGACCGTGGCTTCTACGGGCGCCAGCTCGCGCGCTACGCCGAGCGCTTCGACCGCGCGCAGCTTCGCGTCGTGCTGCACGAGGATTTTCGAGAACACCCCGAGGCGGTGCTGCGCGACCTCTTTTCGTTCCTGAACGTAGACCCGTCGTTCGAGCCGGAGACCCCCGGGCGCCGCGTTAACAAGTCGGGCGTGCCGAAGAACCGCGCCGTCCACGCCGCCTTCCAAGTGGCGCACCGCGTGGCCGCGCAGGTGCGCCCCCTTCTGCCGGCGTGGCTGCTGGACGCGGCCGTCCGCCTCAAAAACCGCAACCTCAGCAAGCCGCCGATGCCGCCGGAGGCCCACGCTCGCCTCGCCGACGCCTACCGCGAAGACGTGCGCCGGTTGGAGGACCTGATCGACCGCGACCTTTCCGGTTGGCTATGACATGGTGTTCGTGTGCTGTGGAGCGCAGGTGCTGAGGGGAACGCCGGCGCCACGCTCACCACTCCCGAACCCCTACCCTCAAACCGTGCGCATCCTCGCGTGGCCGGCCTTCGACAACCAGACGGGCAACCCGTACAACCGCCTGCTCTACGCCCCGATGGCCGACATGGGCGTGACAGTGGACGAGTTTTCGCCCGGGCGCGCCCTGCAAAGCGCGCTGCTGGGGGCGCACGACGCGTGGCACCTCCACTGGCCGGATGACCTGCTGAGCACCACGCCACGCCGAGCGGCGGCCTGGCGCGTGGCCGGGCTGCTGGGGCTTATGACGCTCGCTCGCTGGCGCAACATCCGCATGGTGTGGACGGCGCATGACCTGGGGCCGCACGAGTCGCCGCACCCGTGGTTGGAGCGCTTTTTCTGGCACCACTTCGTCCCGCGCGTGGACGCGGTCATCAGCCTGAGCGAGCACGGGCTCGAGGCGGCGCGCGAGCGGTTCCCGCGCCTGCGCGGGCGGCCCGGTTTTGCGATTCCGCATGGGCATTACCGCGACGCGTACCCGCCCGCCCCTCCGAAAGACGAGGCGCGTCGCGCGCTGGATCTGCCGGCGGAGGTCCCGGTCGTGCTCTTCGTGGGGCGCATCCGGCCGTACAAGAACGTCGCGCGGCTCGTGAAGGTATTTCGGGAAATGGACGCGCCGGAGCGGGCGCACCTCGTCGTGGCTGGGAATCCTGCGAGCGAGGCGCTCCGTCGACGCATCGAGGCCGCCGCTGCGGGCGCGGAGCGCGTGCGTCTCGCCCTGCGCTTTATCCCCGAGGCAGGCCTGCCGGCCTACCTCGCCGCTGCCGATCTGGTGGCGCTCCCGTACCGCGACGTCCTGCACTCCGGTAGCGCGCTCCTGGCGCTCTCCTTCGACCGGCCCGTCCTGGTGCCGGGGCGCGGGGCGATGAGCGAACTGCAAGCGCAGGTCGGGCCGCGCTGGGTACGGACGTTTGCGGGCGAGAGTAGCAACGCCGAGACCAAGCAACTCACGCCTGAAGCGTTGCGAGATGCGTTGCGATGGGCGCTGCGCGTGAAGCGGCCGGCGCGGGCGCCGCTGAGGGCCTTGGGCTGGGACCGGGTCGCCGCGCAGACGGTGGAGGCGTACCGCGTGGTGGCGCGTGGCTCGAACAAGCGAGCGGAGGCAGAGTAGCAACGCGCGCGCCGTCTCCGCACGTGTTCCTCGTGCGACGCAGCGCGGGGGTGAGCGCTCCCTTGGCGCGAGACGACCACCTCCCCCCTGAGATGTCTAAGATGCTCGGGCGGCCCAGACGAAAGCACGACCCACGAACCAGCGAGCGAAGCGAGGGGCCTCGCGTCATACCCTTGTGGTGCGGACGACTCCCCCTTTCCGCACGGCGGTGCTTCTCGCACGTGACGAGCGATTCTCGAACAGCGCCCCCGTGAGGCAAGAACCGGCATGGGCATTCGCGAACAGGCCGTGCGGGGCATCGGGTGGTCGGCGGTGCGCAACTGGGGCGGGCGCGCGATCAACGTGGTCGTCTTTTTGGTGCTGGCGTGGCTGCTCCCGCCGGCGGCCATTGGGCTGGTGGGGCTGGCGGGCGTCTACGTCTCGCTCGTAAAGGTCTTCGTGGATCAGGGCTTCGTGGATGCGCTCGTGCAACGCGAGGAACTGCGTGCCGCGCACCTCGACACGGCGTTCTGGACGAACATGGCGCTGGGGGGAGCCTTCGTGGGACTAAGCGTATGGCTCGCCGAGCCGGTGGCGCAGTTTTTCGCGTGGGCCTCGCAGCGAGCCCCCGTCGGCCCGGCGGCCGACTACACCGCCGGTGGGGCCTCGCTCGACGGGCTGATCCGCGCGCTCTCGCCAGCGTTCCTCCTCGCGGCGTTGGTGGGGGTGCAGGAGGCGCTCTTCGAACGCGACCTCGACTACCGCCTCCTGGCGATCCGCAAGCTCGTGGCGATGGCGACCGGGGGCGCGGTGGGGATCGGGATGGCGCTGCGCGGCGGGGACGCGTGGAGCCTCGTAGGCTACCAACTCACCGAGCGCGCGGTGGCCGCCGTCGTGCTGTGGGCGGCGTCCGACTGGCGCCCGCGCCTACGCTGGCACGTGGCGCGCTTCCGCGAGCTTTTTGCCTTCGGCGTCAACGTCGCGGGGGCGAACCTAATGGGCTTTTTCAAACGCCGCAGCGACATGGTGATCGTCGCGCTCCTGGGGCCGCGGGCGCTGGGGCTCTACGTGGTAGCGCGCCGCATCCTGCGCGTGACCAACGAGCTGCTCATGCAGACCGTCTCGACGGTCGTGTTCAGCGCCGTCTCCGACCTCATCCTGCAGTCGGCGATACTCAGCCTTGGCGGTGCCGCTCTTCATCGGCGGGGCGGTGCTGGCGCCGCAGCTCTTTGGCACGCTGTTCAATCAGAGCTACGCGGGGGCCGCGCCCATTTTTCGCGTGCTCGCGCTTCTGGGCCTCTTGCAGGCGGGGTTCTACTTCAACGGCGCGGTGATGAGCGCGATGGGCCGCCCGGACTGGCAATTGGGCATCAACGGCCTCAATGCGGCGGGGAACGTGGGGGCGATGTTGCTGGCGCTGCCCTACGGCGTGGTGGGCGTGGCCGCCGCGTACACGCTGCGCGCCTACCTGCTCGCGCCGGTGTCCTTCCTCGCCGTACGCCACCTGATCGGGGTCGCGTGGCGCGATTACCTGGGGATCTACCGCACGCCGCTTTTGGCCGCCGCGGTGATGGCCGCGGGCGTGTGGGCGTTGCGCGCGCTGCTTCTAGAACAGGCGATTCCCTCCGTCGTGTTGCTCGCCGGCGTGCCCGCCGGGGCTGCGCTCTACACGCTCGCCGTCTGGGTCATCGAGCCGGAACGGCTGGCGCGCCTGCAGGGGCTGGCGAAGGAGCTTGCCTGGTAGCGCGTGAGGCGCGCGCTGGGCGGTGGACCGTAGACAGGGGACGGCGGTTGTTCTTCACAAGGCGGGGCGCTCGCCCGCAGGCGCGACGCCCGCCGGCAACGCGCCCCGCATCCTTGTTTCAGAACGCAGCGGCTTTTGCCACAAACAACCGCTTATCCGACCGAGGGACCGCCGTCCACGGCGCCGGGAGCGCGAGCGACCGAGGGCTCCGGGGGCGACCGCCGCCTGCCGTCCGTGACCGCAGCGAAGCGACTCGCGCTCACGCTCCTGAAGGCGGTCAAGCAGCCGCGCTACGGCGGGGGACGCTCGCTCACAGCCCGGCGTCTCTTGAAGAGCCTGCGCCCCGAAGTGCAGCGGCCCGTCTTTGTGATCGGGGCGCCGCGGTCCGGCACGTCGTTTCTGGGGCAAAGCTTGGCGGCGTTGCCGTCGCTCTCGTACCACGCCGAGCCGCCGGCCACGAAGGCGGCGGCGCGGTCCGTCTACCGTGGCGACTGGCCGTTCGAGCGCGCGCGGCGCTTTTACCGGCGCGTCTACCGATGGCTCTTGCGCGCCCGGCTCGATGGCGACCGGCGCCTGGCCGAGAAGACGCCGCGCAACGCGTTTATCGTGCCCTTCCTGGCGCGCGCTTTCCCGGGGGCGCAGTTCGTCCACATCATCCGCGACGGGCGCGACGCGGCGCTCTCGCACAGCGAGAAGCCGTGGCTGGCGGCAGAGGCGAGCGAGTCGGGAGGGCGCGAGCCGGGCGGGCACCGCATGGGGGCGCACGCGCGCTTCTGGGTGGAGGCCGGGCGCGAAGCCGAGTTCGAGGACGAGGCGAGCGACTTCCGGCGCTGCTGTTGGGCGTGGCGCCGCCACGTCGAGGCCGCGCGCGAGGGACTCGCCGCGCTCGCGCCGGCGCGCCGCCACACGCTCCGCTACGAGCGCCTCGCACGGCGCCCCCGCGCCGAGGCCGACCGGCTGGCCGGCTTTCTGGGCGAGCACGGCCGCCGGGCGCAACACGCGTTGCGCGAGGCGTTCGAAGAAGGCCACGCGCGGTCGGTGGGGCGCTGGCGCACGGCGCTCACTGCGCGGCAACGCAGGGAGGCCGCGCACGAGATGGGCGCGCTGCTGCGCGACCTGGGCTATGAGGAAGGGGCGGAGCGCCCGGGCGGCGGGCCGTGGACGGCGGACCGCGGCGGATGAAACGCACGTCGATGGGAGCGCCTGTCGCTCGTCTATCGTCTCTAAACCGAGAAGCTTCCGCGCGCCCTCCGAGCAGGTCGTGAACCCGCCGATGAGCACGTTCGCACCGATCTTCCTGGTGGGCTGCCCCCGCTCCGGCACCACGCTGGTGCGGCGGATGCTCGACGCGCACCCGCAGGTGGCGATTGCGCCGGAGACGTTCTTCGTCTACAAGTTCTGGCGTCACCGCCGGCATTACGGCGATCTGCGCGCCGATGCGAACCTGAACCGCCTCCTGGACGACCTGCTCGCGTTCCGCGGCGTGGCCGACGTGGCCCTCGACGGCGAGGCTCTTCGGGAAAAGGCGCGGCGCAGCGACCGGCGTTACCGGACGCTCTTCACGCTTTTCCTGCGCCAGTTTGCCGAGGAGCGCGGCGCGGCGGTGGCCGGCGAGAAGACGCCCAACCACGTGTTCTACCTTCGGTTGCTCCAGCGAGGGTTTCCGGCCGCGCGCTTCGTGCACGTCCTGCGCGACGCGCGGGCGGTGGCCAATTCGTGGCGTGGGCTGCCGTGGTCGTCGGGGCGGCTGTGGCGCGACGCCGCGCGCTGGCGCGAGCACGTGGCCGCCGCCCGGCGCTCGCGGACGGGCGGCGCGCTCTGTACCGTGCGCTTCGAGCGGCTGGTGCGTGCCCCCGAGCGCGAGCTACGCCGCCTGTGCGCGTTTCTGGAGCTGGACTTTGTCCCGGCCATGCTGCGCTTTCACGAGGACGCTGGCGCGGCGCCCACAGGCCCGGTCAACACGGGGCGCGAGCCGTGGAAGGAGAAGGCCACGCGCCCGCTCGACCCTTCGGTGGCGGAGCAGTGGAAGGAGGATCTCACGCCCGCGCAGGTGGCGCAGGTCGAAGGCCGCGCGGGCCGCGAGATGCGCCGCTGGGGCTACGCGCCGCAGACCCCGCGTGGCTCGCTCGCCTGGGCACGCGCCGAGACGCAGGTGCGCGAATGGGCGTGGATGGCCGGCCGCGCCGCCAGGGCCTTCGGCCGCGCGCCGGACGCGTTGCGGCGCGCGTGGAAACCCTTCGCCCCAGCCCCCCGCGAGGACCGAGACCAAACGTAGGGGCACAGCGCGCGGCCTCGTTTCATACGCTTGTGGTGCTGTGCCCGGCAAACGGCAGCGCGGCAAATGCGAAATCGCTCATCAGCCCGCGCCGTACCCCTCGCGCTCGAGCGCCTCGCCGATCTCGTTCAGCAGCGCCTCCTGCTGCGTGGCCGAAAGACGCGCAGGCCAGCGGTCGTTGCGGTTTTCGAGCGCGGAAAGATGAGGCCGAAGCGCGCGCTGGAACGTTTCGGGCGAAGACAGGCCAAGCGCTTCGATCAGTCCGTTGAGCGTCGGGGCTGGGCGGGCGGTAAGCGTCTCGTAGCGCACCCGGTGGTATTGCTCCGGCACGAGGCCGGTGGCCTCGGCGTCGTCGCGAGCAATCTGGCAGCAACGCTTCCAGGTCCAGCCGCACTGCACGACGGGCGGGCGCTCCTGCACCCGTCTCCAGCCGGGCGGTTTGAGGCCCCACCACGCCTGCTCGCCCCGCGCCCCGCGCCGTCGCCGCAGCATCGAGGCGGCCACCGCCCGCCCGTCGCGCACGAGGTGGACGAACTGCGCCTCGGGGAAGACGGCGCGCAGGTAGCGCAGGCGCAGCACGTGGCGCGGACGCTTGCCCAGGAAGCGCGGGCGCCCGAAGCGGCGGGGTAGCCCTCGCTCGTCTCCGGCAGATCCCTCGCGCCGAGCGAGCCGTCGTGGGGGCCGCGCCAGCGGGGCGGCGTAAGCGCGCGGGGCAGTCGGCGCACGACCGCTTCGATGAACGGCGCCGTGGCCGGCGTCTCGACGGGGTAGCTCCCCCGCGGCCCCACGGACCGATGCGCCAGGCAGCGATTGCTGACGGGCGTGATCCACGCCAGCGCCGGGTGCAGCCGCAGAAGCTGATGCAGCAGGCTCGTTCCTGAGCGCGGCGCCCCCACGACGAAAATCGGGCGCGAGACCTCTTCTTCGGGCGTGCGGGAGGCGGAAGGCGGCATGGGAAGAGAGTCGAAAGCGTCTTTCGGAAAAAAACGGCCGCGGGGACGGGCGCGCCGCTCGAGCCACGCAATGACGCTGCGGCCGGCGCTGCGCGCGCCGACGTCGAAAGGGGGCTTGAGAAAGGCGTGCCCGTGCGCGACGTTCTTCAAAGAACGCGCTTTGCCCTGCCTGCCTCTGCCCATGGCTGAGTCGCCTGCCACGCCGCCTGAGCGTCCGCCTGCTGCCGTCATCGGGGCCGGGGCGATGGGCACGGCGCTGGCTCGCCGCCTGCAGGACGCCGGCTACCCCGTGGCAGCCGCGATTAGCCGCTCGGAGCGCTCGGCCCGCGAGCTGGCGGCAACCGTCGGGGCCGGGGTTGCCGCGAGCGAGATGGGCGCGCTCCCCACGCGGGCCACGCTCGTGCTCCTGTGCGTGCCCGACGATCAGGTGCGCTGCGTCGCTGCGTCGCTGGCCGATACCGATCACCCGTGGCCGCGCTGCTTGGTGTTGCACACGTCGGGCGCGTTGCCGGCAGCGGCGCTGGGGCCGCTGGCCGAGGCCGGCGCGACTACGCTCAGCTTTCACCCGTTGCAGGCGTTTGCCGAAGACACCTCGCCCGAAGCGTTTGAAGGCATTTATGTGGGGCTGGAAGGGGCGGAGGGCGCCGTCGCTGCGGGGCGCCCGTTAGCCGAGGCGCTGGGGGCGCACCCGTTCGTGCTTCCCGAAGCGGCGAAGGCGCGCTACCATCTGGCCGCTTCGATGGCGTCGAACTTTCTCGTCACCCTCGCGGGGCTGGCCGGCGACATCCTCGACGAGGCGACTGCCGATTCACGGGAGATTGACGGCCCTACGGGCGCCGAGGCGCTCCGCCCGCTCCTGGCGGGCACGATGCGCAACCTGCAAGACGCCCCGCCGAGCGCCGCGCTGACAGGTCCGCTCGCCCGGGGGGACGAAGACACCGTGGCCGCCCACTTGCGCGTTCTCCACACGCACCACCCCGGCGCATTGCCCGCATACGCCGCCCTTGCCGCCGAAACCGTCCAGCAGGCCGCCCGCGCCGACCGGCTGCCCTCCGACGTGGCCGACCGCCTGCTGACCCAGCTTGCCGACGCGATGGACGCGCGCCGCGAGAGCGGCCCGGGCGACCGCGGGCCTTAGCGAAGAGGAACACGGTAACGCGCGCAAGATGCAAAACGGTCGGATCACCGCTCTGCACCGCCCGTAGCACGCCCCGCTAAGATAAAATGACCGAGAGAGAAGGGATAGGGTCCCCACCCGGCCCAGCACCGCTTCTCTCTCGGTTTCGATGTACTGCTCGCTGTGCTCGCCCGTCTGCTGGGCGAGAAACTTTATGAAATACAAGCGCGAGATTGAGCGCAAGGCGACCTCTGCGCTCTACGGACGCTCCGAGGAGGAGCGCGCTGCGCAAGGCGTCGGCGGGGCGTCGCTGCGCGAGGACGCCGAAGTCGCGTCGGAGCGCGTACGCCAGCTTTCGAGCAGCACGGAGGCGCGGCGCGTGGTCTTTCAGTCCGTGGCGGTGACGGGCCTGCAACTGCTGCACAGCATCCTGCAACGCGACCGCCAGGCGCTGGCAGCCGCCATTTCGCTGGGGCAGCGCGAGAAACTGGAAAACATGATCGGCGCGCTCGAAACGCTCAGCGAAACGCTCAAGCAGTCCCTCAGCCAGCAGGGCGCGCAGATGCTCGACCTCTGCGCCGCTGCGGACGAGAAAAATGGCGCCGCAACGCTCGAGACAGACGAAGACTCCTGGTGGTTTGCGCTCACCGAGGCGCTCGAATCCATCGAAGGAGGCATCGAGCAGATGGACAGCCTCGCTGACGGGCAGCCCGAGGAGAGCGCGCCGCACCGCCTGAGCGACTTGATGGCTGAGGTGTTGCGCCGCCAGCACAAGGAACTGCTCCGCGAGGCGCAGCAGTGGATCGCATAGGCGCGCAGCGCGGTCTGCGTACGGGCGCGTGGCGTCTCTCTGCCCGTACGTTCGTGTTCCGAGAAACGCCCTGCGCCACGCGCTGAGCGCCCGGCGCGTCCAGCGACCCCTGCGTGGCTCTCCCGGCAGCCACGTTTTTTCGTTTGAGAACGCGCTGCGGAAAAGCTGTCCCGCCCCCCTCGCCCTTCCACGCTCTCGCCCCCACACTCCAAAGATGAACCGTGAGCGTACCGAGCAGGAAGAGCGCCGCCGCGAGGAGCGCCGCCAGCTCGAAGAGCGCGGCATCGAGCCGTACGCCTACGCCTTTGACACCGACGCCCACGCCGCCGATCTGCTGGCGGCCTTCGAGGACGAAAAGCACGGGGAGGAGGCCGGCGGAGAGTTGCGCGGGAGCGTGGCCGGGCGCATCCGTAGCCTGCGCGTGATGGGCGGCTCTTCGTTTTTCGACCTCCAGGACGAGAGCGGGCGCATCCAGATCTACGCCCGCCGCGACGAACTGCCTGAGGACTTCTACGACGAGGTCTTCACCGAACTGCTTGACCTGGGCGACATTGTGGGCGTCAGCGGCCCCGTCTTCCGCACTGGCACCGGCGAAATCACCGTGCGCGCTGAGGAGCTGCGGCTGCTCTCGAAAGCCCTCCGGCCCATGCCCACGCCGAAGGAAAAGGAAACCGAGGAGGGGGAAACGGTCGTCTTCGACGAAGTGACCGACAAGGACTTCCGCTACCGCCAGCGCTACGTGGACCTCACGGTGAATCCCGGCGTGCGCGAGGTCTTCCGGCAACGCGCGCAAATCCTGCGCACGATGCGCGACGTTCTCGACGAGCGGGGCTACCTCGAGGTCGAGACGCCCGTCCTACAGCCGGTCTACGGCGGGGCGACCGCGCGTCCGTTCACGACGCATCACAACGCGCTGGACCT
>PXTT01000070.1:11247-41456 GCA_003022535.1 Bacteroidetes bacterium QS_9_68_14
CTGGACCTGCCGCTCTACCTGCGCATCGCCGACGAGCTGTACCTGAAGCGCCTGCTCGTGGGCGGCCTCGAAGGGGTCTACGAAATCGGGAAGGACTTCCGCAACGAGGGCCTCTCGCGGTTCCACAACCCGGAGTTCACCATGATGGAGCTGTACGTGGCCTACCGGGACTACCGGTGGATGATGGACCTGACGGAAGAGCTGATTTCCGAAATCGCTACCGACCTACACGGCATACCGCAGATTACGTTCGAGGGCGAAGAGATTTCGCTGGAAGGCCCGTGGCGCCGCGTGCCGTTCTTCGAAGCCCTTGCCGAGCACACGGGGGGGCTCGATTTGCACCAGAGAAGCCGCGAGGAGGTCTTCGCCGCGGCCCGGGAGTGGGGCCTCGACGTGAGCGAAGACACGGAAAAGGGCAAGCTCCTCGATGAGTTCTTCAGCGAACGGGTCGAGCCGCACCTCACCGAGCCGACCTTTGTGACGGACTACCCCGTCGAGCTGAGCCCGTTGGCGAAAAAGCACCGCGAGAAGGAGGACCTCGTGGAGCGCTTCGAGTTGTTCGTAGCCGGGCGCGAGCTCTGCAACGCCTTCAGCGAGCTGAATGACCCGGACGAGCAACGCGCCCGCTTCGAGGCGCAGGCGCGCCGCGCGGTCGAAGAAGACGGCGAAGAGGCCCCGCTGGACGAAGATTACCTGCGCGCACTGGAGTACGGCATGCCGCCGGCCGCCGGGCTGGGCATCGGCATCGACCGCCTGACGATGCTGATGACGGGTGAGGCGTCCATCCGCGACGTGGTGCTGTTTCCGCTCTTGCGGCCGGAGCAGGGCGAGACGAAGAGGCCGCCGGTGGCAAGAGAAGACGCGCGGTGAACGGGAACGTGTTGCGTGATGCGTGGCGCGGGTGCGCAAACGACCGCCTGCCGACGTCTGCGCACGAGAGAAACACGCCCCGCGAATCACGCAATACCCCACCTATGTCCGAAGGAGGCGATGGCAGCAGTCGTCACGATGTAGCGGCGCCCGAAGAACGTGCCGGCTACCTCGAACTGATGCGCGGCAACACGAACTTCCGACGCCTATGGGCTGGCTCGGTCGTGTCGCTTCTAGGGGACTGGTTTAACACCATCGCGCTCTACGTGCTGGTCGTGGATCTGACGGGCTCGCCGCTGGCGCTGGGTGGGGTCTTCGTTACCAAGATGATCCCGTGGGCCCTCGTCTCCCCGCTGGCGGGCGCGTTGACGGACCGCTACTCGCGCCGTCGCCTCATGATCGGGACCGATCTGGCGAGGGCCGCCGTCGTGCTGGGCTTCCTCTCGATTGACGCGGCGGCGGAGGTGCCGTGGCTCTACGCGCTGATTGCCGCGCAGGTGGTCCTCAGCGCGGTCTTCCAGCCGGCCAAGAGCGCCGCCCTCCCCAACATCACCACGCCGCGCGAGCTCCTGACGGCCAACGCGTTGCTTTCGGCCACGTGGTCGACGATGCTGGCGGTAGGGGCCGCGCTGGGCGGGCTGGCGGCCGAGGCGCTGGGGCTCGACGCGGTCTTTCTGATTGACAGCGCCACGTACGTCGTCAGCGCGGCGTTCATCTGGGGCACGGTGATCCCGCAAGAGAAGGTCGAGGCGCAGGCCTCCTCGCTGGTGCGCTCGGCCATGCAGGAGATCGTAGACGGGTGGTGGCACCTACGAGCGCATCCGCGCATCGGGCGCATTGCCTTTGCGAAAGCCACGTGGGCGGTGGCCGGCGGCGGGCTCGTCTACATGGTGGCGCTCCTGGGCGACGAGGTGGCTCCCAGCGCGATGGCGGCCGGTGTGGGCGTGCTGTTTATGGCGCGCGGCATCGGGACGGGGCTGGGGCCCATCGTGGCGCGGGCGGCCTTCACGCGCGAGGAACACTGGCCGGCCGTGCTGGGCGGCTGCATCGCGGTCTGCGGGGCCGGCTACGTGGCCGCCAGCTACGCGCCGTGGCTGCAGACAACGGCGAGCGTGGCCGTCCTGTGCGTGCTCATCATGGCGGCCCACGCTGCCAGCGGGGCCAACTGGGTGCTGGCGACCGTCCTTCTTCAAAAGCGCACGCCCGACCGCTTTCGTGGGCGCGTCTTCGGCACCGAGTGGACGCTGGTGATGGCAACGGAGGCGCTCTCGATCTTGGCGGCGAGCCTGCTTCTGGAGCAGGGCGCGCTCGGGCTGCGAGCGGCGCTCCGTCTTTTCGGAGCGTTGCAAGTGGGATGCGGTGTGCTCTGGGGGCTCCTGGTTGTCCCCCGCGAGCGCCGCGCGGTCGCCGCTGAAGAATGAGGGGCGTGGCAGACCCGCGCCGGTCACGTTATCCTTCCCTTTCGTCACCACGCGACGGAAAAGCGCGGCCGCGTCCGTCGTCACGCTCGCCGGAACGCAGGAGCGGCTGCGCGTGGCTCCGCACAGGTTTTCATCCGCAGTGCCCAGCACCAGGGGCGGACCCAGGGCCCCGCATTGCGCTTCCCACGCAGGCTCGTGAGGCTGTTTGCGAGGCGCGCGAGCGGTCCCTCGTCCGGCGTTGCCGTCTCGTAGAAACGCGAGTGGGCCCGTGTCTCTGATTTCGCGTCTCTGCCAGTCGCAGGCGCCCCTGGCCACGCCTCCAGAAAGTGCGCCTGCCAGAAAGGGAGCATGCCCGGTTGCCTCACGGTTATTTTCGCAAACGGCACGCGCGAGCCGCCAGCAAAGGGGCCGCGAAAACGACGCCGACATTGCCCCCCCTCGGGCCGTGCCTCAGGCGAGGACCTGAAGCAAGCCCCTGGGCACAGAGAATACCTCCAACGAAAAAAAAAGCGGACCCGCCCGTCTCCGGGCCGGTCCGCTTTTTCGTGGGCCGTTTGCGCTTCCCGCTGGGGGAAGCGGACTTGGCGAGGGACAGATGGACGCTTACATGTCCGAGTCGTCGTCCATCATGTCATCCTCGTCGAAGTCCGGGTTGCTCCCGACGTCCGGATCGTCGTCGGAGTTCTCGCCGGCCGGGTCGCAGGACTCGGGGATCGAGTCAGCGCGGCGGAACTGCGCGTTGCCACCCTTCTTGGTGGTCTCGCCGCGGGCGCCCACGCCCTCCGCGTCGATGCGGCTCGAGTCGATGCCGTTGTCTTCGTAGAACTCGGCCACGGCGTCGGCACGGTCCTGCGAGAGCTCGTCCGTGTTACGCTCGGCGCGGGAGGCGAAGCCTTCCACGTCGACGCACAGGTTCGGGCACTGCTCGAGGATCTCGAGGTTGTCGCGCAGGTTGTCACGCGCCTCGGCACTGAGCGTCGAGGAGTTGCGCCCGAAGAAGGCCGCGTTGAACTCCGTGACGTTCGTGCAGATGTCCGCGAGCTCTGCTTCTTCTTCGACCACCTGCGTGAGCGAGGCGGTGTCCGAGCCGAACTCGTTGGAGGCCGTGAGAGTCACGTTGTAGCTGCCGGCCTCATCGTAGGTGTGCGTCGGGTTGCAGTTGGAGCTGGTTTCCCCGTCGCCGAAGTCCCACTCGCAGTCGACGGGCCGGTCGCCACGCACGTTGGACGTGAAGCTAACCGACTCGTCAACGCTCGAGGGGTTCGGGCTCGAGTCGATGCTGGACACGACGGCCGGTTGCGGAGGCTCGACGACCTCGACGGTGCAGTTGCGGCTGGCCGAGGCCCCATCGTTGGACGTGTTGAACGTCACCGTGTAGGTGCCCGGCGAGTTGTACGTCTTGGTCGCCACGAGTCCGGTGGCCGTCGTGCCGTCGCCAAACTCCCAGTCGCTCGAGATCGGCGTGGTGGCCTCGCCTTCGTTGATCGTGGCCGTGAAGGTGCCGCTCTCGCCGGCCTCCAGTTCCGCCGGGCAGTCCAGCGAAACGATCTCAACTGGCGTAAACACCGAGCCGAAGCTGTAGCGCAGGCCTCCCCCGTAGAAGCCGAGCACGTCCCACTCGGTGAAGGTGTTGAAGGCGCCGGCGTCCTGTTCGCTATCGCCGGACGCTCCGTCGGCAAGGTCGATGTTGCCGTCCGGGAAGGTAGCGAACGTGTTGGCTTCGAGGAAGAGCCCGATGCGTGGAGTGAGTGCGAAGTCGACCCCGATGCCCCCGGCGGGCCCGTAGGTGAACTCGTAGTCGCTAACGTCATCGTCCGCGGTGTTGCTCTGCGAGACGAGCCTGTAGGCGGCCGTGGTGTGCGCCCCGAGCTGGAGGTACGGCTGCACGACGGCGTCCCCGGCGAACCCCAGACGCCCGAGGAGCGCGAGGCTGTGGCGCCAGTCGCTCGACCGGTCCTCGTCGATTGGGACGAACCCGTCGGTGGTGTTACCCGGGTAGACGTTTTGGCTGATCAGCCCGGTGTAGCGGCCGCCGGTGTAGTTTAGCGACAGGCCGCCGTTGAAGAAGCCAAACTTGGCGTTGTACCCGATGTCGAAGCCGAGGCTGGGGAAGTTCACCTGCGAGGCGTCCTCGCCGCTCTGTTGCTCGTTGCCCTGGAGGTCGCCGTTCCCGAAGAAGTCGTCGAAGTTGTTGCCGGGGTTCAGGTCACGGTCGCCCGCGTAGCTGTTGGCCCCGACCTTCGCGCGGATGTAGAGGCCACTGGGACGAGATTCCTGGGCCTTCGCGCTGGTGGCCATGAGGCCGCTACCCATCAGGCATAGCAGCAGGGCGGTGAGCAGGGACGACGATAGATAGCGTTTCATCATAAGGGAAGCTCCTCTGTGATTAGGAGATGGGTCGAGAGAAAGCGCGGGGAGCGAGATGCGGGAAGACCGCATGAGGTGCAAGAGGTAGAAAGGAAAGAGGAAAAAGGTGACAGCAATTCACAGAAGAGGGATCTGCCAAACGGCTTCGCTTCAGAAGTCTGGGCGTATTTCCTTTAGCAGAGACCGAGGGCAAGATCACTGACTGTGAGAAAATCCCGATGTGGGACCACCTGCCTGCATCCAACTACGTCGAGAGGATGCGAAATAGCATCAGCAATTGCAAAAAGACTTGTGAAATAGTTTTCCCTTTCGAGCTACGCCGTTGCCGCCTGCCGCTCGGCTTCCGTCAGGCCATTGTTGCCTCGTGCGGGTGGGATGCCGGACGCTACCGGCATTTGAGACTTGCAAAGCCATGCGTCGTGTTCCTCGAAGCCTGCTGATGAGAGGAGCAAACAGGTTTGTTCACGCTCTTATTACTTCCGTGGGGGAGGAATCTGCTAAGTCTTCCCTGCTTGTTTCGGCAGGCGGGAAGCAGAAATCCGCCGCCATGCCGGCACAAGTTTCTCGCACTCTTTCTGGTGGCGACGACTCCAAACGCCTCTTCAGGAGAGGCTGTTGACATGTCGCTGAAGGTCGCTCTTGTAGCGGGCCGCCTTATTTTTGTGGAGGACGCCTTTGCTCACCAGACGGTCGAGCTCGCTTTTGATGTCGTTCATCAGGGCAACCGCCTCGTCGGGGTCTTCGAGAGCGCGGAGCTCTTTCATCTTCGAGCGCGCATGGCCGAATTGCCGGTGGTTGCGCGCGCGACGCTTCTCGTTCTGGCGGACACGCTTGGTGGCAGAGGCACTTTGTGGCACGGCGCAGGAGAGAAAAAGAGACAGAAAAGAGTGAGCCCGCTGAACGTAGTAGGCGCGTGGCGAAGGTAGTCCGTTGCTGAGCGAATGTCAAGACAAGTACCGGGAGATGCCCCTTTTCTTCACGTGATGAATGGGAGGCATTCCGGCCGCCCGGAGAGGGCGAGACCCGCGTGGCACAGGGGAACTGCCTGTGCCCCCTGCCGTTGTGGCGCCCACATTCCTCAGGCGGTCTTCACCGCTCGCGCGTCGCGTGGAAGCGCCGCGCTGAAGCGTGCGCTCGGTGCCGTGTGGCCATGCCGGCCTCCGCGCGCTTTCTCTTTTCTTCTTGCCCACCGACGCCCGATCTCGCCAGCGCCCGCGATGCGCGACTTCCTCTCCGAATTTGTGCGCGGAAGTGATGCGGCCTGCACCTTCATCGTCATGGACGAGGGGTACATGGAGGAGCCGCGTCGCTACCACCTGCGTCCGTTCCGCGTACTGGCGGGGGCGACAGGCGTGATGCTAGGCACGGCGTTGCTGGCTGCTGCCGCGGTGGCGTTTACGCCGCTGCGCACGCTCATTGGTGGATTCGGCGTTCGTCGCGGAGGCACCGGAGAAGGCGGGGACGGCGGCAGGAGGAGCTCCCCCCGCGCCGGCCCGGCAAGCGGGCGAGGCACCGCTACCCAGCGTGCCGTCCGCTTACGCGGGCGGATCGGGCGAAGAACGGGCGAAGGGAGAGACCCTCCCCGAGATAACCCTTCCGAAGACGTCCGTTCCGAGAGGCAGCGATCTGGCGCGCCCCACTCGCCTCGATCCCGTGTCATTCCCCGTCGCGCCCCCGGTGGCAGGGTTCGCCACGCGCGGGTTCGCCCCCGAGGAAGGCCACTACGCAGTGGACATTGCCACCGCGGCGGGCACACCCGTGCGCTCCATCGGTGACGGGTACGTCGTCATGGCGGGGCGCACGAAAGGAGGCGGGCAGGCCATCGCCGTGCAACACGCGCAGGGCTACCTCTCTTTCTACAAGCACAACCGCCGCCTCTCGAAAGATGTGGGCGACCGCGTGGAGGCGCGCGAGGTCATCGCCGAGAGCGGCAACTCCGGCGAGATGACCACGGGTCCGCACCTGCACATGGAGCTCTGGCGCGACGGGCTTGCGCAAAACCCCGCCGCCTACTTCATTGAGGAGTAGCAACCGTTCTTCCCCGCTGCGCTCTCGTACCCGCGCTTCCGTACTCGCGCTTCCACATGGCTCTTTTCGGCAAAGAAGACAACGGCGAATCTGCTATGGCCCGCTCATCCGGAGGTGACGCCCGCCCCGACCAGCTCAACATGGTGGGAAAGGAAACAGTCCTCGAAGGCACCCTGCGCGCGGAGAGCGACGTGCGCGTGAGCGGCCACATCAAAGGCATGCTCGACGTGGAAGGCCGCGCCATCGTCACTCAGGAAGGCGTCGTGGAGGGCGAGCTGCGCGCCACCGACGCCGACGTAGCCGGCAGCGTACAGGGCGAAATTCACGTCTCCGAGCGGCTCATGCTGAAAAGCGCTGCCCGCATCGACGGCAACGTTGCGGCGGGGCGCATCAAAGTCGAGGAAGGGGCGCTCTTCACCGGCCAGTGCGACATCGGTGAAAACGTGTCCGAGAAGGTACAGAAGCAGCTCGACGAAAAAGGGATGCGGAAGGGCGACGCTTCCGCGCCGGGCGGCTCGCTACCAGAAGAGGGCACGCCCCGCGGGTCCGACGACTCCAACAACGAGGAAAGCGCGCCACGCTCGTCGGGGTCGGGAAAGGGGGCGGAAAAGAACGAGGCGTCGCCGTCTCGCCGCGACGGGACCCCCGAGCCGAGCGCTTCGGGCGAGGAGGCATCCGCGCGGAAGGCTGCGGCCAATCAGTAGCGTGCCCGGCCCGTCGCCGGAGCGCGCTTCTTTTCTGTTCCCCGCCAAGCGGCGCGTGAGACCGCATGAGTGAACGCCCCTCCACGCGCCGCTCACGACGTTCGCCGGAAGAGGGCGACGAGGAAGGGCGATGGCGCACCGCGCTCGGGGACGCGGGGCCGTACCTAGGTCTAGGAATGCAGATCGCCCTCACGATGGCCTTCTACGTGGCTGCCGGGGCGGGGCTGGATTTCTGGCTTGGTACGCTCCCGCTCCTGACGATTCTGGGAGCGCTGGCAGGGCTGGGCACGGTGCTCTACCAGGTCGTGCGCGCGGCCGACGAGATGGGCCAGCGTGACGAGCCGGGCAGCGATGCGCAAAGCGAGAGTGAGGAGCATCCGAAGGAGAAATGAATTGCCCTACGCGGGCTGCATTTCGGGGTGCTTTCATGGGTTATTCACCCCCCTTCGTTCACCTCTAAGGGTGCTCGCGAGTAGCTTCTTTAGTCCAGCTCTCCAGGGGGGTGCCCAGCCTCTACCCCTTGCGCCTTTCTCGAACGACGGTCCGTTTTCGCATGGCCTCTTTTTGGGTGAGTGCAGGAATCGGGGGGGGGCTCGGCGCGGGATATGGAGGCATGGCCTACGTGATGGGCCGCCTGGCCCTGCGGCACGAGCGGCAACGCTTCCTGGCGCTGTGCATGGGCGGAATGCTCTTGCGCATGGTCGGGATGCTGGTGGCCGTGGGGCTCGTGGCAGCGCTCGCGCCGGTGCGCCCGGCGCCGTTCGCCGCGGCGCTTGTCGGCGCGCTGCTCTGCAGCCTCGCTGCCGAGGTGCTCATGCTTCACCGCCGCAGCACCTGCGCCGGCGCCTGAACGGGCCGGCGCATCGAAGTGCCCCCGAAGTGCTTCTTCGAATGCGTTGCTCCCGGACTGCATCGCTATGACACCGCTATGACCACGTTGCTTCGCCGCTCTCTTGCCGTGCTGGCCGCGGGTCTCGTGCTGGCCGTCGCGCCGGCCGCGGCGCAGTCCGCCCCCGACAGCGAAAGCGCGCAGCAACACAGCAACGCGCAGCAGAGTAGCCACGGGGGCGAGGGCGACCACGCTGAGGAAGAGAACACCGGCAACCCGGGCGCCGTCTCCCACAGCGCCGACGGCAACTATCTCAACTTCGAGCCTTTCGGCATCGTCGAGCTGCCGCGCCTCTTCCTGACGAACACGGCCGGCGGCGGCATCGGCTTCGAGGCCTTCGGTTCCAGCAAGGCGGCGCTCAAATCCGGCGAATACACGCTGGCGCACCCCGATTCAGCCGGCGCTTCCCTCACGGATACGCAGGTGCAGGACGCGCTCGCCAGCTCACACCACGACTACCTCTACTTCACGATGCAGAAGGCTGGGGCGGGCAGCATTCTGGTGGATTTCTCGATCACGCGGCACCTCGTGGCGGTCTTCGCCACGGCGTTGCTGCTGGTAATCCTGGCGCTGGGCGTGGCGCGCAGGTACAAACGCGGCCTCGGGCGGGAGGAGGCCCCGCGCGGCACGTGGCAGAACATGGTTGAGGTCATGATCGTCTTCATGCGCGACGAGGTGGCCAAGCCGGCCCTCGGGCGCCATTACAAAAGCTACCTGCCCTACCTCCTTACGGTTTTCTTCTTCATCCTGATCGGCAACCTGCTGGGGCTATTGCCGTGGGGCATCACCGCCACCTCCAACATCATGGTGACGGGGACGCTGGCGCTCTTCACGTTCCTCATCACGCAGTTTTCCGGCACTGCTGAGTACTGGAAGCACACGCTCAACCCGCCGGGCGTGCCGTGGTTCGTAAAGCCCTTTCTGGTGCCCGCCGAGATCATTGGGCTCTTCACCAAGCCGCTCGCGCTGGCGTTCCGCCTCTTTGGCAACATGATGTCAGGCCACATCGTGCTCATCAGCATGATCGGGCTGATCTTCATCTTCACCGCGCAGTTCGGCGTGGGCATCGGCACCGGCTCGATCATCGTGAGCGTGCCGCTGACGATCTTCATGTACGGCATCAAGCTGGCGGTGAGCTTCATCCAGGCGTACATTTTTGTCATCTTGTCGGCGCTCTTCATCGGGCTGGCGATCGAAGAGCACGAGGACCAGCACGACGAGGTCGACGAGACCGAAGCCGTCGAGGCCGGCTCCCGCCCGCACGACGACATCGACGGCTTCATGGACCGGTCCGAGCACTTCGGGCCACAGGGCAAGCGCATGGTCAGCGGCGACGGGGAGACCGCGCCCGCCGGGCAGACGGCAATCTCGCAGCCGGCCGGGTAAGGGGGACGGGGGGGCCGCAGACAGACGGCGGCGTCCCCTCGCCGGCGGCAAGGCAACGAGCAACGAACCAAGAACGACGGCCCACAAGCAACGACTTGCGAAACGGCGGCGCGCCCGTCCGCCTCTCGACACCAAACCGGGCACGCACCTTCGTCCCCTACGCACCACACGCACACGGCTAGAGCATGAACGCAGCAGCACTCGCATACCTCGGCGCGGGCATCGGCATCGCAGGCGCCGCTCTCGGCGCGGGCATCGGCATCGGCAACCTCGCCGCGCCGGCCATGGAAGGCACCGCCCGCCAGCCAGAGGCCGCCAATGACATCCGCACCTCGATGATTATCTCCGCTGCGCTGATTGAGGGCGTGGCTATTATCGCGGAGATTGTCGCTATCCTCCTGGTCTTCACCACCGGATGAGCCTCGGCGACGCAGTCGCCTCTGCTCGCGGATGGTGGATCGTAGATGGTGCCGAGACCGGCGGCGGAAGCCCCAGAGCAGCTGTCTGCCATTGGCCGTCCAGCGCGCGCCAGGGGCACGACCTTCTTCGGTCCCGCTAGTGAGCCCTCTCCCCCACTCCTCCCGGCCTCATGCTTTTTGCTTCCTTCGCGTTGCAGGAGACGCCCGCGCCCAGCCTGCTCGAGCCCAACGTCGGGCTGGTCTTCTGGACGGCGGTGGTGTTCCTGGCGGTGCTTGGCATCTTGTGGAAGTATGCCTGGGGCCCGATCACCGACGCTCTCGAAGAGCGTGAGGAGCGCATCGACGCCTCAATGACGAAGGCCGAGCGCGCCCTCGAGGAGGCCAAGCAGATCCAGGCCGAGAATGAAAAGAACCGCCGCGAGGCCGAGCAGGAGGCGCGCCAGATCCTCCGCGAGGCGCGCGAGGAGGCCGAACAGCTCCGCGAGGAAGAGAAGCAGCAGACGCGCCAGGAGCTTCAGGAAATGAAGGAGCAAGCCCGCGCGGACATTGAGCGTGAGAAGGAGAACGCCCTCAGCGAGCTTCGCTCGGAGGTGGCCGACCTGGCCATCGAGGCGGCCGGCAAGATCATTGGCGAAAACCTTGACGAGCCCCGCCAGCGCCGCCTCGTGGACGACTTCATCGACGACCTCCCTCGGAATTGAGGGGGGAGGGTACGGGAGTATGGGCGTAACTCCCGAGCGTGCCCACCCGCGCGGTGCGCGCTGGCGCCTCCTGATCTCCGCCGCCCCCCCCGAACTCCCACACTCAACATGGCTGACGGCCAGATCACCCGCCGCTACGCGCAGGCCCTTTACGAAGAGGCCCGCGACCAAGGCCATCTCTCGATGGTGGACGAGGACGTGGCCTTCCTGCGCGAGAGCCTCGACCAGGCGCCGCAACTGGAGCGCGTGCTAAAGAGCCCGGTGGTCCCGCGCAAGAAAAAGCAGGGCGTCCTCGACAGCCTCGTCAAGCCGCGCGTAGGCGCGCTGACGTACCGCTTCGTCGAGCTGCTGCTGAGCAAGGACCGTGAGGAGATGCTGGAGCGCATGCTCCGCGCCTACCGCACCCTGCGCGACCGCCAGGAGGGCATCGTGGAGGCGGAGGTGCGCACCGCCCACCCGCTTTCGGGAGAAGAAGGCGCCCGCCTCGAAGAAGCCGTGGGCCGGATCACCGGGAAGCCGAACGTGCGCCTGCAAACGGAGCGCGAGCCCGACCTGATCGGCGGCGTGGTCGTGCGCGTTGGCGACACCGTCTACGACGGGAGCGTGCGCCACCAGCTCGCCAGCTTGCGCGACCGCCTGGCCCGCCGAGCCGACGTGGCCGCCGGGGCGATGAACACTGACTACCCGGACAACGGCAACGCTGGTGGCAACGAGGCCCCGGCCGATGGCGCCGGCAACGCGGACACCGGCAACGCAAGCGACCGCCACGACGAAGGCGCGTAGCCGCTGGATCTGCGCCCGCGCCGCGCGCGTTTGCAGGGGCGGCCTCACAGATCGCACGGACATGCCGGCGGGGGGTCCCTCCGAAATCCGAAGCCTTAATACCAATCCGCAACGCATCATGGCCTCGGCGATTCGCCCCGACGAAGTCACCTCTGTCCTCAAGCGCGAGCTCGGTAATTTCGACGCCGACGCCGACATCTACGAAGAAGGCACCGTCCTAAACGTAGGCGACGGTATCGCGCGGCTCTACGGCTTGTCGAGCGTCGAGGCTGGCGAGCTGATCGAGTTTCCCGAGACCGGCGTGACCGGCATGGTCCTCAACCTCGAGGAGGACAACATCGGCGCGGTGCTCTTTGGGGAGGTGGATCAGGTGCAGGAGGGCCACAAGGCGCGCCGCACCCAGCAGATCGCCTCGATGGAGGTCAGCGAGGACATGCTGGGGCGCGTGGTCGACCCACTGGGGCGCCCGCTCGACGGGCAGGGCCCCATCGGGGGGGAGAAGTTTCGGATGCCGCTGGAGCGCAAGGCGCCGGGCGTGATCTACCGCCAGCCCGTCGAGGAGCCGCTGCAGACGGGGATCAAGCCCATTGACTCGATGATCCCCATCGGGCGCGGCCAGCGCGAGTTGATCGTCGGCGATCGGCAGACCGGCAAGACGACCATCCTGACCGACACGATCCTCAACCAGCAGAAGACGCACCAGGCCGAGCACGGCGAGCCGGTCTACTGCGTCTACGTGGCCGTCGGGCAGAAAGAGTCCACCGTTGCGCAGGTGCGCCGCGAGCTTCAGGAGCAGGGCGCGCTGGAGTACACCGTCATCGTGAACGCGCCGGCGTCGGTGCCGGCGCCCTTGCAGTACGTCGCGCCGTTCGCGGGGGCCTGCATCGGGGAGTACTTCCGCGACACCGGGCGCCACTCGCTCGTCTGCTACGACGACCTCTCGAAGCAGGCGGTCGCCTACCGCGAGCTGTCCTTGCTTCTGCCGGCCAAGATCATCAACGACGACGACATCGCGCGCCGCATGAACAACGTGCCCAAGTCGCTGGAAGGTCACGTGCAGGGCGGTGGCAGCCTCACGGCGCTCCCGGTCATCGAGACGAAGGGCGGCGACGTCTCAGCGTTTATTCCGACCAACGTGATCTCCATCACCGATGGGCAGATTTACCTCGACGCCGACCTGTTCAACGCCGGGGTGCGCCCGGCCATCGACGTGGGCACGTCCGTCTCGCGCGTGGGCGGCTCCGCGCAGATCGGTTCGATGAAAGACGTGGCCGGCACCCTCCGCATCGACCTGGCGCAGTACCGCGAGCTGGAAGCGTTTGCGAAGTTCGGCAGCGACCTCGACGCCTCGACGCAGCGCCAGCTGAGCCGCGGGGAGCGCCTCGTGGAGATCCTCAAGCAGGACGAGATGAGCCCGATGCCCGTCGAAGAGCAGGTCGTGATCGTGTACGCGGCCACGCAGGGCTACCTCGACGACGTGCCGACCGACCAGGTGCAGGAGTTCGAGGCAGAGCTTCTGGAGCGCCTGCGCCTGCGCCACGAGGAGGTCTTGGACGAGATTCGCGCGGGCGGGGACCTCTCGGAGGAGTCCGAGCAGACCATTCAGGAAGCTGCCACCGACCTGGCCGACGCATACCGCTCCGAGAGCACCGATGAGGAGCAGGACGAAGCGGCCCTCGCCAGCGGTTGAGAAGGGTATGGGCGCGCGGGAGTGTAGGAGTCTTTTTCCCGCTTGCCGTTCTGTCTACCTCTCCAATTCCCAAACCCCGCACTCCTAAACTTAACCGATGGCCAGCCTCCGCGACATTCGGAGCCGCATTGGCTCGGTGGAAAACACCAAGCAGGTCACGGGCGCGATGCGCATGGTGGCCGCCGCGAAGCTACGGCGCGCGCAGGAGCGCATCTTCGCCGCGCGGCCTCACACCTACCGCCTGCGGGAGATCACGCACCACCTGCAGGAGAAGACCGATACCACGGCGCACCCGCTCTTCGAGGAGCGCGAGGAGGTGCGCCGCGTTCTGGTGATTCTCGTCACCGCGGACCGCGGCCTCGCCGGTGCCTTCAACAGCAACGCTATCAAGCTCGCCGAGCGCACCATCGAGGAGCGCTATGCCGAGCAAAACCGGCGTGGCGACCTGGCGGTGCTGGCCATCGGGCAGAAGGGGCGCGATCACTTCCAACGCCGCGACTACCCGCTGGAGGGCGACTTCAGCGGCGCCTTCGACGACCTTTCCTTCGAGACGGCCCGCAAGGCGGCCAATCGTGCCATCGATGGTTTCCGCGAGGAGCGCTTCGACGAGGTGCGCCTCGTCTACAATGAGTTCAAGAATACGATCTCACAAAACCGCATCAGCGAGCCGCTCCTGCCGCTCCCGCGCGAGCCGTTTTTGACGCCGATGATGGAAGAGGAAGGCGACTTCTCGACCAACGGCCGGGCCGAGGAGGGAACCTCGGGCCGCACGGACTACATCTTCGAGCCGAGCGCCGAAGGCATCCTCGAAACGCTCGTGCCGCACCACGTGCGCATGCAGGTGTGGCGCGCGATGTTGGAGAGCAACGCCGCCGAGCAGGGGGCGCGTATGGTGGCGATGGAGAACGCGACCAACAACGCCGAGGACCTGCTCGAGGACTTGCGCCTGGAGTACAACCGCGCCCGCCAGGACGCCATTACGACCGAGATCATCGAGATTACCAGCGGCGCGCAGGCGCTGGAAGAAAGTTAGTGGGCTGGTAGACGGTGGATGGGGAGGCAGAATGAGAACGATCCACCATTTCCCATCGAGCGAGCGACGCGAACGGACCACCGACAAGAAGGTAGGAACGTCGCGCGTGGCAAGTCGTTTTCCAGCGAGCAATGAGCCAGATGCCCTGACCTGGAGAGGTGGCCGAGTGGCTTAAGGCGCTCCCCTGCTAAGGGAGTATGCCCTTCACAGGGGTATCGAGGGTTCGAATCCCTCCCTCTCCGCCATGACCACGACCTTTCTGAGTTGGCGCTTGCCAGAAGGCCTCGCGTTGCCATCCAGGCAAGCGCCGCTCGAGCAGCGTAGCCGCGAGCGGCGTGGCCCCGTAACGATGGCACACAGGCGCAGAGGCGGCAGGAACCATCTCTGCAAGGCGCATGTGGGCCACGCCCTGCACTCCCACGCTCCGCCCTCCCACGCCCCCCATGCTCCCCTCCGTCAACCCGGCCACGGGCGAAGAAATCGCCCGCTACGATGAGCACGCCCCCGAAGCAATCGAAAGGCGCCTCGCCCGCGCCGAGGAGGCCTTCCAGCGCCACCGGCAGACCCCCTTCGAGGAGCGTGCCGAGAAGATGCGCCGCGCCGCGGAGGTGCTGGAAGACGAGACCGACCGCTGGGGCGAGCTGATGACGCGCGAGATGGGCAAGCCGCTCGCGCAGGCGAAGGCCGAGGCCGAAAAGTGCGCCTGGGTGTGCCGCTACTACGCCGACCACGCCGCAGACTTCCTGGCCGACGAGCCGGTCGAGACGGACGCCGCGCGCAGCTACGTGGCCTACCAGCCGCTGGGGCCGGTGCTGGCGGTGATGCCGTGGAACTTCCCCTTCTGGCAGGTCTTCCGCTTCGCCGCGCCCGCGCTGATGGCCGGCAACGTCGGCCTCTTGAAGCACGCCGAGAACGTCACCGGCTGCGCGCAGGCCATCGAGGAAATTTTCCGAGAAGCTGGCTTCGGGGAAGGCGTGTTCCAGGCGCTCGTCGTCCGGGCCGAGGCAGTCGAGGGAATCATCGAAGACGCCCGCGTGAAGGCGGCCACGCTCACCGGCAGCGGCCGCGCGGGGAGCGCCGTCGGCAGCCAGGCGGGAAAAAACATCAAGCCGAGCGTGCTGGAGCTGGGCGGCTCCGATCCCTTCATCGTGCTGGGCGACGCCGACCTCGAGGCGGCGGTCGAAACCGGCGTGACCGCGCGGATGCAAAACAACGCGCAGAGCTGCATTGCGGCCAAGCGCTTCATTGTCGAGCGCGGCGTGCTGGACGAATTCACCGAGCGCTTCGTCGAGGAAATGCGGGGCCTTACCGTGGGCGACCCGATGGCGGAGGATACCGACGTGGGGCCGCTCGTGTCGGAGGACGCGCGCGAGCGCATCCACGACCAGGTCGAGCGTGCCACGCAAGGCGGCGGCGCGACGCTCGCGCTGGGCGGCGAAAAGCTGGACGAGCGCGAAGGGTTCTACTACGCCCCGACGGTGCTGACGGGCGTGGAGCCGGGGACCGTGGCCTTCGAGGAGGAAATCTTCGGCCCCGTTGCTTCCCTCGTCGCGGCGGAGGACCCTGGCCACGCGGTGGACCTGGCCAACGACACGCGCTTTGGCCTCGGGGGTTCGGTCTTTACCGAAGACCGCGGGAAGGGCGAGGACGTGGCGCGCGAGCTGGAGGTGGGCTGCGCCTTCGTCAACGAGATGGTAAAGAGCGACCCGCGCCTGCCGTTCGGGGGGGTCAAGGAGAGCGGCTACGGGCGCGAGCTGGCGCGCTTCGGCATCCGCGCGTTCGTCAACGTCAAGACGGTGTGGGTGGAGTAGGGGGGACGGATGGTAGACAGTGGACCGTTCTCGGCCTGAAAACCATCCACGATTCCCCATCGAGCGAGTGAAGCGAGCGGACCATCCATCGTTTGCTCGCTCATGCTGCCTTCCGACCACAGCCTGAAGCGTTCGAGATGAGAAATGCGCTTCGCAGGGCGGGACGCGTCTTCATGGCGCTTTGCACCCTCGTCGTCGTGCTGGCAGGAATGGTGTACGTCGTCGGCCAGGTGATGGGTATCCCGGTGCGCATCACGTACCAGACCGTCGCCAGCGCCGAGCTTCCCGAAGATCAGCAGCCCGCCCCGGCGTTGCCCACTGACAGCGCCGCCGCATTGCCCACGGGTAGCAGCGCGGATTTCGGCAGCGTAGCCGACAGCAACGCGGCCGCGACGCACGCAGAGACGGCAGCGCCGGCGGTGCAGAATGTGGTGCTCTTCATCGGAGACGGGATGGGCCTCTCGATGCTGGCGACGGTGGACGCGCTCGCGGGGCGGCGTCTGGCGATGAGCCGGATGCCGGTCACGGGCCTGGTGCGCACGAATTCGCGCTCGGGGCCCATCAGCGACTCAGGGGCGGGAGGCACAGCCTTCGCCACCGGCTTCAAGACGACCAACGCGACCATCGGCATGACGCCGGACGGGCAGGCGCGCCGGACGATTCTGGAGGCTGCGGCGCGGCGCGATTCCTTCGCCACGGGCATCGTGACGACCTCCTACCTCACCGACGCGACGCCGGCGGCCTTCCTCGCGCACGTGCGCGACCGCGACCTGTACGACCCCATCGCCCGCCAGATGATCGCCTCGCGTGCCGATGTGCTCCTCGGTGGGGGGCAGCCGACGGTTTTTACCGACAGCCTACGGCGCGCGGCCCGGCGGCGCAGGTTTGCCGTGGGCGACTCGCTGGAAGGCTTCCGTGGCGCGGGCGCCCGGGGCGACAGCGCGGCGCGCTGGCTGGGGCTTTTCCCCGAGCGCGCCGGGCGGTTCGACAAGATGCACGGCCCGCCGCTTCCCGAGGTGACGGCGGCGGCGCTCCAGAAGCTGCGGCAACGCGGGGAGCGCTTCTTTCTCCTCGTCGAGCAGGAGGGCACCGATGCGGCCGGCCACATCAACCGCCTGCCGAACACGCGCCGGGACCTGCGCGAGCTGGACCGCGCCGTCGCGCAGGTCCTCCGCTTCGCCGCGCGGCCTGCCACCGGGCGCACGCTCGTCCTCGTCGCCGCCGACCACGACACCGGCGGCCTCGCCCTCACCGACACGGAGGGCGGCCGGGCGACGGTGCGGTGGAACACCTTCAGCCACACGGCCACGTGGACGCCGCTGCTGGCGTACGGGCCGGGCGCGCAGCGCTTCACCGGCGTGATGCCAAACACTGCGTTGCCCCGCCGGCTGGCGCGCCTGCTGGGCCTGGAGGGATTCCCGCAAGGCGAGACGCAGATCCGTGAGGCACGCTAAGAAGCCATTTGGGCCCCGCGGGCGACCGGCTTGACCGGTGGATTCGGGGAATGGCCGGAGGGGCAAGCCGGCCGCAGGGGGCGCACGACGGTCGTCTCGCCAGGTTTTTTTGCGAAGAAAAAGAGAACCGGTTGGAATGGGCCACGCGCTTCCCTATTGTAAGGGTCACTTATAGACGCACCCGTGCCCCGGTTCGGCCTCGGCGAGCGGCGTCCCTCGCCCTCGCCCGAGCGCCGATTGAAAGGGAACCCAGACGACTGCAAATCTGCAATCGAAGCTGGGGCTGTACCCGCAACTGTAAGCGGCGCGGCGACGCGCGAGCGAAGCGCCACTTGACGTCACTGCGCGTGGCTTTCGGCGAGAGAATCTGCCGGAAGCGCGTGCGGGAAGACGGGCGCTTGGGTTCTCCGACTCGGAGACGCGCCACTGCCGCATCGGGCCAGCCAGCGTAGCTGCTGGCGGCTGCTGCAAGCCAGGAGACCTGCCGGCGCACGCTCGTGCCCTTTCGCTGCCTCCGGGAATAGAGGCTCGCGGCACGGCGCCTCTTCCCCGGCAGGCCTCGCCTACGACCGTGCGAGCCTCGCCGCCCGGGGTCGCCTGCTGTCCCGAGCCTCGCATTTTGAGGTTCGGGTTTTCTTATGGCGGTTCTTCTCGCCGCGCTTTCGTTGCTGCTGGCCGCGCCTGCGTCGCACGCCGGCGCCAGCCACGCATTGCGCGACACCGTCGTTCGCGATACGGTTCGCCGTGATACCGTCCGGCGCGACACGCTCGCGCGCCGCGCTGCTGCCGACCGCGCGCGGCTCGACACGGTGCCGTCGTTCCCCGAGGTGACGGTAACGGCTCCGCCTGCAGTGCTCGCGGGAGGGCGGCGACGTACCGCGCTCTCGGCAGAGGATATGGAGGCTGCTGGCGCCCAGAGCGTGGCCGATCTTCTGGAAGCGCGCACCGGCTTTTTTGTGCGGCACTACGGGGCCGGCGGGCTGGCGACTGCCTCGCTGCGCGGCACCTCCAGCCAGCAAACGCTCTTCCTGCTCGACGGGCAGCGCCTGGCCGACCCGCAGACCGGGCAGGTGGACTTGTCGCTCCTGCCCACGGCGTTGCTTCAGTCGGCTTCCGTCTCGCACGGGGCGGCCTCGGCGCGGCACGGGTCGGGAGCGTTCGGGGGCGTGGTGCGCCTGCGCACGCTCCCGGCCACGCAGGCGCTGCGGTACCGGGCCGTCGGCGAGGCGAGCGCATGGGGCGAGCGCGCGGGCAGCATGGTGCTTCGCGGAGGGGGGGAGCACCTCGCGGGGCTCGTCGCCGGGGAGTGGAGCGGGTCGGACGGCGACTTCCCGTACGACGCCGACGCGCGCTCGGCCACGCCGGGGCGGCGAAGCGGGGCCGGTCGCCACCGGCGCACGCTCGTCGGCAAGGCTCGCTACCAGCGCGGCGCTCACGACGCGCTGGCAATGGTGTGGCTCGCAGATGCGGAGCGCGGGCTGCCCGGTCGCATCAACACGTCGCCGAGCCGGGCGCGCCAGTGGGACCGCCACGCGCGGCTCCAGCTCCGGGACCGCTGGGCGCAGCCGTGGGGACAGCTCCAGCTCAGCGCGCGAGCGCAATCGACGTGGCGGCGCTACCGCGACCCGGCGCCCACCAACCCCACCGCCCGCACCGACGACACGACGCGCACGCGCACCCTTACCTTCGCAGCGCAGGCGCAGACGCAGGCCGGCTCGGCGGACCTCACCGGCGGCCTGGAGCTGGGGCTCGACCGTGCCCGCACGCGGGGCGGCGTGCAACGCAAGCGAGCGGCCGGCTTTCTCGATGCGACGTTCCAGTTCGGGCGCGGGGCCGTGCACCCGGCGCTGCGGCTGGACGCGCTCGCCAGCGGAGGCGGGCCATCGTCGGTGGCGCTTAGCCCGCGCCTGGCGGCCAATTTCCAGCCCACGAGCTACGACGCGCTCCGCCTGAAGGCGAGTGTGGGCCGCTCCTTTCGCGCGCCTACGTTCAGCGAGCGCTTCCGCGAGCCCGGCGGCACGCCCGACCTGCGCCCCGAGAGCGGCTGGAGCGCGGACGCCGCGCTGGCCTGGCGAGTCGACCACGGGCGGTGGAGCGCGCAGGCCGAGGCCACCGCGTTCGCCATGCGCATGACCGACCGCATCGTCTGGCAGCCGACCTACGTGGGAGCGGGCGTGCAAGTCTGGCGCCCCCGAAACGTGGGCACGGTCGCCACGCGCGGGCTGGAGCTTTCGGCACAGGGGGAGTGGGCGCTCGCGGACGGCGCGGCGCTCAGCGGCGGTTTCCTCTTCACTCACACGCGCACCGAGGACCGCTCCAATCCGGTGGCTCCGGCCTTCGGCCACCAGCTCCCGCACCGCCCCGAGCAGCAACTCAAGCTCAACGTTGGGGCAGCGGTCGCACTCGGGAGCGGGCGCCTGCGCGCGGGACTGAACGGGCGCCTCGTGGGGCCGCGCTACGTGACGACCGACGAGAGCGACGCCCAGCCGGCCTACCAGGTCGTCGATGCGCGCCTGCGCTACGCCCGCGACATCGGCCCGCTCCGCGTGGGGCTGGGCGCGTGGCTCGAAAATGCCACGGCCGAAGACTACCAGATCGTTCGCTTTTACCCCATGCCGCCGCGCCACCTGCGCCTGCGGCTTACCATCGAAACCGATTCTTAATCCTAAACCCCCCGTTTGGCCGCTCATGTGCACGCCTACACTTTTCTCGCCTTCCTCGTCCTTTCGCTTGCGCAACGCGACGCTGCTGGCGCTGCTTTCGGTGGCGTCGGTGCTGATGCTGACCTCGTGTGACAGCAACGGCACCGACGCCAACGAGGCGCCGGAGGCCCGCTTCACGTACGCGCCCGAGAATCCGGAAGCGAAAGACACCGTCGAGTTCACGGCTGAGGCGGAAGATCTCGACGGAGAAGTCGTCCGATACCGATGGGAGTTTGACGGAGACGGCCAAGAGGAGGCCTCCGGAGCGACGGCAGAGTACGCCTTCGGGGCGGCGGGCACGTACGAGGTGTCGCTCACGGTCTTCGACGACACGGGCGCTTCGGTTGCGATCACGAATAGCGTGACCGTCGCTGAAATCGGTGCACCGACGGCCCGCTTCACCTACACGCCCGAGAAACCGGTGGTCGACGAGTCCGTCGCGTTCACGGCCGAAGCTGAAGACCCGGACGGGGAGGTCGTCGGCTACAGCTGGGACTTCGACGGGGACGGCGCCGAAGACGCGACCGGCGCGACGACCGAGTACGCATTTGACGCGGCCGGCGACTACGAGGTCGCGCTCACGGTGACGGACGACGAAGACGCATCTGCGGAAGCGTCGCAAACGGTGACCGTGGGAAGCGCGCCGCAAAACGTCGTCGTGGGGAACGGCGGCGTCTTCGGGGCGGGCAACGGCTCGCTCACGTTCTACGATTCGGGGACCGGCGAGGCGCGCACCACCGGGAGCGTCGGCGGCTTCGTGACGGGTCTCACGCTCTCCGGCGACGACCGGCTCTACGCGCCCATCAACACCGACTTTTCCAGCGGGGGCCTCAGCGTCACAGGGCTGGAGGCGCTGCGAGACGGTTCGGCCGGTGAAACCCTCATCATGACGGGCGGCGGGCGACGCATCGGCGCGTTGCGGGACATTGCCTTTACCACCGGCGACCGCGCCTACGCGACCAGCTTTAGCGGCGGCGGGCAGGTCGTCGGGTTCTCGGTAGAGGGCGGCAACGTGAGCGCCATTGGCGACACGGCCGCCACGCCGGTATCTTTCCCCGAAGGTGCTGTCGCGGCGGCCGGCAAGGTCTTCGCCGCCAACTACGGCAGCGGCGGCAGCGGCACGTCGCTGACGGTGTTTGAACCGGGCAACGCCGAAGACGCGCGCAACGTGACGGTGCCGTGCGACGGCCCCCGTTCGCTGTTCACGGACGAGCAAGACGAGCTGATCGTCGTCTGCGCGGGGCGCACGGTCTTCGGCGAGCCGGACGCCCCGGCGAACAGCAACGCGCGCGTCCTTTTCCTGAACCCCGAAACCGAGGCGGTCGTGGACGAGATCGCGCTCGACGTGCAGGTCGGCTCGGCCAACGGGTCGCAGGCGTCCTCGTACTCGCCCGTGGGGCAGGTCGTGCACGCCATCAGCAGCGGTAGCGGGCAGGTCCTCCGCATCGACACGGAGGAGAATACGCTCGGCGGCCCGGCCCTCGACGTGCCCGACACCGAAGGCTACGTGGGGCTGGCGGCCGTCACCTACGACGCGGTGGAGGAGCGCCTCTACCTCGCGCGCCTGGCCCTGGGCGACGAGGGCGGGGCCGATTTCGAGGCGCGGGGCCGCGTGTTTATCTTGAACGACGAGGGAACCGTGACCGGCGGGTTCCAGGCCGGGGTTGCGCCTACGACCCTCACGCTGGTGCAGTAGCAGACCGGCAGCCCGCCTCCGCTTTTCAGGAAAACCCCGAGCGAGCGAACCGGTGAACATCGACCGCTGCTACTGCTACGAGGAGCGCTTCGCGCGGTTGAAGCGCGTGGCCGAGGCGACCGGCGCCGACTCAGTCGCGGCGTTGCAGGAGCACGTGGAGTTTGGCCGCGACTGCCAGCTCTGCCGCCCCTACGTGCGGCGGATGCTCCAAACCGGCGAGGTGGTTTTCGAGGAGGTCATCCGCGAGTGAATCCTGGGGTTTCTAAACAGTGGTCTGGTGGATGGTGAGTGGTAGATGGTGGACGGTTTTCATAGGGCGTTGCCGAGGGGGAAGCGCCGCGCGCCCTCCGCCGAGCGCCCGGCGCGTCTACTCGTCGCGCAGCGCCTGTGCGGGGTTCGCCCGCGCCGCGCGGAGCGCTTGGAGGCCCACCGTCACGAGTGCCACGACGAGAACGGCGACGCCCGCCAGCAGGAACGGCCCCACGCCCAGGTCGATGCGGTAGGCGAAGCTTTCGAGCCAGCGGCGCGTGCCGAGCCATGCCAGCGGCGCTCCCAGCGCGAAGGCCCCCGCCACCAGCAGCGCGAAACGCTTCGAGAGCAGCGCCACGAGGCCCCCGGCCGAAGCGCCCAGCACCTTGCGCACGGCGATCTCCTTGCGCCGCGTCTCGACGGTGTAGGCGGCCAGCCCGAAGAGGCCCAGCAGCGCCACGGCAATCGTGAGCCCGAAAAAGGCCGTAAAGAGCCGCGCGATGCGCCGCTCCGCCTCGTAGAGTTGATCGAAGGCTCCGTCGAGAAAGAAGGAGTCCAGCGGGTAGGCCGTGGTGAACTGGCTCCACGTCTCGCGCACCGAGCCGAGCATCCGTGACAGGTCGCTCGAACGCACGCGGGCGACGACATAGGAGTGATGCCAGTCGCGCGTGACGGGCGTCATGGCGAGCGGGGCGACCTCTTTGTGAAGGGACTCGTAGTGAAAGTCCTCCACCACGCCGACCACCGTGCGCGGGTCGTTCCCTCCGAAGCCGAGCTTTTTGCCAATGGGGTCCTGCCAGCCGATCTCGCGCGCGGCGGCCTCGTTGATGATGATGGCGCTGTCGCGGTCCGTTCCGCGCTCTGCCTGGAAGCGCCGCCCAGCGGCCATCTCCATGCCGAGCGTTTCGAGGTAGCCGTCGCTCGTGCGCCAGAGGTTTACCATGGGGCCGCTTTCCGGCTCGCCCTTCAGCGCGGTGCTGTACCTCGCCGTCCCTTCCGTCGGGAGCGCGCTGCCCGACGTGACGGCCTCGACGCCTGCTCGCCGCCGCAGCTCGCCTTTCAGCGATTGGACCTCTCCTTCGTCCAGCGCACCCCGGTTGGGGATCACCAGCACGCGCTCCTCGTCGAGGCCCAGGCGCTTCGTCTGAATGTAGCCGAGCTGCTGCCACACGACGGCCGCCCCGGCCAGCAGCGCCACGGCGACGGCGAACTGGAAGACGACCAATCCCTGCCGGAAGCGTTGCCCACTCTTCCCGCCCGTCGCGCCGCCTCCACTCATGACCTCCGCCGCGCCGAAGCGCGAGAGCACTAGCGCCGGGTAGCTCCCGCTCACCAGGCCCACCGCAAGGACCGCGCCCGCCAGCCCCAGCAGGAAGGGCCTTTCGGTGAGTGCGCCGGCTTCCAGCGCCACGCCGGTCAGCGGGCCGACGAATGGAAGCCCCACCCGCACGACCAGCAGCGCCAGCACGGCGGCCGCCAGGCACACCAACAGCGACTCGCCGACGAACTGCCCCGCGAGCTGCCAGCGCGTGGCCCCGGCGGTCTTGCGCACGCCCACTTCCTTCGCGCGTCGCGTGGCCCGCGCCGTCGCCAGGTTCATGTAGTTGATCGACGCCACCGCCAGCACCAGAAGCGCAATCGCCCCGAAGACCCACACGTAGCGCACGTCGCTGACGGGGCCGAGCTGGTTGCCCGCCGCCGAGCGCAGGTGCACGTCCGTGAGCGGCTCCAGCGCGTAACGGGTGTGGTCGAGTCCCTTTCTGAAGCGCTCGCTCGCGGTGGCGCGCGTTTCGAGCACGTCCGCGAGTTTCGCCCCCACCGCATTCGCTCCCGCGCGGGGGCGCAACAGCACGTAGGTGGGAAAGGCGTGCATCTGCCATCCGCCGTTGTACTCCTCCATCATGTGCTTCTGCTCGGCGTACAGCGTGGCAAAGGAGGCAATCAGGTCGTACTGGATGGACGAGGTTGCCGGCGCGTCCTCCACCACGCCCGTCACCTCGAGGGCGCGGTCCTCCTGCCGGATGTGGAGCGTTTGCCCGACGGGGTTTTCGTCGCCGAAGTATTTCTGCGCCATCGACTGGCTGAGGACGACCGTGTAGGGCCGCGCGAGCGCCGTCTGCGGGTCGCCCTGCAAAAGCTCGAAGGAGAATACCTCGAAAAACGAGGAATCGGCGTAGAGAATGCCGTCTTCGTAGAAGCTCCGGTCGCCACGCCGTACGAGCAACGGGGTGTTTCGCGTACGAAAGCGAACCGTTTCTGCCACGTCGGGAAGCGCGTCTTCGAGCGCCGGGCCGAGCGGCGCCGGGTGCGTGGTCGAAGTGCCGGCTTCGCCTTCTGTCGTGTCGGTCTTCGTGATGCGGTAGAGGCGCTCGGCGTTGGTGTGGAAACGGTCGAAGCTGCGCTCGTGCTGGATGTAGAGCGCGATGGCGAGACACACGGCCAGCCCCACCGCGAGGCCGCCGACGTTGATAGCGGTGTAGCCCTTGTTGCGGCGAAGCGTGCGAAAAGCAACCTTGAGGTAGTTCTTGAGCATAGGCAGGCGAGCGGCTGGGGGAGGGCGCGTTGCGGCCCAGTCGCCGCCGCAATCAACGTGCCTTCACCGGCCACCCCGACACACGCGCCGCAGACGCCGGTATGCAGGCGGTGGAGCGTGCGCATACGCACACTGGGTGTGCGCTGCCGCACACCTCGCCGATTTCCAATTGCCGATTGGGGGGCGTTCCGCAAGCGAGAGCAGCGTCCGCAGCCGTCCAGCAACGCGCCCGTGCCGAGGAACCTTCAACCTTCGACCCGAAACCTTCAACTCGCGAGCCTGAGGGCTTGCGCGAGGGCTTCGAGCCCGATCCCGTCGGCGCCGGTGCGCACCCGTAGGCTGCACCACCAGTCCAGCAGCATCATCTGCGCCGCGTGAATCGGCACGGCGATCCAGAAGGCGCGGCACCGCCACACCAGCGCCCCCAGCGCCACGCCCCCCAGGATCGAGAGGAACGCCTCGGCCGGCGGCTTGTCGGCGTGCAGCACGGCGAAGGGCGCCATCTGCACGAAAATCGCGTAGCGCCCGAAGACCGGCGCGGTGCCGAACAAGACGAACCCGCGCCACAGGTACTCCCATCCGATCCAGTAGAAGAGAAAGAGCGCCTCGTAGATCAGGAAGACGCCCCAGTCGGTCTTCGCCGGGTCGTAGTGCGGGTACTGCGCCTGGAAGGCCGCGCCGTCGGAGAGGATCCACGTGCCCACCGCTACGAGCGGTAGGTACGCCCCCGCCAGCGTGAGCGCAAGGGGGCCGTCCCCGGCGCCGAGGCCCATCTCAGAAGGGCGCCGCCCGAAGCCGAGCGCGAGCACGAGCGCCGGAACCACGAACCCGGTCACGCCCTGGATGCCGAACCACCAGCCCCACGCGCCCAGCCCGCGCCAGTCGCGGGGCACGAGCCCCGCCAGCTCCGCGCGAAAAAAGTCGCGGTCGCCGAGCGTCATCTGCACGAAGACCAGCGCCACGGCCACGCACAGCACCGTTACGACCTGCGCGTCGAGCGAGCGCGTGGCGTTTCGCAGGCGGCGCCACTCGGCGCGCAAGTGCGTTTTCATAGGGCGAAGGGAAGCAACGGAAAGCGGGCGATGGATGGTAGATGGTAGACGGTGGATGGTTTCTACCGGGCCACGCGCCCCCCGGCGCAACGCGCCCGCTGGGCGCAGACCATCTCCCGGCTGGACCATCCCCTTCAGCGCTCTGGTACGTGCCGCAGCGATGGCCTTTCGCACGTGCCGCTCGCCATGCGGCCCGCCGGCCCCGCGCTTCTCGCGTTGCTCCCCAAGGGTGCTTTCTTCCTTTTGGTCGGGGCACTCCTTTGGTCGGGGCACTGCTGTTGAGCGCCGCCGGGGGCAGTAGCGTGCCGGCCGGTCTCCCCGCACCTTCTCCCGACGCGCCTGCTTCGATGGACGATGCCGACTCGTTTTTCGCCCGCTACGACGACGACATGCTCGCGCGCCTCCGCCCCGAGCCGGCGCGCGCCGAGGCGTGGGTGGATTCGCTGACGAACGCGCTCACGTTGCGCGAAAAAGTAGGCCAGCTTTTCGTGCTGGAGGCCGGGGCGAAAGGCGAAAGCGCGCCCGTCCCAACCCGTGCCGTGGAGGCGGCCCGCGAGCACGGCGTGGGCGGCTTTCTCGTCTCGCGCCACCTTCCGCCGGAGCAGGTGCGCGCCCAGACCCAGTACCTGCAAGACCGCGCCGACGTCCCGCTCTTCTTCGCCGCCGACTACGAGCGCGGCGCGGGTCGCTTCGCCAACAACTTCACCGAGCTGCCTTCCAACATGGCCGTCGGGGCCACGCGCCCTCGGCGTCAACTGGATGTTCGCGCCGGTGGTGGACGTGAACAACAACCCTGCGAACCCCATCATCAACATTCGCTCCTACGGGGGGCGCGGCGGGCTGGTGGGGCGGATGGGCGCCGCCTACGTGCGCGGCGCCTCAGGCTTCGGGATGCTCACCACGCTGAAGCACTTCCCCGGCCACGGCGACGTCTCGACGGACACCCACGCGGAAATGGCGACCGTCACCGGCAGCCGCGCGGAGCTGGACGCCACCGAGCTGAAGCCGTACCGTATGATCCTGGACCAGGAGGGCCCTCAGTCCGCCGCCGTGATGGGCGCGCACCTCTGGGCACAAGCCTTCAATGAGGAGCCGACGCCTGCCACGTTCAGCCGTGAGGTGCTGAGCAGCCTCCTGCGCGAGGAAATGGGCTTCGGCGGGCTCGTCGCCACCGACGACGTGGAGATGGGCGCCCTCCGCAGCGACTACCCGATGCGCGAGCGCGTCGTGCGCCCGCTCTCCGCCGGGGCCGACGTGGTCTTGACGCCTGGGGACCTGGGCGCGGCAATCCAGGCCGTCGTCGCGGCGGTGCGCGAAGGAGAACTCGCGCGCGCAGAGATCGACGACTCGGTGCGCCGCGTCCTGCGGGCGAAGGCGGAGGCGGGCCTGCACCGCGCCCCGCGCGTGCCCTCGAAGGACGTGCTGGGCTACCTGCGAGAGGAGCCACGTGGCCAGGCGCTGGCCGATTCCATCGCCGCGGGCTCGATCACGCTTTTGGAAAAAGGTTCCGCGTTGCCGCTCTCCGAAGAAAGCAACGCGGTGCTGATCCAGCTCTCCAACTACAAAGAATCCGAAAGCATCGACGCGGCGATGGACACGCTGGCCGAGCGACTCGAACCGGTCATGCAGGACACCACGCGCTTCGCAGGGCGCAGGCTTGCCGCCTCGAGCACGGAGCAGACGATGGAAGCGGTCCAGCACGCCGACGCCGTGGTGCTGGCACTGCACCTGCGCCTGGCAACCGGCCGCGGCGCGGCGGGCCTCTTTGAGGAGCAACGCTCCTTCGTCGAGAAGCTCCTCGCGCAGTCTGGGACGCCGGTCGTGCTCGTGACGCTGGGCAATCCGTACGCCGCTGGAACCTACGCGGGGGCCGACGCCATCGTGGTGGCTTACGACCAGACCATCGCCAGCGTGCGGGCCGTGGCCGGGGTGCTGAAAGGCGAGCAGCCCGCGCCGGGACGCCTGCCCATTCCGGTGGGGCCGTACGACTTCGGCGCGGGGCAGCACGGCTTCGGGGAATAGCGGCGTGTCGCTCGGCGGGGCCGTTCGCTCTCGCGGGGCTTCGGGGCGCTTTTTTCGAGGGCCGAGCCGCCGTATCTTGGGCGAACCACGCGCTTTCTCCGCCAACCGTCGCATTTCCTATGATCGGCTGGATCGTGCTCGTCGTCTTGCTCGCGCTCGTCGGGGGCGTTGCCGCCTGGGCGGTGGGGCTCTACAACCGTCTGGTGACGCTGCAAAACCGCTACGAGAACGCCTATGCGCAAATCGATGTCCAGCTCAAGCGTCGCTACGACCTCATCCCCAACCTCGTGGAGACGGCGCAGGGCTACCTCGACCACGAGCGCGAGACGCTCCAGGCCGTCACCGAGGCGCGCCAGCAGGCCGTGCAGGCCAACGCCGAGGCCGCCCAGAACCCCGGCGACCCGGCGGCTATGCAGAAGCTCAACGGCGCGGAGGGCGCGCTTACCCAGTCGCTGGGGCGGCTCCTGGCGGTGCGCGAAGACTACCCCGACCTGAAGGCCAACGAGCAGATGAGCCAGCTCATGGAAGAGCTTCGCTCGACGGAGAACAAGGTCGCCTTCGCGCGCCAGGCGTTCAACGACGCGGCCACGCGCTACAACACCCAGCGCGAGACCTTCCCGAGCGTGGCCGTGGCCAACAGCTTCGACTTCCGCCCCGCCGAGCTCTTTGAGATCCGCGTGGCCCGCGAGCGCGAGGCCCCGGACGTGTCGTTTTCTTGACGGAATGCGGGGGACCTCCCCAATCCCCAGACTCGAATGAAAGACTTCTTCGATCGGCAGGACGAGGCGCGGCGCTCCACGGTGAGGCTGGTGGCGCTCTACGCGCTCGCGGTGGTCGGTCTCGTCGCGGCGCTCTACGTCGCCGTCGTGCTCTTTGCCGGAGGCGCTGCGTGGTGGGAGCCGGGGCTGCTGCTGGCCGTCGCCGGGGGCACCGCGCTGGTGGTGGGGGGCGGAAGTGCCTTCAAGCTCGCCCAGCTTCGCGGCGGCGGGAGCGTCGTGGCCGAACAGCTTGGCGGGCGCCCGCTGGAGCGCAGCGAGGCGGCTACCGTCGGCGAGCAACGCCTGCTCAACGTGGTCGAGGAGATGGCCATCGCCGCCGGCGTGCCTGTGCCCAGCGTCTACATCTTGCCCGAGCCGGACGCGATCAACGCCTTCGCCGCCGGCCACACCCTTGACGACGCGGTGATCGGTGTCACCGAGGGCGCCGTCGAACGGCTGGACCGCGCGGAGCTTCAGGGCGTCGTGGCGCACGAGTTCAGCCACATCCTGCACGGGGACATGCGCATCAACCTGCGCCTGATCGGGCTCCTGCACGGAATCGTGCTGATCGGCCTCATCGGACGGCTGATGATGTTCGGCGGGGGGCGGCGGCGCGTTGGCGGCGGAAGCGGGGGGCGCGGGCGTGCGGCGGCCCTGGCGATGGGCCTGGCCATCTTCGTCATCGGCAGCATCGGCGTGCTGTGCGGGCGGATGATCCAGAGCGCCATCAGCCGGCAGCGCGAGTTCCTGGCCGATGCCTCGGCGGTGCAGTTCACGCGCCACCCCGAGGGGCTGGCCGGGGCCTTGAAGAAAATCGGCGGCCTCGAGGAGGGAGCAGCTTCCGGCAACGACGGCGCGGGGGACGCGAATTCGGGAACGGGCAGTCGCGTGAGCACCGCCGAGGCGCAGGAGGCGAGCCACCTGTTCTTTTCCTATCCGCTGAGCGGGAAATTCTTCGCCTCGCTCTTTTCGACGCATCCGCCGCTGGAAGAGCGCGTACGCCGCCTCGACCCCGACTTCGAAGGCGATCGGGTTGCGGCGGCAGAAGCGCCTGCTGCCGAGGTATCGCCGCGGGGAGGCCCTGCGGCGTCGCTGCACGGCGGCGGCGGGGCGAGCGAAGGCGGCGGGGCGAGCGAAAAGGAAGGCCGCAAAGAAAGCGCCGAGGCGACCCGGGCATCCGCCGAGGGCGGGGTGCGTGCCGACGCCGACCGCGTGACCGAAAGCGCCGGCACGCTCGATGCCGAGCACGTGCGCCACGGCCACGACGTGCTGGAAGCGCTACCGCCCGCGCTGCGCCGGGCCGCGCACGAGCCGCTGGGGGCAGTGGCGCTCGTCTACGGGCTGCTGCTGGACCCGGACCCGGCCATGCGCGAGAGCCAGCTCGCCACGCTGCGCCCGCGCTTGGAGCACGGCGTCTTCGAGGAGACGCGCCGCCTCTTTTCGCACCTGGAGGGGCTGGAGCGCCGCGCGCGCCTGCCGCTGGTGGACGTGGCCGCCCCCGCGCTGCGCGAGCTTTCCGGCCAGCAGGCGGCGCACTTCCTGGCCAACGTGCAGCGCCTCGTCGAGGCCGACAGCCAGCTTACGCTCTTCGAGTACGCGCTGCGCACCATCGTGCGGCGGCGCGTGCAACACGCGCTTCGG
>PXTT01000071.1 GCA_003022535.1 Bacteroidetes bacterium QS_9_68_14
TCGAGCCGGTCAGGCGCACGCCGGCGGCCAGGACAGCCCCTTCGCGCACCACGCAGCCTTCGTAGACGCCACACCCGCCGCCGACGAACACATCGTCCTCGATCACGACGGGCCGCGCGCCCACTGGCTCCAGCACCCCTCCCAACTGCGCTGCCGCCGAGAGGTGCACGCGCCGCCCCACCTGCGCGCAGCTTCCCACCAGCGCATGCGAGTCGATCATCGTCTCGGCGTCCACGTACGCGCCGACGTTGACGTACATCGGCGGCATACAGACGACGCCCTCGGCCAGAAACGCGCCCGTGCGCACCGCCGAGCCGCCCGGCACCACGCGCACCCCGTCGCCTTCTTCGAGCGGCTTGAGCGGGTAGGTGTGCTTGTCAAAAAACGGGAACCGCTCCGTCGAGTAGTCGGCCATCTCGCCGAGGCGAAAGCCCTCCAAGATGCCTTCCTTGACCCAGGCGTTGGCCTGCCAGTCGCCGTTGGGGCCGCGCTCGGCGGCGCGGATAGAGCCGTCATTGAGCGCATCCAGGAGATCCTGGAAGACGGCCTCGGCTTCGTCACGTTGCTCCCCGGGGGCGGACAGGAGAGCGTCGAGGCGCTGGCGGAGAGCATCGGCGGGCATGGGCGTGCGAGGGTTCTGGGAATGCAGGGAATCGAAAAAAAGGGGCGGCAGCGGCAGCGGAGGCACGCGCGCCGTGAACATCGTTCGATCCGCGCGGGCCCGCGCGAACCTGGCGCCCAGTGCGGGGGTAAAGCATGACGCCAGCTTCTGTTTCGCAAGTTCTCGCGCCACGCCCTTTCCCGATGAACGATCGCCCCGCCCCCCCAACCGTGCGCCCGTTGCTGGCGTTCACCGTCATCGCGCTCTGCCTGAGCCTCACCCCCGGATGCCTGTGCTCCTGGCGCCCCGACGTAGGCCCGGTCGAGGACGAGGATGAGGAAAGCGTAGCGGCGGTCGAAAATTTGGGACTGAAGACTAGTGACGGGCCAGCTGAGCGAGGCCTGTCTCCTATTTCCAATCTTTAATTCACAGTTCCCATGCCGCGCATTCCGCGCGAAAAAATCGACGAGGTCCAGGCCGCCGCGGACATCGTGGAGGTGGCCTCTGACTACGTGGGCCGCCTCAAAAAAAGCGGCTCGCGCTACATGGCGCTCTGCCCGTTCCACGAGGAAGACACGCCCTCGTTCAGCCTCTCGCCGGAGAAGAACCTGTATTACTGCTTCGGGTGCCAGGCTGGCGGGAGCATTTTTACCCTCGTGCAGGAGATGGAGGGGATCCCTTTCCCGAAGGCCGTCGAGCAGCTGGCCGACCGCTTTGGGGTCGACCTGCCGCAAGGCAGCGGCGGCGGCCCTGAGCGCTCGAAGCGCGAGCCGCTGCACCATGCGCTCCGCTTCGCCGCGCGCTTCTTCTACCACCAGCTCACGACGACCGAGGAGGGCGAGCGCGCGCTCCGCTACCTGACCGAAGAGCGTGGCTTGACGGAGAAGACGATTAAAACCTTCGGCCTCGGCTACGCGCCGGGCCATTGGGACGCGCTGACGAACGCCGCCGAGAGCGAGCAGATCGATCCCGAGACGCTCGAGGAAGCCGGCCTCGCTATCGCGCGCAAGGGCGAGTCGAGCGGTTACTACGACCGCTACCGCGGGCGCGTGGTCTTTCCCATCTTCTCGCGCGTAGGGCGCGTCCTGGGCTTCGCAGGCCGCGCTTTCGAAGACGCCGAGGGGCCGGCCATCGGCGGCGACTTCGACCCGCCGAAGTACATCAACTCGCCCGAGACGCCCGTCTACCACAAAAAGGACGTCCTCTACGGGCTGCATCAGGCCAAAAACGCGCTGCGCGATGATGAGGAGGCGCTCCTGGTAGAAGGCTACACCGACGTGATCGCGCTCCATCAGGCCGGCCTCGAGCACGCCGTGGCCACCTGCGGCACCGCGCTGACGGCCGAGCAAGCCAAGATGTTGGGCCGCTACGCCGAGCGCGTGACCTTGCTCTACGACGCTGACGAGGCGGGCACGCGCGCCACGCTGCGCGGCATGGACCGCGTGCTGGAGGCCGGCTTGGGCGCCTACGCCGCACGCCTCCCCGAGGGCCGCGATCCTGACGACTTCGTCCGCGAGGAGGGGGCTGACCGCTTTCGCTACTTTCTGCGAAAAAACCGGCAGGGCGTGGCTGCTTTCCGCCGCACCCAAGCCGAGCGCGACGGCGCCTTCGACACCCCCGAGGACCGCACCCGCACGATGCGCGCGGTCGCCGAGTCGCTGGCGCTCGTGCCTGACGAGATGGCGCGCGAGAACCAGGTTCGCGCCGCCTCCGACGCGCTCGGCATGTACGAAAACCTCCTGCGCAACGCCGTCGAGGAGGCGCGCTCTGAGAGCCGGCACAAAAAAAGGCGCCGCCAGCGCCACGCCCCGCGCCCCGAAGCGCCCGAGGACGGCAACGCGAGCAACGAAGAGCGCGCCGAGCAACGCGAGGAGGCGTCCGCGCCGCTTCCGCAGGAGCGCAACTTGCTGCGCCTGCTTCTGGAGCACGGCCGCCCAATGGTCGAGCTCATCCTGGGCCACATGGCGTTGACGGAGTTCACCGACGGCCCCGCGCGGAAACTGGCTGGGCACTTTCTGGAAATGTACCGTGAGGGCGAGGTGGCCCCGCGCCGCGTCCTGGAAGGCGACTTCGGCCCCGAACTTCAGCAGCTGGCCGCTGCCGTGCTCACCGATGAGCACGAGCCGTCCGAGCGCTGGCGCGACCGCGACATCGACGTGCCGCGCCTCAACCAGGAGGCGCGCGAGGCTGCCGCCAGCTCGATGCGCTTACTGAAGCTGCGCCGCGTGGACGCTGAGCTCGAAAAGGCAAAGGCCGCGCAGTTCCAGCAGGCGCCGAACGAGGAGACCGAGCGTGAGGCGCAGCAGCGCGTGATGCGCCTCCAGCAGCTCCGCCAGCAGATCCAGCGTGGCGCGTTCTTCGACTGGGACGGCGAGGCGGCGGCGGCGTAGCGCTTGCGGCGAGCGGGCGCGCTGCTCGCGTTTTGCTCGGGAAGCCCTTGGTCCCGTTTCAAAAAGACGGCTTCTGAGGTCGAAAAAGTCCTTTGCCTGCAAAGCAAATCTCGACCATGAAACGGTTCTGGCACTGGACGCTCGGCGTTCTTTCTGCGCTCCCCCTACTGAGTGTTCTACTACTCTTCCTCTTCTTCCGCTTGCCCCCGGCTTCGCTTGAGGCGTTGCGGCCAGCGGGCGACATTTCGCCAACGCGCTACGCTGGACCTGTGTGGGGTCTGCAAGCAGTTGCACTTGGGACGGCCCTGGGATTTCTACTCTACCTGTTCTACCTGGTGTGGACCGTCCGCACGCCGAAGTTTTCGACGGGCGTGAAGACCGCTTGGGTCGTAGCCTTGAGCACGGCGGGGTTGCTGGTTATGCCTGTGCTGTGGTGGAGGTACTTTCGTCCCCGAACGGGGCATCCGGGCTGAACGGCGCTCTTCTACGCCGAGGAGGGCGGGCGCACCCAGGCCGGCGACCCGATTCGCGTGGCGTCGAAAGAACCAGCGCGCACAAAATCGGGGTGAAAGCGGAGCCGCGCGAGAAGCGCGCGCCGCGCCGAGGCGTTCGCTAAAAAAACCCACCTCTCCTCTGCACGCTCACAAAGGATGGTTCGCGCCTGCCTGCCCGTCGCCACCGTAGCCACGCTCGCGTTGCTGCTGGGCAGTGGGTGCGGCGGCAGGGCGGACGACACCGGCGGCAGCAACGCGGCGCAAAAGAAAAACGCGGCGCAAAAGAAAGTCGCCCTCGGGCGGCGCGTCTACCAGCAGCAGTGCGCCACGTGCCACCAGGCCGGCGGGCGCGGCGTAGACGGCGTCTACCCACCGCTCCATGAGACGCGCTGGACCACCGGCGACCGCGGGCGCCTCATCCGTCTCGTGCTGCACGGCATGGAAGGCCCCGTCGAGGTCAAGGGCCAGACCTACGACCAGCGCATGCAGCCGCGCTCCTTCCTGAGCGACGAGCAGGTCGCCGCCGTTTTGACGTACGTGCGCCAGCACTTCGGCAACGATGCCTCGGCGGTGTCAGCGAGCGACGTGGCCGCCGTGCGCGCGGCTACCACGAGCCGCGACGGTCCCTGGCGGCCCGAGGCGCTCTGGCCGGCGACCGGCATTCCGGCCACGCAGCCCGACTCGGGAGCAACGCGCGACACGACGTACGCTCCTGCCCGGAGCGCGGACCGCTAAAAGCGAAACGGCGAAAACGGAACGGCGGAAGCGGAACGCCCAGCCTCACGGTCCGGCGCCAGCGTTCACGTCTCCAGAGGGGTCCACCGGACCAGTGGGAATCTGCTGCGGGTCCTGCGGCTCGACGGGGTTGCGCCCCAGCACAGCGCGCGTGGCCTGCTGCACGTTGCCCCAGCCGGGGTACTGCCAGAACCGGAGGTGCTTGTTGATGATGTCGGCCATCGTGCGGCGGTAGTGCGTCGGTTCGCTCACGGCCAGTTGCTCGAACGTCTCCGACAGATCTTTGAGCTGCTGGCGGTTCTCCTCGGTAAAGCCGAACCGACGAATTTTGCTGACGAGCTGGTCGTACTGACGGTCGTACTTCGTGCGCATGCCGCTACCGGGGTCGGCGTAGGTATCATGGTTGAACTGAAAGACGGAGCTTTCGTCGATCAGGCCCGCGTGGCCGTTGCTCTTCAGGAGCGCGCGCGCGCCAGGCGGTAGAAAAAACCGCACCGGCTTGCCCTGCACGGTAGCCGTGATCTCGACGTTGCCCCGCTCAGGCACCCCCACCGCTACGGCTTGCCCCGAGTCGGGGCGCGCGTCGGGGCCGGCCGGCAGGTGAAAGTGCTTGTTCATCTGCCGAAAGCGCTGGTAAAGCGAGAGCGAGTCGGGCGCGTTCCAGTGCAGGCCGCTGCTATTTTCGGCAATGGTCGTCAGCAGGTCGCTAAGGGAAATGCTCTGGCCCTCTGCCAGCGACATGCGGTCCGCCAGCATGGTCTGCGAGGTGTCGATGACCGTCTCCTCGGCGGCTTTGAGCGCGCCGTAGGCCCCAGGAACGTACGTGCGCGAAAAATCCCCGAAGCTGGAGTTGCGCGACACGATCGGGAAGCCGATCGTCACGCCCCAGATGTAGGCGTCGGCGGTCGTGAGGCCCGGGAAGATGTAGTCCTGCCCGTTTTCGAGAAATTTGACCAGCACCTCGTTGTAGATGTTATTCACGCCGGTGTGGTAGGCGCTGATGCCGGGGATCTCGTGCCCCATCGCGTTGATCGAGGCGGTTGCGTGCTTGAACGACGGCTCCATCGTAATGAGCGGATGCTGCTCCTCGGCCACCAGAATCGAGTTGCCAGCGCTCGTAGAAAGACGGTAGCGGTTGATGCCGTACGCGCTGAGAAGCGACGGCATGAGCTGGTAGCGACTCTTGGCATCGACCGAAGAGACGAGGTCGTCTTGGTTGAAGGTCTCCTTCGTGCCGATCTCGGTCATCAAGAGGCTCTTCCCAAGATAGCGGGCCAGGCGCACCTCGTATTCGACGAACGGCTCGTCGCGCACGCGAGCCCCGCGGGTGATGTCGGCCATGCCCCACTTCACGCGAATCGGGTCCTCGGGCACTCCGCGCGCGACCCACTTGTCGACGAGATCGCGCGTCTTGGTGCGGCGCATCTGGTTGATGCGGCCCCAGTCGTAGTCGACGGGTCTGCCGGCCTCGACGTACTCCTCGCGCTCCTCCTCGAAGGCGAAAACCTCCAGGAGCGTGTCTTTCTTTCCCCCAGAAGAAACGCGCATCGAGAAGTTGTCGTCCTTGCCGTAGCGTTTGACGTACTGGTCGGCCAGGTCGCGGAACGCGCGGATGAGCGCGGCCCGGTCGGTGCTGTCCTGGCCCGAGCTGGCAATGGCGCCCGAGAAGTACGGGGCGAGCGCCTCGTCGGGGTGCCCCGTAAGCTGGGCAAAGGTGAACGTGCCGTCGTCGCCTGCGCCCGTCTCAGCGACCTCCTCGAGCGATTCCTGCTCGGAGAGGCTCGGGCTGCTCGCGGAGTTGCCGGCGAACGTCCCAGCGATGCTCTGCGTCACCGGCCCGATGCGCCCGGTGGCCGCCAGGAGCGCGGCGATGACGCCCAGCACCGTGACCGTGGCCCACGCCAGGTTGCGCACGCCCAGTGGGCGGTTGGAAGTCAAGAGACTTTGCAAGCGCTTCGAGCGCGCCAGCAAGCCCCGCCGCTCGTCTTCCTCGCCCTCTTGCAATCCTTTCAGTCCCGCGGCCGGCGAGTCGGTTTCCTCTTCATGGCCCGTCGAATCTTCATGGCCCGTCGAAGACAGCGGCGCCTTCTCGGGCGGCACGGACCCTGCCGAGGACGAGGCGCTGCCGGAGGAGCCCTTGCCAGCGGGCGTGCCGGAGTCGGAGGGCTCGGCGGGGGCGTCGGAAGCGTCGGGCATGTCGTTTCCCGAAGAAGAGGACTTGTCGCTCATGAGAAGACGCGAAAGGCGCCAGGGACGAAAGGGAAGGAGCGACCGAGACCGCGGTCGCCACGCGGAAGACCGTCAAGAGAAGGAGCGAGACCCAACGAACGCTCAGCCGTGTTGTGCCACGGCCGGGGTCGCAGCGCGCGCGGCGGGTTCGGATGAGGAGCGGCGCTGGGCTCGCTCCACGAGGTGGCGAAAGAGCGGAGCAAAGTCCGAATCGAGCCGCTCGGGATGAAACTGCACGCCGATAAACGTGCCGTCGTCGCTCTCGATGGCCTCGACCACGCCGTCAGGGGTGGCGCGGGCGCTTACGCGGAGTCCTTCGCCCACCGAGGCGAGCGCCTGGAGGTGCCGCGTGTTGACGTCCATCGAGGCGCGCCCGCCCAGCAGACGGCGCAGGTGCGTCCCCTCCACCAACGAGAGGCCGTGCGCCTCGGCCCCGCGCTTCTGGCTGTGGGGATCGGCGTCGCTGACTTGCCGCTCCACATCGGCCCAGAGACGGCCCCCGCGCCGCGCATTAACGAGTTGCATCCCGTAGCAGATGCCCAGCACCGGACGGTCCGTTTCTGCGAAGGCGTCCAGAAGCCATTTGTCGGAGCGTCGGCGCGTTTTCGCGTTGCCGTCGAGCTCCCGGGGAAGCGCGTCGCTGGAGGCGCCTTCCGCCACCAGCCCTTCGGTCACGGCCGGCCCGCCGGTGACGACGAGCCCGTCGAGCCCTTCGGCGAAAGCGCGCGTGGCGCGCTCGCTTTCGAGCATCGGCGCGATGGTGGGCACGCCGCCGGCCCGCTCGATGGCGCGGACGTATGCGAGGCGCAGGGTCTGCCGATCGCCATCGGTGGCGTCCGTTTCCAGCGAGGTCGTGATGCCGATGCGCGCATTCATGCTGGGCGAGCGAGGGAAGTAAGCGATGAAAGATGGGACAGAGCTTAGACCCATGCCGTCTGAGGAAGGTCGCGCAGCGGGTGGGGGCAGGCCAAACGTTTTTGTGAAAAAGGGTTTGCAAAAGCTCCCCCGCGCCACCTGCTCCGCGCGCTACTGCACGTCCCGCAACGTAAGCGGGGCGGGGTCGGGGCGGGCTGTCACGTCGAGCGAGCAGGTCAGATGGCCCTCCGCCCGCAGGGCGGTCGTGACGACCGGGTGTGTAGCCGCGAGGTCTTGCACGGCGTGCTTGATGGTGCGGTTGCGCTGTTGCCGGTGGCTCGTGGAGTGGCCGTGGATCAACTTGACGGAGGCGCGCCCGCGCTCGGCCGCCCGGTGGAGGGTCGCGTCGGCCAGTGCCTCAGCCTCGCGCACGGTGGCCCCGTGCAGGTCGAGCGTCACGGCCCGGCCGTCGTCGCGGAGCGAAGGCATCGTTGGGGTGGGGAACGCTTGCGAGATTGATTGCCGGACCCCGAGGAAGCCGGTGCTGCCCGAGCGGCCGCGGGGGCGACCGTTTGCAACCGATTCGTCCTCAGCCCGCGATCCGCTCGCCGCAGTGCGGGCAATAGCGCGGGACGGCGTTGCCGTCTGCGGGCGGGGCCTCCTCGTCCTGGCGCTCAGCCTGCGCCCCGGCCACGCCGGCCGCCGCGCTGACGTCCGTGTCGTCGTCAATCCGGTCGAGCGCCTGCTCGAAGCCGGACGAGAGAATGCCGGCCGGTAACGCGAAAAGGCCGATGCCTAGCACGGCGATCACCCCGCCCAGGACGCGCCCGGCGGTCGTCACGGGCGTCACGTTGCCGTAGCCGACGGTCGTGAGCGTGACCACGCCCCACCACATCGCAGCGGGGATGCTCGAAAAAGCCTCCGGCTGCACGCGGTGCTCGGCCACATACATCAGGGTGGAAGCGAAGATCAGCAGGATCGAGACCCCCACGAACGCCACGAGTATCTCGAAGCGCTTGCTGCGGAGCACATTGGTAAAGACCGTGACGGACTGGGAGAAGCGCCCTAGTTTCAACAGCCGCATCAGGCGGAAAAGCCGGAGCGCGCGAATGGCGCGCAGGTCGAGCGCGCCGCCGGTCAGGCGCGAGAGGAAGAACGGCAGAATCGCCAGGAGGTCGATGATCGCCGCCGGCGTCACGATGAAGTGCAGCCGCCCCGTCACGGGCCGGCCCGCGAAGCGCGGGTTCTCCACGCAAGACCACACGCGGAGCACGTACTCGATGGTAAAGACCGCTACCGTGAAGCGCTCGAACCATAGAAACGCCGCTGCGTAGTGCGCCTGGAGCCACGGGACGGTCGCCATCACGAACGCGATCATGCTCAGCACGATGAGCGCGATGATGAGCCCCTGCACGGCCTGGCTCAGCCGGTCGCCGACGCGCGTGCCTTCGAGCACCTCGTAAGTGCGCTGGCGCAGAGAAGCGAGGGACATCCGCAGAAAGCCGCATGATGCTTGGGGAAAGCGGTCGACCAGGTTATCGTCGTAGGCTCAGCGGTTTTCGCGTTGCGCTGAAGGCTCCTCGTCCGTCGAGGCGGCCGCGCAGACGCTCCGAAGCTGCACGGCGGCCACGCCCAACATCGCCAGTCCCGCTCCGCCCACCAGCATCAGGCCTGCCGGGTGGTTCGTCAGCGGCTTCGTCCAGCTCGTCGCCTGCTCCTGCGCCCTCTGCTGATCTCAATGATCGTCGCTGATCTCAATAATCATCTGGGCCACGACACGCAGACGCCCGCTCCGGCCGCGAACACGAAGAGAATGATGCGTTCGTAGGGCCGGGCGATCAACACGCGCGTAGCCCCAAGGGAGCCGGTGTACTGCCCAGGCCCCACGCCGAGGACACCCAGCATCGCCAGCGCGCCCATCGGCGGCGTACACCATGCCGGCTGGCGGCGATGCGCGCGGCCTATGCGGCCTGCCGGGACGGGCTCCTCGCGTGGGCGTTGCCGGGTTCGCCGGGCATGCGGAGCGCTCCGTAAACGAATGGAAAAAACCCTGCCCCTCGAAAACGTAGCGCCGCGCAGGGGCAACCGCAAGACGGCAATGCGGGAGTGCTTGGCTTTTACAACGTCAGCTGCGCGACCGATTTTCACCACGAACTACGAACCACGAATCAGCGAGCCGAAGGCGAGCGCGCTACCCGCGCTTTTGCATCGAGAGGCGTCCTTCGCCAAAGAGGCGGCGGATGCCCTTCATCAGCGGCGGGGTCGGCTCGACCATGCACTCGCGGCTGCGCACGCGCTGCGGCTCAGCCAGGCCCGGCACCTCCAGGTTGAAGTAGAGCTGGCAGTTGCCCAGGTGATCTTCGCAGAGCCGCCGGAGGGCCCGGATCTTCGACGGGTCGGTGCGGCTCACGTCCAGGCGCAGCGTCAGCGACTTGACCATCTGCTCGCGCACCTTCCACATCGGCACGATCTCGTTCACGACCACGTTCGTGGTGCCGCCGCGCACCTCCGTTTCCCCCTTCACGAGGACTACGTCGTCCACGTTCAGGTACTGGCGCACGCGGTCGAGCACGCTGGCGAAGATCACCAGGTCGCCCCGCCCGCTGAAGTCCTCCAGCGTGGCGAAGCCGATGGGCTTGCCCTTGCGCGTGGTGTTGAAGTCCACCTCTGTGAGAATGCCGCAGAAGGCATGCTTCGGGCCACGCTGGCGGCTGTATCCGTCGCCGCCTGCGTTCGCGCTGCCCTGCTGGTCGAAGCGCTCGGTCTGCCCGAGCTTGGCGGTGGCGAACGCCTCGGCCTCCGCGCGGAAGGACTCCAGCGGGTGGCCGCTGACGTAGAAGCCCGTCACCTCGCGTTCCTCCTTGAGCGCGCGCGCCTTCGGCCACGGTTCGGCGTCGGGCAGAGACGGCTGCATGGCTTCGGAGGCGCCCTCCCCCGCATCCCCGAAGAGCGAGTTCTGCCCCGCCGCCGCGTCGGCCTGGGCCTTTTGGCCGTAGCTTACGGCGTCGTCGGCGGCCTTGACGAGCTGCGCGCGGTGGCCTTCCAGCTCGTCCATCGCGCCGGCGCGGGCGAGCGCTTCGATGACGCGCTTGTTGGCCTGCCGCAGGTCGATTTCCTCGACGAGGTCGAAAAGGTCCTCGAAGGCGCGTGCGCCACCGCGTCGGCTTCCCTCGTCCCGCGCCTCCACGATGGACTCGACCGCGCCCATCCCCACGCCCTTGATCGCGCCGAGCCCGAAGCGGATTTGTCCCTCGTCCACGGTAAAATGCGCTGCGCTCCGGTTCACCGACGGCGGCAGCACGTCGAGGTTCATTTGATCGGCCTCCTCCAGCAACGTCGTCAGCTTGTCGGTTTTGTCGAGGTCGTTGGTCATCGCCGCGGCCATGAACTCGGCCGGGTAGTGCGCTTTGAGGAACGCCGTGCGGTAGGCGACCAGCGAGTACGCTGCGCTGTGGCTGTTGTGCACGACGAGGTCGCCGGCCACGAAGTTGTGCGTGCCCTCGACGGTCAAGTCGTAAACTTCCTCGACGCTGTTTTCCTCGACGGAGGACACCTCGTCCCAGTACACGTCCGACTCGGCCCCGCGCTCGAGCGCTTTGTTTTCGGTCGCCTCAGCGATTTTGCCGATGGTCTCGCGGGCGTGGCCCTTCTTGCGCTTGTCCAGGAAGAGCAACTTGTACGAAGCGTCCGCGCGGCGCATGAGCTCTTTCATCGAAATCTCCTCGCGCGCAGCCGCCATGCGCATGGCATTTTTCATTTCGGGAAAGACGCTCATCGGCACGACGTCAGGGGTCATCGGTCCGGTAGACCCGCCTCTTCCGAGCAACGCATCCAGATCACGCCTGCGCTTGCCGACGAGGTGCGGCCCGATTTGCCGGGCGAACGCTTCGATCTCCTTGGTGGAAACGTGAAGCGCGTAGCCGGGACGCTCTTCGCCGTGGTAGGAGAACGACCTCTCGTGAATCGTGCTCGGGATTTCCAGGCGCAGAAGCACGTGTTGCACGTCGCGCGCCAGCCGCTCCGACGAGGTGGCGTAGTAGACGCTCCGACCCTCGGGACAAATGCAGCCGTCGCCGGTCCAGAGCCGGCCCAGCAGCACGGCGAGCTGCTCTTTGGGAAGGCGAAAGGCCGCGTCGGGCACACGCTTCTCGGTGGCGGTCAGCCCTTTTAGTCCCAATTCTTCGATGAAGTCGACAGCCGCGCAACGCGCTCCGCGATCTCCGCGACGCGCGTAGATCGAGGCGGCGGACTTCGAGCGGTCTACCGTGGCAGCGGTGTTGTCGAAGCGCTCCAAGTGCCGGCGATAGTCGGCCAGCTCTTCCTCGCAAGAGGGGTAGACGCAGAAGCTGTGCGGGTGGCAAAGGTTGCCCTTGGCAAGGGCGTAGCCCAGCACCACCAGCTCGTGCTCTTCCCAGGAGGCCGACGGCTCGTAGGGCACGTGGCGGGGCACCGCCACGCGGTCGCCGGGGGCGAGGTCGCCCAGGGGCGTCCAGCCCTCGGGCGTGTAGACGGGGTGGTTGCTCGTGGCCTGGACCTGCCGCCCGGTGCGCGTCGTGAGGGCATAGGTCTGCGCCTCGCCGCTGGAAAAGGCATCCGTCACGCGGCGCGGCTCGATTTCCAGTCGCTCCTCGCCCAGCGACGCGACCGTCACGTCCGGCTCGCGGCCCTCTACGATGTCGATGACTTTCACGCGGCGGCCCGTGGAGGCGTCCACGATCTCCGTGTCGCCGGTCACGCACTTATTGAAGCCGTACCCGGCGAACTTGGCGATAATGTCGAAGAGCTCGTTCGCTTCCCCCTCGCCGATGCCGTTTTCCTCGGCGCAGCCACGCACGAACGCTTCGCGTTGCTTCGCCATCTTCTTCTGGTCCTTCTTGCCCATCGCGCGTCGCAAAATGTCCGCCTCGCCGAGGGAGAAGCCCGCCAGGAGGCGCGCCATTTCCATGACCTGCTCCTGAAAGACGGCAATCCCATAGGTCGGCTCCAGCACGTCCTCCAGGAGCGGGTGCGGGTACTCGACGGGCTCCTCGCCGTGCTTGCGGGCCACGTAGTCGGGGATCAGGTCCATCGGCCCCGGGCGGTAGAGCGCGTTCATGGCGATCAGGTCGTTGACCTCCGTGGGCTCGAGCTTGCGCAGCCACTCGCGCATCCCGGTCGATTCGAACTGGAAGATGCCCGTCGTATCGCCGCGCTGGAAAAGCTCGAACGTCTCGGCGTCGTCAAGTGGCACTTCGCCCAAGTCGATCTGATCGCCGTGGTTCTCCTCGATGAGTTCGAGCGCGTCTTCGAGGATGGTCAGCGTCTTGAGCCCGAGGAAGTCCATCTTCAGCAGGCCGAACTCCTCGATCCAGTCGCCGTCGTACTGCGTGGTGACGATGCGTTCGCCCTTGCTCTTGGTGGTGGAGATGGGCACGTAATCGCTCACGTCGCCCGGCGCGATGATGACGCCGGCGGCGTGGACGCCGGTGTGGCGCGCGGCGCCTTCGAGGACCTCGGCGTACTGCATCATCTGGCGCACCTTCGGGTCGTCGTCGCGGCGGAGCGCTCGGAACTCCGGCTCCTCTTCGAGGGCCTGATCGAGGTCC
>PXTT01000072.1:0-33539 GCA_003022535.1 Bacteroidetes bacterium QS_9_68_14
CACTGGGGCCATCATGACGCCCATCTACCAGACCTCCACCTACGCGCAGGCGGCGCCCGGCGACCACAAGGGCCACGAATATTCGCGCGTCTCGAACCCGACGCGCTCGGCGCTGGAGGGAAACCTCGCCGCCCTCGAAGGGGCCGTCCACGGCATCGCCTTTTCCAGCGGCGTGGCCGGCATCGACGCCATCGTCAAGGGCGGGTTGCGCCCCGGCGACCACGTCGTCTCGACCAACGACCTCTACGGCGGCACCTTCCGGCTCTTCCGGGAAGTGTTTGAACCGTACGACATCGACTTCACCTTCACCGACCTGACGGACCCGGAGGCCGCCCGCGCGGCGATGCGGCCCGCGACGAAGCTGCTCTGGGTAGAGACGCCGACGAACCCGCTCCTGCGGGTCTCTGACATTGCACGCCTCGCGGAGATCGCCCACGATGCCGGCGCCGACGTGGCCGTCGACAACACGTTCGCCTCGCCGGCCCTCCAGCAGCCGCTCGATCTGGGGGCGGATCTCGCCCTCCACAGCGGCACGAAGTACCTCGGCGGCCACTCCGACCTCATCCTGGGGGCCGTCTGCACCGACTCGGACGAGTGGAACGAGCGCCTGCGCTTCCAGATCAAGAGCGCCGGCGCCGCCCCTGGCCCCATGGACTGCTTCCTGGCGCTGCGTGGCACCAAGACGCTACACCTGCGCATGGAGCGCCACTGCCAGAGCGCGCAGGCGGTCGCGGAGTTTCTGAGCGAGCACCCGAAGACGGGCCGCGTGCGCTACCCGGGCCTGCCGGATGACCCCTACCACGAGGTCGCCCAGAAGCAGATGAGCGGCTTTGGGGGCATGGTCTCTTTCGCGCTCGCCGATGACCGCGTGGCCGCCGCCAAGGACTTTATCGGCCGCACCGATGTCTTCGAGCTGGCCGAAAGCCTCGGCGGGGTCGAGAGCCTCATCGAGCACCCCGCCTCGATGACACACGCCTCCATCCCCGCCGAACAGCGCCGCGAGGCCGGCCTGCTCGACTCGCTGATCCGCCTCTCGGTGGGCGTGGAGGACGAAGCGGACCTGCGCGCAGACCTCGACCAGGCGCTGGCAGCGACGTGAAAAAAAGAACGCTTGCGCCGGACTTGCGGGGGGCGCGCCGGGAGCGTACATTAACGTGCGCACCTTCTTTCTGGGAAAATCCTGCGTTGCCATTGGTCCTGGGCGTAGAAAAAAGCTACGTCAGTTGGAGGCAGGTACCGTGCGAGTGGTGACGCCATAACCCGCTACTACACTTGAACCCGGGCTGCTGCCGCCTTCGTGCGATCATCGGTAGCGCAGGTTAACTTCGTCAGTCGAGAGTGACGACGCGAGCAGATGGAAACTCCGGTGTACGCTGCAGTTCGAACGGCGCCGGTTGAGGCTAAACGTTTTTCCGCCCGGCTCGGGTGAGTTTTTTCGATATGGCGCTCCGAGGATCTCACAATGATACTAACTGTCCACACGGCCTTCGGGCTTATCGCTTTAGTTGCGGGAGCCTTGAACCTCGTTTCTCAGAAAGGGACGTCTCGGCACCGCCTCATTGGGTGGATATATGCCGGATCGATGGCGGGCCTCATCGGAACCTCCTTTGCCATTTTTGAGCTCTTCGGGGACTTTGGACCATTTCACGCCATGTCGCTTGTCAGCGGCGGAACGCTTGCCCTTGCCCTATACTTCCCTATGCGGCGGAGCCGCTACGACAACTGGCTGGAGCACCACTACATGTGGATTACCTGGTCCTACGTCGGGCTGGTCATGGCAACGGGATCGCACCTCTTTCAATACGGACCGCCGGGATGGCCCTCTTGGGCTCGCGCCGCACTGTACTGGGGACTGCCGTGCGCTGTCGGCGCCGCGCTCATTTTCGGACGGCGCAGTACAATGCTGAGTCGGGTTTCCGCAGAGAAAACGGAAGAAGGTACGCTATAGCCACCCACTGCTGCCGGCGAAGGGCTACGGCCGCGTGATAAACCTCGCTCCTGAAGGAAAAAGCGGGCCGCGGCCTCTAATCCAGCTCCAGCGCCTGAGCGGCGGCCGGCCGGGCGAGGGGACGTACCCCGTCGTTTCCCGCCGCCTCCCCAACGTCGCGGTGAGCGCCACGGCTGGCGGCGTGGCCCGCCAGCCACAGGACGGCACGGCCCGAGGTGGTGTCCTTCAGCGAATAGGCCCTTACCGGGCGCATCGACGCGCGCCTCGCGCCGTTCTTCGAGGGCAGCGAGGAGGGGGCGGCGTTGCATGTGGAGGGAGCCTTCCACGCCGTGCGCGACACGTCGCTCGATAGAGGCGGGCTGGGGTTTTCAGGGCGCCGTGCCGCGCCGCGTTCGCCTGCGCAGTCAGAGCCTACGCAGTAAACGCGCGTCGCACAGCGGTCGCCCAGTCGCCAATCGAGAATCGTCTCACCAGCCCATCGTACCGGGGCCGCCCTTGAAGGGGCCCTCGACCTCGTCCGTGACCCAGCCGCCGTAGAAGTCGCCTTCCTGCGGCTGCGCCTCTTCTTCGCCGATGTAGCCGGCATCCACCTTCGAGAGGTAGAAGGCGAAGTGCCCGGCGAGGGCGGCGTAGCGGTCCACGGGGTCGGCGTAGGCCCAAGCGGCGTGCTCGGCCACGCGCTCCCCGGCGCGCAGCGTGTAGTAGTCCGCGCGGCCCTTGAACTCACAGAGCGAAGTGCGCGCTTCCTTTTCGAGCACGTCGGTGCGCACGTCCGCCGGCGGGAGGTAGTAGACGGGCGGATGGCTCGTTTCCAGAACGCGCTTGGCGTCCGTGGTATCGGCGACCGTTTCCCCGGCGAAGACGACGCGCACGCGCCGCTCGTCGGGCTCGAGAGCCGGGGGGCGCGGGTAGTCCCAGACGCTTTCAGGCATGTCGGGGGTTGCAGGGTGTGCAGACGCGAAAAACGAACGGGGGCGCGGAGCAACGTGCCGGGGGAAGGCCCCGCCGGTACAGCAACGCGGCGACGCCGGCGCCCTGTTTCACCGGTCTCACCGGCGCGCGAGCCGGGCAGCGCGTTGCCGGATGCGGCGAAAACGCGCGGGACGGGCCGCTGAGAGGGGGCTGCCTGTCCCGGTGGCGCGGTTTCGGTCTGCTGGCGGGCCGCCCGGAGGCGCTTCTCGGTAAGCGGATGGAAGGCGAAGAACGCTTCCAGCGCGCTGGGGCGCTTGCGACGGCGCTTCAGCAACTCTTCGGAGAAGCGCATCATGCCCTGCAGGTTGTAGCCGGCGGCCCGTCGGTAGCGCGGGCCCGGCGCAACGAGCGTGGCGCGAGCGTTCACCCTTGTAATGCTCTGCCGAAAGAGAAGCAGAGGGGAGCCCGACCCCCAGGCAAAGGTTGAAGGAACGTGTGAAAATGAAATAGTGCCGACGCGCGGAACGCCCCGCGCGTGGCGATAATTACCTTTCTCCGAGGGACAAATGCGAGGGACAGATGTGTTCTGCCCGTCGTCATTTCAACTTTCTCCTCCTGCTCTTTCCGGTATGAGCGAAGAAGACGCCCGTTCACCCCGCCCCGACGCCCCTTCCGAAGCGACGACGAAAGAAAGTGGGCCCGATGCCCTCGAAAAGCGCGAGCAGCGGCGCGAGAGCCGCACCAAACACACGCTGATTTGGCGCGAACTGGCCATCATCGCTGCGCTGGGTATAGTCATTGTCGCCTTCAACCTCAGCTGGGGGAGCCCTGAGGGCAACCAAGACATGGCGGCGCAGCAACGCGAAGAGGTCCGCCTGCGTGACGTGCGCCCCACGCCGCCGGAGCCGGACCCCCCGGAGCCCGAGCCGGAACCGCAGCCCGAACCGGAGCCCCAGGTGCCCAAAAATCAGCAGCGCAAGGAAGTCCCCGACGAGCAAGTGGAGGAAAGCCCCGAGACCTCCGCAGAGCCGGTGAATATCCAGGACCTCGACACCGACACGGAAACCAGCAGCGAGCCGGCCCCACAGTCCAATCCCGATGCGAACCCGACTCCGAACCCCAGTCCGCCGGCCAACAAGGTGTTCAACGAGGGTGCGGCCGACCAAAACGCGCAAATGAAGGGTGGCCCTATGTCCCCAGAATATCCTCCCGAGGCCAAGCGCGCTGGCATTCAAGGGCAAGTCATCCTCCAGTTCGTGGTGGACGAGAGTGGGCGCCCGCAGGGCATCACGGTGTTGCGTAGCCCGCACGACGCGCTCGCGGAAGCTGCCGTCTCGGCGCTTGAAAAAAAGCGCTTCACGCCCGCCCGCCAGAACGGCGAGCCGGTGAAGATGCGCATGAGCCAGCCGGTGGCGTTCCGCCTGCAATGACGGGGCGATTCAGCAGGCGGCGGCAGCCCCGCCGCGCTGAAAACCGGGAACGGCCCCCCATTGCCGAAAGGAAGCCGCAGGGGCCACGGGCTCGCCGGGGGTTCCGGCCAGGCGGGAGAGATCGGGGCCTGGGAGACGCTCGAGGAAGGCGCCCCGCTGTTTTAGGATCCCCACCGTCAGTAGGCCAGCACTTCGCGCGCGGCCTCGAGGATGCCGTCGGTCTGCGGCAACACCGCGCTCTCCAGCGGGTCGGCGAAGGGGATAGGCGTGAACGCGCCCGCGTGGCGGCGAATCGGCGCGTCGAGGTGCTCGAATGCCTTGTCGCCGATCTGCGCCGAGAGCTCGGCTCCAAAGCCGATGTGCTCGTGGTCTTCGTAGAGCACGAGCGCGCGGTTGGTCTTCTTGATCGAGTCCAGGACCGCCTCGGTGTCCAGCGGGGTGATCGAGCGTAGGTCAATGATCTCGACCTCCGCGCCGTCCTGCTTCGAGAGCGCCTCGGCGGCTTCATGGGCCTTGTGCACCATCATCCCGTAGGTGATGATCGACAGGTCCGTCCCCTCGCGGTGGGTGCGCGCCTCGCCGAGGGGCACGAGGTAGTCGTCGGTAGGGCGGCCCGTGCGCGCCGATGCGGCGCGATAGAGCGCCTTGTGCTCCAGAAACATCACCGGGTCCTCCGAGCGGATCGCCGTCTTGAGCATGCCCTTCGCGTCGGCGGCGGTCGAAGGCATCACCACCACCAGCCCCGGCGTGTGGCCGAAGATGCTCTCTACGTTTTGCGAGTGGCAGAGGCCGCCGTGGATGTAGCCGCCGCACGGCACGCGAATCACCATCGGGCAGCTCCACTGGTCGTTCGAGCGGTAGCGAAACGGAGCCACCTGGTTCCGAATCTGCTGCATTCCGGGCCAGATGTAGTCGGCGAACTGAATCTCAATGACCGGGCGCAGCCCCGCCGCCGCCTGCCCGACGGCCGTCCCGATGATCGACGCCTCCGCCAGCGGGGAGTTGTAGCAACGCTCTTCGCCAAACTCTGCCGTCAAGTCGCGCGTGGCCGTGAAGACGCCCCCCTTGCTTCCGGCCACGTCCTCCCCGTAGACGACAACGCGCTCGTCGCGGCGCATCTCCTCTTTGTGCGCCTGGTTGATGCCGTCGATCATCACCATCGGGTCGCTCTCGGTTTCCTCCACCGCCCCGGCGTCGTAGTCCAGGTCCAGGTCGCCCTCGAAGTAGACGTGATCGGTGGCCGTCTCGGCGGCGGGGTCTTCTTGCTGCTTGGCCCACTCGGCCGCCTCGTCCACCTGATCGCGGACCTCCTCGCGCATCGCCTCGGCGTCGTGGTCGCCGAAAACGCCCGCGTTTTCCAGCTCGCGCTGCATCCGCCCGATGGGGTCGATCTGGCGATCTTCCTTCAGCTCGTCCTCGGTGCGGTACTTGGTGTGGTTGTCGGAGGAGGAGTGGGGGAAGAGGCGCACGAGGTCGGCGGTGAGGCAGACCGGTCCTTCCCCTGAGCGGATGTGCTCGATGGCGGCCTTTCCAGCGGCGTGCATGTGAAAGAAGTCGGTCCCGTCTACGCGCATCCGGGCGAGGCCCTCGTAGCCACGCGCCAGCTTGTGGGCCGTGCCGCCGGCCGTCTGGTCCTCCACCGGCACACTAATGGCGTACTTGTTGTCTTGGACGAAAAAGAGCACCGGCGCGGAGATGCGCGCGGCCCAGTTGAGCGCCTCGTGAAAGTCGCCCTGGCTGGTGGCCCCGTCCCCGCACGAGGCGTAGACGAAGCCGTCTGAGCCGTCGCGCTGCATTTTCATGGCGAAGCCCAGCGCGGGCAGAAACTGCGCGCCCACCGACGAGGAGGTCGTCATCACGCCCAGGTCCGTCAGGCCGAAGTGCTCGGGCATCTGGCGCCCGCCGCTGTTGGGGTCGTCCTTCTTGGCGAGGTGCGCGAGGAGGCCCTGTCGCGGCGTCATTCCCAGCGAGAGGGCTATGCACAGGTCGCGGTAGTAGAAGCAGAAGCGGTCGGTGTCCGGCTCGGTGACGGGACCGGGCCGCGCGTGCATCCCCAGCGCCGCCTGCGCGCCCTCGTGTCCCGCACAGCCGATGTGAAAGAAGCCCTGCCCCTGCTTCAGGAGCGTCATCATCTTCTCGTCGAGCCGCCGCGAGAGCAGCATCGTGCGGAACGCGCTCCGTAGCTCATCCGGGTCGAAGTCCTGCGGCCCGCGAAAGTCGATTTTCAGATCCCCGTCGTAGCTGACAGGCCGGTCGTCGATGACGGGCTGGCCGTCCGGGCCGGTCGGGGCGGTGCCGTCGCCGGTGGAGCGGCTGTCGGGCTGCTCGGCGTCGCCGGAGAACGCTTCTTGGACGTCGTCTTTGGCCTGTTCCTGCGCTTGCGTTTCGGCTTGCGAGGCGGACGGGTCTTCCATGAGGGGGCGAAACCGTTTTTTCAGAGAAAAGGACCGGCGGCAGCGGTGGACGCGCGTCACCGGTGCAACGGGGGTCCATCTGACCTCAGTGTACGAAATCGCAAGTGGAAATGGAAGGGCCGCGCGCTGCTTCAGAGCGCCAGCGAAAGCTGCTCGTCTGTTTCGCGCGGTTCCGCGTCGCGTTGCTTCTGGCGCTTCCGGTGTCGTCGCCGCCCGCGCCGGCTGCCGTGGCGCGCGAGGGCCGCCTCGGCCTGGCGCTGCACGTCGGCGCGGTCGAACGCCTCGCTGAAACGGGCCTTCGCCTGCCGTGCGGCCTGGTCGTGGTTCACGAGCGGTTCGGGATAGTCGCCCCCGATCTGGCATCCGGCCTCGTCCTGCGCCGCCTTCGGCATGAGCCACGGGTGGTGAATGAACGCTGCGGGCACGCCGCGCAGTTCGGGCACCCAGCGGCGGATGAACGCGCCTTCGGGGTCGTGGTCCTGCGCCTGCTTGGTCGGGTTGTAGATGCGGAGCGTGCGGCTGCCGGTCGTGCCGCTCTGCATCTGGAGCTGCGGGAAGTGGATGCCCGGCTCGTAGTCGGTCCACCGCCGCGCGAGCGTGGGGCCGAAGCGCTGCCACGGCAGCCACAGGTCGTAGGCGGCGAAGGAGGTCAGCATCGCGCGCATCCGAAAGTTGAGGTAGCCGGTCTGCCGCAGGGCGCGCTGGCAGGCGTCCACGAGCGGGAAGCCGGTGCGCCCGGCGGCCCACGCCGCGAGGTGAGCGCGGCCCTCGTCGGTGCCGAGCGTGCCCGCGCGCAGCTCATCGAGCGCGGGCGCGTAGCTCTCGAATTGGAGGCGAGGCGCGCGCTCGAGCTTCTGGATGAAGTGCCCGTGCCAGTGCAGGCGGCTCTCGAAGGAGGCGAGCGAGCGCGTCCACGCAGTGCGCCGGCCCCTGGCCTGCTCCGCGCGGCGGTCCTGCTCGGCCCACGTGCGCTGCACGAGCTGCCGCAGGCTGACGGTGCCGAAAGCCAGATGCGCGCTCAACCGCGAGCATGTGTCGAAGGCGGTCAGGGGGCTGGACATGTTGCCCCGGTAGCGCTGCCCACGCTCCTCGAAAAACGAATCGGCCACGCGCTGCCCGGCGTTGCTGCCGCCGTCCTGCTCGTCGCCCGTTGCATCGGGGCCGCGGACGAGCCAGCCGCGCTCGCGCAGGTCCGCGACGGTCGGGATGGGGCCGGGGGCGACGCCTTCAACAGGTTGCAACGCGCCGGGCGTTGCGGCGAGGTCGCGTTCCATGAAGCGCTCCCACTGGTCGGCCCAGCCGTCGCGGCTCTTCATGGCGCGCACGACGCCGTGCTGGCGCTTTTCGACGAAAGCCACGCCGCGTCGGCGCGCCCAGCGGCGCACCGCCTCGTCGCGCGCGTAGGTGCGCGCGTCCCCCGTCTCCTGATGCGCCCAGAGCCGCACGCCGCGCGCGGCGAACCGCTTGCGAAAACCCTCCAGGACCGGCGTTACCGCGCCGACGCGCACCACCAGCGGCTGCCCGAGCGCGGCGAGCGCCTCACGCAGCTCGACGAGCGACTGCCGCACGAACGCCCAGTGCCGCGCGGAGGCGTCGGGCGATTCGAGCACGCGGGGCTCAACGACGTAGAGCGGCAGCACGGGCCCGCGCCGCGCCGCCTCGGCCAGCGGGGGGTGGTCGGCCACGCGCAAGTCGCGCTTTAGCCAGACGATCTGGACGGCGGCGCCGCGCTCGCGTGCGGCTCGTTCGGGAGAAGGCATAGCGCACAGCATTCGTGCATGGGCGGACATTGTGTGTTACGAAGCGCACCGCCGCCGGTTCTTCTCCCAGCCCGAAACGGTCTATACTCCGCGCGCGGAAGCATTTGCGACACGTTGTCGCAGGGGTGCTTTTACTTCCGAAGCCAGCGGCCGCATGGGCAAACTCGCGCGTCACCGCTCGCCGGCTTGTCCGCCGCCGTCTGGATGATCTTGGCGGTCGGCTTGCCGCCGCCGTAGCTGGCCTGAACGGGGCGCTGGCGATCATTCCGCCATGCGCTCGGCCGCGCGGAGTGCCGCGTAGGCATTTGCCACGCCGCCGGTGCGCGAGAGCGTGCCGAAGCGGACCCGCTCGCCGCCGCCGCTGCCGCCGCTTGGGCGACCGGGACGCTTGACCATCTGGCCGGCGCGGCTGGTGGCGGAGGAGAGAATCGCTTCCTTGACTTGCTCGGCCGAGAGGGACGGGTAGTAGGCCATCACCAGCGCGGCTACGCCCGAGACGACCGGAGCGGCGAAGCTGGTGCCCTGCGCGCGGCCGTAGGCGTCCCCGGGCCGCGCCACCTGCATCGAAGCGCCCGGCGCGAAGAGGTCCACGCGCTCGCCGCCGTAGTTGGAGAAGGGGGCGGCCAGCAGGCTGTCGCCCTCGGCGGTAGAGGCGCCCACCTCGATCCAGTTGTCTGCCGCGCCGCTGCCGTCGGCGTAGTGGGCAGAGGGGTAGCTGTCGGTGGTGTCCACGTCGGCCCCGTCGTTGCCGGCGGCGTGGACCATCAGAACGCCCTCATCCTCGGCATGGCGCACGGCTGCGTCGACGACCTCCTTACGCGGGGAGTAGGCTTTGCCGAAGCTCATGTTGATGATGTCCGCGCCGTTGTTCGTGGCGTAGCGGATAGCGTTGGCCACGTCTTTGTCGCGCTCGTCGCCGCCGGGGACGGCGCGCACGGGCATGATTCTCACCGCCCCGGCCACGCCGCGGATGCCGAGGTCGTTGTCCCGCTCGGCAGCGATGAGGCTGGCCACGCCCGTGCCGTGCCCAGCGTCGGGGCCTTGCACGTCGGCGTTGCCGTAGATGCGCTCGGTGGCGTCGGAGTAGTCGTCGCCGACGATGGGGCGCGGGTTGTAGTCGGGGTTGAAGTTGTACTCTGCGCGCGTGCGAAGCTGCTCTTCCGCTTTCTGCAGGTCCTCGGCCAGCGTGGCCAGGTCGGCGGTGTCGGTCCGCTCGAGGAGGCCCGACACGAGGCGGGCGGCTTGCTGCACGAGCAGCGGGCGGGCCTGCTCGACGAAGCGGGCGATCTGCTGAACCTGGTCGTAGCGTTGCTCGTACTGCTGCTTCTGCTTCTGGAAGTCGGCCTTGATGCGCTGGTAGCGGCGGTACGTCTCGCGCTCGGCGGCCGTGAGAGTGTCGGGGTTGGCGCCTTCGTAGGGGTCGCGCAGCTCGACGTAGAGGCGCGTGACCTCGAAGGTGTCGTGCTCGACGTTTTCGCCGCTGGCGTTGCCGAGGAAGTTCCAGCCATGCGTGTCGTCGACGTAGCCGTTGCCGTTGTCGTCTTCGCCGTTGCCGGGCACCTCGCCGGCGTTGGTCCAGAGCACGCCGTCGAGGTCTTCGTGGTCGGGGTCTACGCCGCCGTCGAGGACGGCCACGACGACGGTGTCCTGCGGCGCGCGGTCGCCGAGCCAGTCGTAGGCCCGCTCGGTGGCGATGCCGGGGTAGCCGCCTGCGCCGGCGCTCAGATGCTGCCAGTCGGTCGGCACCGGGCCGGCCGCGGTGCCGTTTTCGCGCTCCGCGTCTTCGCGTTCGTTGGGAGCCGCCGGCTCAGCGGGCGGGCCGCCAGGCTCCTCGCGGGGAGCCGGGGCTTCCGTGTCGGCCGGCGGCGCTTCCTCGGTCTCGGGGGCTCCGGTCTCAGATGCCTCTGTGTCAGATGGCGGCGGGGCCGGGTTGGGCTGCGTGGCCTCGCGCGAGGTCGAGCAGCCGGCGGCGGCGACGAGGAGAAGCGCAACGAAAAGCGGCAGAAAGCGACGCGGCGTCATAGCGGGACGGGTAGCCAGAAGAAAGGCGACAGCGCGGGAAGCGGGCCACGCGCGTTCGCCCAACGGGAGCACCGCGCAAAAGTTATGCGCCGTCTCGCCGCCCGGCTCCGTTTCGCCCACCCGTCACGCTCACGCTGTCACCTCGGGCACGTCTTCCGTCGTCGCTTCCGCCGTCGCTTCCGCTGGCGTCTCGGCGTGCGGAAGCTCGAACCAGAAGCGCGTGCCGCGTCCCTTGGTGCTTTCGACGTGAATCTCCTCGCCGTGCGCCTGCAAGATCTGCTGCACGATAGAGAGGCCCAGCCCCGTGCCGCCGCTATCGCGCGAGCGGTGGCTCTCGGCGCGGTAGAAGCGGTCAAAGATGCGCTCGAGGTGCTCCTCGTCGATCCCCTGCCCGGTGTCTACGACCTCCACACGCACCTTCTCGAGGCGCCGTCGCGTGCGGCAACGCACCGTTCCCTCCGGCGTGTAGGCGATGGCGTTGTCGATCAGGTTGGTCAAAACCTGACGGATGCGCGCGCGGTCGGCGTCGACGTAGATGGGGGGGTTTTCCGTCTGGAGCGCCAGGCCCTCTTCGGTGGCCTTCGGCCGCAGCATGTCGCTGACTTCGTCGATCAGGTGTTGCAGGTCGAAGGGGTCGGCCTGGACGAGGTCCTCGCGGTACTCCAGCTGCGCGATGTCGATCAGGTCGTCGAAGAGCGTCTGCAGGCGGTGCAGGTTGCCAAGGGCCTTCTCGGCGTAGTTCTTCCGTTGCTTCTCAGGCAGCCCCGGCGAGGAGAGCGCCTCGAGGTATCCGCCGATGGCATGGATGGGGTTGCGCACCTCATGGCTGACATTGCCGATGAACTCTTTCTGCAACTGCGTGACACGCTCCAGCTCGTCGATCTTTTCGCGGAAGGCGTCAGAGGCGCGGTTGAGGCTGTTGGCCAAGTCCTGGAACTCCGCCGCGCGCGAGCTGATCTCGATCTCGCCGTCGAAGCGGCCGAGGTTCACCGCCTGCGCGGAGTTGCGAATGCGCTTCAGCGGCGTGACGATCTGGTAGGTCGCCAGCCAGCTTCCCAGAAGCGCCATCGCCAGCGCCATTCCCATGCCCACCACCAGGACGGTCTGCTGATGCTCGACGAGCTGGTAGAGCGGGGAGGCGGGTTGGCCCACGCGCACCATCAGACCGGAGCGCGGGCGGTAGAGGGTAACGTAGAAGACTTCGTCCCCGTCGGGACCCGCACGGGAGGTGTAGCGCACCGGCCCGCCCGTTTGCCCCGTTGCTTGCGAGGACGTTTGCGCTTGTCCCTCCCGCGCTTCAGCAAGGGGCGGGGCGTCCTCGCGCGACCAGCGCTCTGAGCGCGCGGTGTCGGGGTCGGCGACGGTGACGCGCAGATCGGTAAGCTGCTCGATCTGACGGATGCGACGCCGGCGCGCGGCGGGGCTGGACGTGCTGTCCATCTGCGTGGCCACGCGACGCGCCTGCGCGAGCAACATCTCCTGCGTGGCCGTGCGCGTCTGCCCGCGCAAGGCCAGGGCCGCGTAGAGCCCCACTCCACCCACGGCCACGCCCACGAAAAGCGCAAACGTGAGGAACATCCACGTCTGCGTGGAGGCGCGTGGCGGGAAGACCCAGCGCTGGATGCGTTCCAGGATACCCATGCGGCTCGGAAATGTAATTGCAGGGAGGTTTTGTCAAGCAACGTGGTAGTGTCTTTCAGTCTTGACCCTCACACCTCTCATCGACTGGCAAGAACAAATCTTGGGTAAAGTGATTTCAGACAGTTGGGCGAATACTTCCTGACCAATACTAAACTGCTATGTGGCTACTCGCTGTAGGTGCTATCGCGCTTGCTGTCGCTCTCTGGAATTTTCACCTCACCTCGAACCTACCTTCTAAAAAGCGCGGTTTTCTCAACTCGCGCCAGCGAGATTGAGTACCGCCGCTTGGGGGGATGGAAAGCAAGGGTTCCCGCAGCGCAAGCGTCAGCCGCGCAGAAACCTCCGCACTCCTGCACCCCCATGCTCACGAAGAGGCCTCGGCAGAAGATTCCTTCTCCTCTACGAAGCGGTAGCCCACGCCGCGCACGGTCTGGATGTGCTCGGCGAAGTGGTCCAGCTTCTCGCGCAGGTTCTTGATGTGGGCGTCCACGGTGCGCTCCGTCACCATCATGGCGTCTTTCCAGATCGTCTCCAGCAGCTGCTGGCGCGTGAACGCCTTGCGCGGGTGGCGCACCAGGTAGCGCAGCAGCTCGAACTCGGTGAGCGTCAGCCCCAGGTCCTCCCCGCCGAGGGTGGCGCGGTACTCGTCCTCGAAGATCTTGAGGTCGCGCATCTCGATGGTCTTGCTCTCCTCCACGCCGCTACGGCGGAGCACCGCCTTGACGTGCGCGACTACGATCTGCGGGCTCACCGGCTTGGTCAGGTAGTCGTCGCCGCCCATCATGAGACCCTGGACCTGGTCTTCTTCCTCGCTCTTGGCGCTGAGGAAGATGATCGGGATCTGCTCGGTCTCCACGCGCGAGCGCAGCTTTTCGCAGACCTCGTAGCCGTCGAGGCCCGGTAGCATGATGTCGAGCACGATGATGTCCACGTCGGGGTTGGCCTTCTGGAGGGCCTCTTCGCCGTCGTAGGCTTGAAGCACGCTGTAGCCTTCCTGCTGGAGGAAGTGGCTGACGACTTCGACGACGTCTTCTTCGTCGTCGACGACAAGGACGTTGATCAGTGGCGGCCGCACGTTCGCCCAAGAAGATTGTTAAAAAATATCGTAAAGCAAAATGAGCAGGATCGCGCAACGTTCCGGGAAACCCACCGCTCCGGCAACGCCCCCTGGCCAGCGGCGACGCGCGTTGCGCTCGCGCGCTACTTCTACGAAAAGCGCCCGTTTTCAGTGACAGGCGCTCCGGCCGGCTGGGCTCCCGTCGTGGCCCTATTCGCCGTTCCGGGGAGAGCGGTCTTTCCCTGTTCGGAAGCCGCCTCCTCGATGTACCGGCGCGGCACGCGCGATGACACGCGCGTGGCCACCTCGTAGGGAATCGTTTCGCTCCAGTCGGCCACATCTACGGCGGAAGGGCCGCCGGGGCCGAAGAGCACCACTGCGTCGCCCGTTGCTACGTCAGGGGCCGTCTCCGGGGGCCCAAGGTTCACCATCATCAGGTCCATACAGATGCGGCCCACCACGGGGAAGCGCCGCCCGGCCACGCCCACCTCTGCGCGGCCCGAGAGCAGGCGCGCGTATCCGTCGCCGTACCCGCAGCCCACCGTGGCGAGGCGCACGCGCTCCGGTGCCGTCCAGCCCCGCCCGTAGGAAACCGAGGCGCCCGCCTCGACGGTTTTGAGGTGTGTAATTTTTGAGGTAAAGCGCATGGCCGGGCGAAGCTGCTGCCCGCCCAGCGACGCGCTCACCGCGGGCGGAAACGGCGTGAGCCCGTAGAGCGAGAGCCCGCACCGCACGAACGTGGGGTCGAGCGCGCGAACGCTCTCCTCGAAGTGTAGCAGAGCCGGCGTGTTGGCCGCGTGGACGCGCCCGGCGATGGGGCCGGCTCCCGCGGCGGCCTCCTGCAAAATGCTGAGCTGGCGGCGCGTGAAGTCTTTCTGCCCTGGCTCGTCGGCGGCGGCGAAGTGTGTCCACAACCCGGCTACTTCCACCCCGTCGGTTTTAGCGAGATGGCGGGCGAGCTCGGCGGCCACCTCGGGCGGCTCGCCGATGCGCTCCATGCCGGTCTCCACCTTGACGTGCGCGCGAATCGGAGCGGCCCCGGGAGCGCGCCCGCCCGCCAGCTCGACGACCGCCTCGGCGACGGCGCGCGACGAGACGGTTACGCCCAGCCGGTGGCGCGCGTAGGCCGGCAGGTGCCCCGGCAGGGGGGCCTCGAAGACCTGGATGGGCGCCTCGATGCCTGCCTCGCGTAGCTCGAGGGCCTCCGGCACGCGCGCCACGGCGAAGTGCGAGACGCCGGCCTCGCGCAGCGTGCGGGCCACGCGAACAGCGCCGTGACCGTAGGCGTCGGCCTTCACGACGGCCATGAGGTCGGCCGGGGCGGCGCGTTTGCGAATGAGGCGCGCGTTGTGGCGCACAGCGCCCAGGTCCACGGTGGCCGTGGTGGGCGTGAGGGGCGGGTCGTCGGCGGGGGCGAGCGGGTCGGTTGCAGGCACAGCGTGAGGGCGGCGGGAGAAGGCTTTCGCGGGAGGGACAGGAGCAAACCACGCAAGGATGATACCTACCCTGCGGACAAGGGCAGGTTCGTGCCCGGGGGACGGCAGACTGAAGACGGAGAACGGGGTTCTCCGAGTTGCATCGCCCACGCTGGAGGGGCTGTCGCCTGAGGTCCACGGTCCCGTTCAGAAAACGATCTGTGCTTGAAGCACGACGAGGTGCGGACGACGGTTGTCGTCCAGTCGTGTGGCGTAGCCCACGCTCAGGCGCTGACGCTCGTAGGGGCGGCCCCGCAGGGCGCTGAGGCTCAGGCTCGCCCCGGCGCTGAGGTAGTCGGTCGCGTTGCCGTCGCGGCCTATGGCGGCGTCGTAGCGCTCGATGCGCGCGAGCAGCTCGGCGCTCCGGTCGAAAAGGCCCACCGCGCCCAGCAGTGAGGCACCCAGGGCGTGCTGGGAAATCTCGCCTGCGCTCGCCGAGCGTGTCTCGTAGCGCGTGCCAATGAGGTCGGCTTTGAGGCGCACCGGCTGCGAGCCGGGCCACGCGCCCCAGTAGAGGTGACCGGCGTAGCTGGCGTAGGAGCGGGCCGTGCTGTCGAAGCGCCCGCCGCCGGGCCGTAGCGCCTCGGGCGCAACGGTGGCCGCGTTGCGCGCGGCGTTGTAGCCGGCGTAGCCGCCGACCTCGAGCCCCGGGAGCGCCGCCGGGCGCCACGCCCCGTAGGCACTCGCGGCCCCGCCGCGCGTGTCGCCGCCGCCGGTCGGGTCGCCGACGACGTCGGGGCGGACGTTGCCGAGGGCGCGGTCCCACGATCCGTTGCCGTTGTGGAGCGCAACCCGCCCGGTCAGGCGGTCTGTCTCGTAGACCGCCCCGACCCCAAAGTCGCGCCCGCTGTTCCCCAGTGTGCTGTTGCCCCAGCGCCGGGCGATGGCCGCGCGGGCCCCAAGGTCGATCTCGGTGTGGGAGGTGGGCTGGAAGGCCCGTGGCTGCGCCACCGTGAAGCGTCCCGCGCGCACCCGGAGCGCGTCGGTCACGTCAAAGAAGAGCTTCGCGTCGAGGAGCATCACCGACGCCCCCGCCGCCCCGAGTTGGAAGGAGGCGCCGGCGCGCCCGGCCAGGGTGGCCGAGGCCCGCAGCCGCGCACGCCGGATGCCGAAACCGGTGCGCTCGCGGTCCGTGCCGGGGTTGGCGAGGTCGAGGCGCCCGTGGCTGACGCGGGGCTGAAGCGTCCCGCCAATGGCCAGCTTCACGTCGGGGCGGGCGGCCTCGGCATCGGACGTGTCCTGCGCGGGGGCGAGCCACGCCCCGGCCAGAAGCAGGACGAGCGAGAAGGAAAAGGCGAGGCAAGGGCGGGACACGAAAGGGCGGGGCACGAAAAAGCGGGTCAATGGCTCGGTAATACGAGCGACTCCCTCGTGAGGATAGCGCGCTGGGGCTGAGCGCGCAAGGAGCGCAGGAGCGCGCGAGAGCGGGTTTGGCCGGATCTTTGCCGCCGCCCGGCAGGTACGGCCCGTCCTGTCGTTTCCCCTTCCGACCCCCGTGCTCCGCATGCCCTCCCTTGCTCGCGCTCGCCTGTTGCTTGCGTTCCTCTTGGCGTTTGCGCTCCTGGGGGTACCGCCCGCGCAGGCCCAGCAGCAGACCGAGGGCGATGAGGGCTCCCCCCTCACGCTGGAGGACATCCACGCCTCCGGCGCCTTTTACCCCAACGCCTTCCAGAGCGGCACGTGGGCCGACGAAGGCGCCGTCGTCACCTACATCCAGTCGCGGCAGGCGCAGGTCGGCGGCGAGGAGCAGCCCGTCACGCACCTTGTGCGCCGCAACCTTCAGACGGGCGAGCGCGAGCGGATCATCGACGGCACCACGCTTACGCCGCCGGGCGTGGACCACCCGCTTTTGATCGAGGATTACGCCTACGGCCCCGACGAGGAGCGCCTCCTGCTCTTCACTGACGCGGAGCGCGTCTGGCGCTACAAGACGAAAGGCTACTACTACCGCTACGACCTGTCGAGCGGCGCATTGACGCCCATTGCCGAGCGCGAAAAGGGGTTCCAGAAGTTCGCCAAGCTCAGCCCCAGCGGCGACCGCGTGGCCTTCGTGCGCGAGCGCAATCTCTTCGTGACGGATCTTTCCTCCGGCGAAGAGACGCAGCTCACCTTCGACGGGGCGGACGGCGAAATCATCAACGGCACCTTCGACTGGGTTTACGAAGAGGAGTTCAGCCTGCGCGACGGGTGGCGGTGGAGCCCCAGCGGGGACCGTATCGCGTTTTTCAAGCTCGACGAAAGCCAGACGCGCGACTTTTCGCTGACGAACTTCCAGACGCGCTACCCGACCTACAAGGAGTTTCGCTACCCGAAGGCCGGGGAAAAAAACAGCGAGATCAAGGTCGGCGTGATCGACATGAGCACGGTCGGCGAGGAGGAGCGCCCGGCCATCGAATACTTCGACACGCAGACGTGGAGCGACGACTACGCCAGCGAGGACGAACGCTACGAGTACATCGCCCGCATGGGTTGGACGCCGGAGATGCAGGGCGGCGCGAAGGTGTGGATGCTCCGCCTGAACCGCGACCAGAACCGCCTCGGGCTGCTCTACGGCGATCCGCAGAGCATGGATGTGGAGACGGTGCTCACCGAGCAGGAGGACAGCTACATCGACGTGAGCGGGGCGAAGATCAACTATCTCGCAGGGAACGATGGTGCCGGCGACCCCGGCCACTTCGTATTCGCCAGCGAGAACAGCGGCTACCGTCACCTTTACCTGCACGACGCGGCCACCGGCGAGCGCGTGCGTCCCATCACCGGGGGCGACTGGGAAGTGACCGGCTTCCACGGCCTCGACCGGGAGAACGGGCGCGCCTACGTGACCGGGACGCGCGAGCGCTCCACCGAGCGCCACCTCTACCGTGTGCCCTTCTCGATGGAGGCCGCCAGTACGGCGGGCCAGGCCACGCGCGTCACCGAGCGCCCTGGCACGCACGCCGTCGATATGGCGCCCTCGCAGGACTACTTCATCGACGACTTCAGCGCGGCGGACACCCCGCCGATCACGACGCTTCACGCCACGCCGGGCGGGGAGCGCCTGAAGGTACTGGAAGGCAACGAGGACCTGCGCGAGCGCCTTTCGGGCATGGCCCCGCTCCCGGAGCCGACGTTCACGACGGTGCCCGGCGCGGGGGACGACCGGCTCAACGCCTACCTCGTCAAGCCCACTGACTTCGACGCCTCGGAGCAGTACCCGATGCTCGTCTACGTCTACGGCGGACCCGGCGTGCAGACGGTCATGAACCGTTGGGGTGGACCGCGCGAGCTGTGGCACAAGTACCTCGCCGACGAACTGGACGTGGTCGTCGCCAGCGTGGACAACCGCGGCACCGGCGGGCGCGGCAAGGCCTTCCAGGACGTGCCCTACGGGCAACTCGGCGTCCCCGAGGCGGCCGACCAGCAGGCCGCCGCGCGCCACTTTGCCGACCGGTCGTTTGTGGACGGCGGACGCATCGGCATCTGGGGCTGGAGCTACGGCGGCTACCTGACGCTCCTCTCGATGCTCAAAGACCAAGGGCCGCAGATCTTCGACGCGGGCATGGCCGTGGCGCCCGTCACCGACTGGCGTTTCTATGACACGATCTACACCGAGCGCTATATGTCCACGCCGCAGAAAAACCCTGAAGGCTACGACGAGGGATCTCCGATCAACTACGCCGAAAACTTGCGCGAGGAGCAGCGCCTGCTGATGGCGCATGGGGACTTCGACGACAACGTGCACTTCCAGAACAGCCAGCAGATGGCCGCCGCGCTCCAGGAGGCCGGCAAGCAGTTTGAGTACATGGTCTACCCCGGCAAGGATCACGGCATCACCGGCGGCGGAACGCGCCTGCACCTTTTTACGATGCTGACGGACTTCGTGCGCTCGGAGCTGGCCACGCCCGAGGAGGCCATCGCCGCGGGTGAGGAGGATGCCGAGGCCGTGCCGACGGAAGGGCGTTGAGGAATTGGTTTTCTGGTTGGGTGGTTTGGTGATTCTTGCGTGGGCAACCCATCGCCAATCCAAAAACCACTGAACCAACCAGCCGCCCGGCGGAACCGCGTTGCCGCGTTGCTGCTACACGCTTCTCCCGCACTCCCAATCCCCTCGCACTTCCGCAGCACGCATGGCCACGCTTCCCGACGAACTTACCCACCTCGACGCCGACGTGGCGCGCGACCTCTTTTTCGAGGCCGCCTCGCACGCCTTCAACTCCATCATGGTCACGACCGCCGAGGAGACGGGCAACGGGCCTATCGTCTTCGTCAACGACGCCTTCACCGAGATGACCGGCTATACCGAGGAGGAGGTCCTCGGCGAGACGCCCGGTCTCATGCAGGGTCCCGAGACCGACCAGGACGAGCTGGACCGCCTGGCGCAGGACCTCCAAGACGGCAAGGTCTTCCAGGGCGAGACGGTCAACTACAAAAAGGACGGCTCCGCATTCCAAATCGAGTGGAAGGTGGCCCCGGTCGAGAACGCGCAGGGCGAGGTGACGCACTACGTGGCCATCCAGCGCGACGTGACGGCCCGGCGCGAGGCTGAGGCGGCGTGAGCGGCTTTTCGGCAACGCCCCCAGTCCCAATGGATTCCTCCTCCACGCAGACGCGGCCCGGCGCGCCTACCGACGACGCGTTGCCCGCCGGCGACGCCGTCGTCGAGCGCTTCGTGCGCGACATCGTGGCGGCGGTGGACCCCTTGCGCATTCTCCTGTTCGGCTCGCGGGCGCGGGGTGAAGCGGAGCCTGAAAGCGACCTCGACCTGCTGGTCGTCGTGCCCGAGGGCACCGACCGGCGGAAGGTGGCGATGGACCTCTACGAAGACATTCCGCGCAACGGTACGGCGATGGACGTGCTCGTGGCCACGCCCTCGGTGCTGGAGCGCCACCGCGACAACCCCGGTCTGGTCTACCGCACGATTCTCGAAGAGGGCCGCGAAGTCCATTGACAGCAACGCCGCTCTCACGCCCTACGCAACACACCCCGTGCCCGCCACGCCCGATCTGCTCATCCAGTCCGCCACGTTGCTCTGGCCCGAAAGCGGCGAGACGCGCGTGGCCGATGTGCTCATCCAGGGCGGCGAGATCGCGCAGATCGGCACGGACCTCGCGGCAGAGGACGTAGAGCCCTTCGACGCCGAGGGGCTGACCGTCTCGCCCGGCTGGGTGGACCTGCACGTGCATCTGCGCGAGCCGGGGCAGGAGCACAAAGAAACCATCCAGACCGGCACGCGCGCGGCGGCGGCCAGCGGCTTCACCGACGTGGCCTGCATGCCCAACACCGACCCCCCGCTCGACACGCGCGAGGGCGTGGAGTTCGTGCGCGAGCAGGCCGAGGGGCAGCCGGTGGCCGTGCACCCTATTGGGTGCGTCTCGAAGGGGCGCGACGGGCACGAGCTGGCCGAGATGGGCGCGCTGGCGGAGGGCGGAGCGGTCGCCTTCAGCGACGACGGGGCGCCCGTCTACGATGCCGCCCTGATGCGCCGCGCGCTGGAGTACAGCCGCATGGTCGGCGCGCCGGTCGTCAACCACATGGAAGCGCGCGCGCTTTCGAAAAACGGCCACATGCACGAGGGCGAAGTCTCCGCGCGCCTCGGGCTCGGCGGCATCCCCGCCCTCGCCGACGACGTGATGATCGCCCGCGACGTGCGGCTGGCGGAGGCGACCGGCGGGCATCTGCACGTGGCGCACCTTTCCACGAAAGGCGGCGTCGAGGCGGTGCGCCGGGCGAAGGCGCGCGGTCTCAATGTCACCGCCGAGGTGTGCACGCACCACCTTGCTCTCACCGACCGCGCCGTGGAGGACACCGCGTTTTCTACGCACACGAAAATGCACCCGCCCCTGCGCGGCCCCGAGCACGTGGAGGCGCTAAAAAACGGCCTCGCCTCACGCTGGCGGAGGCGATCCAGAAGCTCACCGCCGCCCCGCGCGAGGTGCTGGGGCTCCCCGCCGCGCGCCTCGCGGAAGGAGAGCCGGCGAATCTCACGATCTTCGACCCCGAGGCGCGCTGGACCTTTTCCGAAAGCCACATCCACTCGAAGAGCCAGAACACGCCCTTCGTGGGGACGAAGCTGGTGGGCCGTCCCGTGGGGGTCTACAATCGAGGGCGATTCGTAGATAGTGGATTGTAGATGGCGGATGGCTGTCTCTCGGCAACGCACCGGCTGGGCCAGACCCATTCCCCGCCGACCATTCACTATCGGCCGCGCAGCAGGCGCTCGGCCAGGCGTTCCGGCAGGCCCGCGCCGCGCACCTTCTCGGCCGCGCGGTCAGCATTGTAGGGCACGCGCACGTTCTCGTATCCAAACGTGTCGGTGTCGAAGATCCCGACGCTCGGGCGCGCGCTCCCGTCGCGGGGCTGGCCCACGCTCCCCGGGTTGATGAGGTAGCGGTGACCGGGGCGCACGCTCAGCACGCCCAGCTTGTCGGCCATGACGGCGGGGCGGTGCGTGTGGCCGACGAAGCAGACTGGCTCGGGGAAGGCGTCGAACTGCGCCTTCGCCGCGCGAAAGCCATTCAGGCGTGTCCAGGCGGCGGGGGCGTCGGGGCTGGCGTGGACGAAGCGCAGGGCGTGGCCGCCGTGCTCGGCAGTCAGGGTCATCGGGCGTTCCGCGAGCCACGCGAGCTGCTCGTCGGAAAGCTGCTCGCGGTTGTGGCGGGCGGCGGCCTGGCCGTCGCGGGGGAGCACGCCGGTGCCCTCCTCGCGCGCGACGGCGGCGTCATGGTTGCCCATCACGACCCCGTCGCACCGCTCGCGGACACGCTCCACGCAGGCGCTGGCGTCTGGCCCGTAGCCCACCACGTCGCCCAGGCAGTAGACGACCTCGGCCGCGCCGCGCTCCGCGAGGGCGTCGAAGACGGCCTCCAGCGCGTCGAGGTTGGAATGAACGTCGGAGAGGACGGCGATCTTCACGGTCGCGTGTTTCGTATTGCGTGATGAAGCCTGGCCTCGCGGCGCGGCGTTGCTCGGGAGCGCCAGCAACGGCATGGGCAAAAGCGCCCCGTGCCCCTCGCCAAGCGCCCCGTGCTTACGCGATCTGCTTCCAGGCTTCGGACTGGCGGACGAGCACGTCGGCCGGGTCCGTGCCCTCGTGCAGCAACGCTTCGGAAACGCGCTCCATGCGCGGTCCCTGGGAGCCTTTCACCAAGATGACGTCGCCCTCGCGGGGCTCGTAGACCGCGCCGGTGCGAAGCGCCTCGGCGAGCGTGGCGGAATCCTCGTGCAGCGTGACGCGCGCTCGCTCGTTTTCGGAAAGCTGGGCGGCCCCGCGCGCCATGATCTCGCCCACCGCGTGCAGCTCGTCGGTCGCGTCGAGAGCGTCGCGGAGGACCGCAGCGTGCTGCTGGTCCTCGGTCTCGCCCAGCTCGAGCATGTCGCCCAAGAAGGCCACGCGGCGGGCGGAGCCGTGCTCCTCGCGTTGCTCCGCGGCCTGGTCGTCCAGCACGTCGAAGGCAGCACGCACCGCCGCGGGCGAGGCGTTGTAGCTGTCGTCGATGAGGACGCTTCCCGAGCGCCCCGGCAGGCGGCGCAGGCGGCCTTTTTCCGGCTCCTGCTTTTCGAGGCCGTCGTTGATCCGATCCTCGCTCATGCCGAAGGCCCGCCCCGCGCTCATTGCCGCCAGCGCCGCGTACTGCGCCGGCTCGCCGAGGCTCGGAAGCCGAGCGGTCACGCGCTCGGGGCCGATGTCGCAGCTGGCCCCCAGGCCGTAGGTGATCGCGCTCCCGGCGTTGTGCTCCTCCATCGCCACCACGCGCTCGTCATCCCCGTTGAGGCAAGCGGTGCCCCCCGGCGGCAGCGCGCGCACGAGCTCGGACTTCTCGCGCTGCACGCCCTCGATGCTGCCGAACGTCTCGATGTGGACGCGCCGCACGTTCGTAATGACCGAGACGACCGGCGGAAAGTACGAGCAGAGCCTCTTGAGGTCGCCGGGGAGGCGCGCGCCCATCTCCAGCACCAGCTTCGTCCGAGGCGTGATCTCGCGGTTGAGGACCAGGAGCGAGAGGCCCAGCGGCGTGTTCTTGTTGCCCGCCGAAACGATCACCTCGAAGTCCTGGCTAAGCACCGCGCGGGTCGCCTCCTTGGTGGTCGTCTTGCCCATCGAGCCGGTGATGGCGAGGATGTCCGGCCCGAGGCGCTCGATCTTCTCGGTCGCCTGCTCGGTGAGGTAGCCCACCGCGTCCTCTACTCGGGTCACCTCGACGCCGGAGGGCACGTCCACGCTGTCGAGGGCCTGCTCGGTGACGATGCCGGCGGCGCCCTTCTCGATGGCCTGGGGGATGAAGTCGTGGCCGTCGTAGTGCTCCCCCTCGATGGCGACGTAGATCTCGCCGGGGACGATGGTGCGCGTGTCCTTCGAGTAAGTCATCGGCGTGGGGTGCTATGTCGAGCGCGTCGCTGAGGGGAGCCGCTGTGCCGAAGGAGAGAGGCGGCGATGCTGCTTCGCTGTCGCGGGAGCGAGTCGGCGCTTCTTCCGGGTGAGAATGCCCCCAGCGGGTGAGGATGCCACCAGGCGGCGGGAGCGGACGTTCCCGGGAAACCATCCGCCACCCACCCATTTACGGCGTCATTTTCAGGCGTGCGTCGCGCTCGTGGCGCTCCAGGGCGAGCCGGATGAGCTCGGCGGCCAGTTCGCCGGCGGGGAGCCCCGCGTCTTCCCACATGACGGGAAACATGCTGCGCTCGGTGAAGCCGGGAATCGTGTTGATCTCGTTGAGGAGCAGGTCGTGCCGGCCGTCTTCTTCGGTGAAAAAGAAGTCCACGCGCGCCAGGCCTTCGCAGGCGGCCAGGCGGTAGGCGCGTTCTGCCAGCGAGCGGGCGCGGTCGGGCACGCCGCCGGGCAGGTCGGCAGGAACTTCCATGTGGGCCGCATCGAGCTCCTCGTCGTACTTGGCCTCGTAGGTGTAGAACGTGTCCTCCGAGACAATTTCGCCAGGGCCGGCCACGCGGGGCGCTTCTTGGTTGCCGATGACGGCGCACTCAATCTCGCGCCCGTCGATGGCGGTCTCCAGGAGCACCTTGTTGTCAAACGCGAAGGCGCTCCGGACGGCCGGCGCGTACGCGGGCTCCGTCTCCACCTTCGCCGTACCCACCGACGAGCCGGCGTTGGCGGGCTTCACAAAAAACGGCACGCCGAGTGCGTCGGCGACCTCGTCGAACGAGAGGGGCTCCCCGCCGTAGTAGTGTAGCACGCGAAACGGTACGACCGGCAGGTCGGCGTCGCGCAAGAGGCGCTTGGCCACGTCCTTGTCCATGCAGAGCGCCGAACCGAGCACGTCGGGGCCCACGTAGGGCAAGTCCAGCGTGTGGAGAAGGCCCTGCACGCGCCCGTCTTCGCCGTTGGGGCCGTGCAAGAGGGGAAAGGCCACGTCCAGCGCCAGTGGTTCGAGCGCTGCGGTGCCGTCGGGCGAGCCGGGGAGGACCTCGGCGTCCTCCCCGGCGGGGGCCAGGAGCGCGCGCCGCGACGCGTGGCCGGCCCCCTCGGGCGCCCCGGAGGAGTGGTCGTGCCACGCCGCGGCCTCGGGCGGCTCGACGTGCCAGCGCCCGCGGCGGTCGATACGGATAGGCGTGACGCGGTGGCGCGCGCTCTGGGTGAGCTCTTCGAACACGTTGCGCGCCGAGTCGATAGACACCTCGTGCTCGGGAGAGCGCCCCCCGTAGATGAGGCCGACGTGGATCGGTCCTTCGTCGGGCATGGAGGCGGGCAGCCGGCCTGTGCGGAGAGCGTTTCGATCATTCAGGCCCTACATTCGGCGGGGCGCGAAGTTCGGGCGGCAGATGTGATGTTCGTGGCACTCGCGGGGGCGGGCGGGGCGAGTGAGGCGAGCGAGGAATCAATAGAGCTTCTCGGTGTTTTGCTAGAGCAGTATCTTGCGTTTTCGGCCCGGCAACGCCCTCGCTCCGGCAGAGGCGAACATGGCGCCGGGCAGACCGCTCTGGAAGAAGGTTTTCGCTGTTTCCGTTTCTGAATACTCCCCGTACCATGCTCAAGTCGCTCGCCCGGCGCGCCCGTCGCACGTTGCTCGCTTCCCGCGCGTCGTTCAGCAAAAATGGCGCGCGCTCCACTGAAGAGCGCCCGCACGTGGTCGTCGTCGGGGCCGGCTTTGCGGGGCTGGAGGCGGCGAAGGCCCTCGCCGGGGAGCCGGTCCGCGTCACGCTGGTGGACCGCAACAACTACCATAAATTTCAGCCGCTGCTGTACCAGGTGGCCACCGCGGGGCTCGAGCCCGACAGCATCGCCCACAACGTGCGCGACGTGTTCCGCAGTGCCGACAACGTGGAATTCCAGCTCGCCACCGTCAGCGGCGTGGACCCCGAGCGGCGCGAGGTGGCCACGCGCAGCGGGACGCAGATCCCGTACGACTACCTCATTCTGGCCGCCGGGGCCACCACGAGCTACTTCGGCGTGGAGGGGGCCGAGGAGCACAGCTTCCCGCTCAAAACCCTCACCGACGCGGTGGCGCTGCGCAACCGGATCCTGCGGCAGTTCGAGCGCATGTCCCGCGCGCGCAAGCCCGACGGCGACGCCGAGGCGCGGCGCGGCGCCCTGCGCTTCGTGATCGTGGGCGGCGGCCCGACGGGCGTAGAGACCGCCGGTGCGCTCACCGAGCTCTTCAGGGTCATGCAGCGCGACTACAAGCGCTTCGACACGACCGCTGCGGAGGTGATGCTTCTGGAAATGGGAGACCAGCTTCTGGGAAGCTACCCGCGCCGGCAAGGCGAGTACACGCGCGCCGTGCTCGAAGACCGCGGCGTGCAAGTGCGCACCGGCGCCACCGTGGAGCGGGTCGAGGAGCACGCCGTTCACCTCCAGAGCGGCGAGCGCATCGCCACCGACACGTTGCTCTGGGCGGCGGGCGTCCAGGCCAGCGCGGTCGCCGGGTTCGTCGAAGAAGCTACGCAGCAGGAGGGCAGCCGGCGCCTCGACGTTGCCTCCGACCTGCGCGTGGCCGGTCAGGAGCGGATCTTCGCCGTCGGCGACATGGGCGCCAGCCGGGACGGGGAGGGCCAGGTCTACGCCCAGCTCGCGCCCGTCGCCATGCAGCAGGGCACCCACGCGGCCCGGCAGGCCCTGCGCCTCGCCGAGGGGCGGCCCACCGAGCCGTTTTCTTACCGAAACCTCGGCAAGATGGCCACCATCGGGCGCAACGCGGCGGTGGCGCAACTCCCGGCCGGGGTGCAGCTGGAGGGTTTCGTAGCGTGGCTGGCGTGGGTGTTCATCCACATCGCCAAGCTCGTCGGCTTCCGCAACCGCGCGAACGTCTTCTTAGACTGGGTCATCAACTACTTCACCTACGATCGCTCCGCGCGGCTCATCCTGCCGGGTGTGGTCTCGATCTCCGAGCGCATTCCGCGCGAGGTCGAGGAGGTGGACGCAGAGGTGCAGCAGGTCCTCCGCGAAATAGAACGAGAGGCAGAAGAGGCGTGAATAGCATCGCCCGCAGCCGCCAGCGCCTGTGCGGAACGCCGTTTTGGGCAACGTGGCGCCATCGAGGCGGCCTCCGGCGCGGCCGCGAACCGTGATGGGGCGTGGACGCTTCGAGCAGGTGCGCGTCCCATGAGGCGGTTCTTTGAGCAGGCGCGTTGTGGCGCGGCGCGCGTTCCGCTATACTGAAAGAGCGCCCTCGCCGGGGGGAGCGTTCGCTCCCCCCGGGAGGCGCTGTTGCTCCCACGGTTTCTCCTGGCGCGCCGCTTCTGTCTCCATGCCGCCCCGCTCCCCTTGCCCGGATGCTTCCGGGCGCTCGTTGCTGTTGCGAGGCGGCGTGCCGCTCGCGCTGGCGTTCCTGCTGCTGGCCGCTGCGGCGTGTGGCTCCGGCCCCGAGGAAGACGCCCCGGCGACGGGCAACGACAGCGTGACGGTGGCCGCCGCTGAGGCGGAAGAGGGGAACGGCCCTGAGTACCGCTACGAGGTCATGATGCGAGGCATGTTGCGCGACACCCTGAGCGGGAGCGCGCAGTTCGGGATCGTCTTCGACCCGGTCACGCGGCGGCGGCAGTGGGTGCTCTCGCTGCGTTCCGGCAACGACGTAACCAGTGGCATCTACCTCGCTCGGCCCGATACGACGCGCCCCCAGGCTGGCACCCACCAGATCGTCAGCCGCCCGCCCGTGGCCCGCTACGACAGCCTGCGCCCCGACGGTAAGGAGTCGTTCACGATGGTCTACCGCGCCGGGATGCGCCGCTCCTTTCACTCGCAGTCGGGCACGGTCGAGCTCACCGTTGCCACCGACTCGCTCGTCGAGGGCACCTTCCGGGTCACGCTCGAAGGGACCGCCTCGCCGCCCGGCCAGCCGCCCCGCGAGGGCACCTTGACGCTGACCGGCGAGTTCCGCGCCGAGAAGCGCAACGTCGGCTTCATGTTCGGCGTGTGACCGCAGGGAGGAGCGCCCGCCCTCCAAGACGCAGCCACGCGCGAACACCTCTGCGTTGCTGTCGTAGCAACCGGCTCTGCATTTTTTTGCCCGCGCCCCGACGGTCATGACCTCCGCCTCCGCCGCCGACGCGCATGCGCTTCTGGATGCGCACGACCCCATTCTACTGACCACCCACACCAGCCCCGACGGCGACGCCATCGGCTCGGAGCTGGGGCTGGCGCGCTACCTGCGGCAGCGGGGCAAGCGCGTGACCATCCTCAACGACGACGACCTGCCCGACCACCTCGCGTTCCTGCCGGGCGCGGAGGAGGTTGAGGTCTTCGCGGAAGCGTCCGTCGAGCAAAAGAAAGCCCTCGCGGAGGCGGAGCTCGCCGTGGCGCTGGACACCAACGCCGCCGAGCGCCTTGGGGCCCTGGCCGAGCCGATCCAGCAGGGCGGGGCCGAGGTGCTGCTGATCGACCATCACACCGAGCCGGAGGGCTGGTTCGACCACGCCTTTCAGCGCGACACCGCCGCCGCCACCGCCGAGCTGCTCTGCGAAGTGATCGAGGCGGGCGCTCCCGAGCTGATCGACGCGGACGTGGCCACGCCGCTCTACACGGGGCTGATGACCGACACCGGCTCGTTCCGCTACTCCAGTGTGACGCCGCGGGTGCACCGTACGACGGCCACGCTCCTGCAGCGCGGCGGCATCTCGCCTGCGCCCATCCACTCGGCGCTCTACGACAACCGCTCGCTCGCGTCGCTGCGTTTGCTGGGGCGGGCGCTGGACCGCATTCGCCTGCGCTACGACGGGTTCGTGGGCTACACCACCGTCACGCCCGCGGTGCTGGAGGCCGCCGGCGCGGGGCCGGAGGACAAGCACGGCCTCGTCGGCCACGTCCTCAGCGTGGCCGGGGTGGGGGCGGCGTTGCTCTTTACCGAGACGCAGGGCGGCACGAAAGTCAGCTTCCGCTCCGAGGGCGATACGCACGTGGACGGCTGGGCGCGCTCCTTCGGCGGGGGCGGGCACCGGAACGCCAGTGGGGCCTACCTCGAGGAGTTTTCGCTCGCCGAGGCGCTCGATGACGTGCTCGCCGCCGCGCCACAGCACATCGGGGTGGAGCCGGAGGAGGCGCGCGGCGCGCTCACCGGCGAAGACGCCGCCGACCTGGCCGCCGCGATGAAGGCGCAGGGAGCGGGTTGAGCGCGGGGCGCGCTGCGCATCTCTGCCCCGCGCCCCTGGGACGACTTTCCGGCGCGGGGTCACTCCGTCCCGGACGAGCGCGGATGAACGCGGCACTGGCGGGGGGCCGTGCGGTCCAGGCGTACCGCCTGGTAGCGCGCCTCGGCCACTACCGGCGGTGCGTCGGGCGGGTGCGCCAGCCCGATCTTTAGAAGCGCCCCTTCTCCGAGCACGGGTAGCGTCTTGGCCGTTAGGAAATTGCCGAGCGACCAGGCCACGAGCGGGCCGTCCGTCACGTCCTCCAGCGGCTGGGGCAGGTGCGAGTGGTGCCCGGCGACGAGTTCGTAGTTGAGGGGCAGGCGGTGGCGCTGGTTCGAGCGGGGGCGGCGCTCGTGCTCGTAGCCCCAGTGCGGAAGCGCCACGCGCGCCAGCGGGGCCGACGCCGCTTCGGGCGCCCCGGGGTCGCGCCGGGGAAGCAGCGTCGTCCTCCGGTTGCTCCACCACGTCCATGCCGCCAGCGCGAGGCCCGCTTCTGGCACCGTGAGCGTCGGGTGCTCGCGCGTGCCCAGCCAGCGGATGCCGTGCCGGTTGAGGCGCGCGGTCGTGGTGCGCAGCGCCGGCGGCCCAAAGTCCGCGGCATGGTTGTTGGCGAGCGACACGACCCACTGCCGGAGTGGCTTCAAGCGCGCCATCGCGTCGAAGATGGATGGCGTGTGCTTTAGCCGGAAGGGCCGGCCACGCTGCTTGGTGAAGACGCCTTCGAGATTGCCGACCAGCAACGCGCAATCGTCGAAGAACGCGTGGACGGCCTCCGCGTAGCGGGCGTCGCGCCCGTCGAGCGGGCAGAGGTCGCCTACGAACCCGATCCAGCGGTCCGGCGCCCGGTGGGGATGGCGGTCGAGGTGCCGGGCTACAGGCGCGTCACCCCAGGGCGGGACCGGCGAGAAGCGACGCCACGCCATGCCGGCGAACTCGCGCAGTGAATACGGGCTTCCGGGGAAACGCATGGAAAAACGGGTCGTTCGTGCGTGCCGTCAGTCCGTCGCGCGTGGGGACCGGCGGGGCGCTTGCGCCATGCGGCGCCTGCGTCGTGCGGCGCCTGCGTCATGCCTTGACGGCGAGCTGCGTGGCGCGTGGCCAGTACAGCAACGCCAGGACCCCGCCGCTCACGGCCACGGCGGACAGAAAAATGCCCTGGAACCCCAGCAGCGCGTCGAGCGGCACGATGAGGCCGCTGCCCAGCACGTTGCAGAGGTTGCCCAGGGTCATGTAAGTGGTAAACTGCGTGGCGGCGACCTCTTCGCGCACCGTGTCCATGAACAGCGCCGCGAGGGTGGTCTTGAGCGTCATGTCCAGCAGCATGGCCAGGCCCACGAAGGCTACGACGACGCCGTCGGCCGGCCACCAGGGGCGCGCCAGCGTGAAGGCAACCAGCAACATCAGGAGGCCGGCGGTCGTGCCTACGAGCGTGCGCCGCCGGCCCAGGCGGTCGGCGACCCACCCGCCGAGGGCCGCCCCCACGACGCCCATCAGGAGCGCCGGCCCGCCCGTGAACTGCGAGTAGCCGAGGTCCGACCACCCGGCCGCCTGCACGGCAAAGACCGGCCCGATGGCGACCAACATGCGCGTCGGCAGGGCGGCGACGAGCGCCAGCCCGGCGGCGGCCCGGGCGGGGGCGGGGCGAAAGGCGCGCCGCAGCTTGACCAGCAGGCGGCGCCACCCGTCCTGCGTGCTCTTCCGAGCCCACGCGCTGCGCACAGCCGCAGGCGGCGCCAGCAGACGGTCGCCGGCCCGCTCGCGCACCAACAGCACGAGCACCACCGCCCCGAAGAGTCCCCCGATCTGCGCCCAGACTGCCGCGTCGAAGTGGACCCGGGCAATCAGCGTGCTCAGGCCCGCTCCGCCCACGGCAATGCCCAGCACCTTTCCGCTCCACATGAGCCCATTGGCGATTCCGCGTTCGTCCTCGTCGAGCAGGTCCACGGCCAGCCCGTCGGTAGCTACGTCTTGCAGCGCTCCGAACGTGTTGTGGAAAAACAGCAGTGCCGCCAGCGCGACGGGCCGGTGGCCTGCGCCCGGCACGGCCAGCAGCAGCGCCATCGAGCCTACCATGCCGACCTGCGAGAGCAGAATCCAGGGCCGCCGCCGCCCCATCGGGGACATGGCGTAGCGGTCCACGAGCGGCCCGTAGATCAGCTTAAACGTCCAGGGCAGATAGCTCACGGCCAGGAAGGCGGCCACGGCGCTTGCCGAAAAACCCTGGTCGGCCAGCAGGGCCGCCAGCGTGACGGTTCCGAAACCCGTCGGGATGCCCTGCGTCAGGTATAGGACGCTCAGGACGGGGAGCCGCAGCCGGGACGCGTTCGACAGCGTCATGCAGGCGGTGAGGGCAAACAGCAGGAACTCCGCGTGACGCGCCCAGCGACTGCGCGGTTCGGAGCGCTCCGGCACGCTCCTCGAGAGGGCCATGCCGCTCGCTCTATACTACCACCCTCGGCCAGCAATTGCAACGTTGCCAGCAGGAAAACGCATGAGCGAAGTCCATTCCGCGCGCCGTCCCGTCGTGGCCGTTCCGCTGGGGGACCCCGGCGGCATCGGGCCGGAGGTGGCCCTCAAAGCCGCCACTGACGAGCGCATCCGGCAGAAGGCGCGGCTGCTGATGGTCGGCTCGGCGGCCGTGCTGCGCAGCCACGCCGACGCGCTCGCTGAGCGCTTCTCCTCCCCGGGAGAACAGGAGCGCGCGTTGCCGGAGCTGGCCGTCGTGCCGGGCGTGCCGGACCGCTTTCCTGAGGGCGCGTTGCCCGTGCTGGACGTGGCCGAGCCGGAGGCGCCGGGTTTTTCTTTCGGCGAAGTCACCCGAGCCGGCGGACGTCTCTCGATGCGCGCCGTGGAGCGCGCCGTGGAGCTCTGCGACGCCGGCGCTGCCGACGCGATGACGACCGCGCCCATCTCGAAGGCCGCCATCGCTCGCGCTGGCTACCGCGCCCCCGGCCACACCGAGTTCATCGCCGAGAAGACCAGTGGCCCTGGGCAGCAGTTTGAGCCGCTTATGCTGATGGTCGGCGCTCCGGCCGTCGGCGATGCTTCTGCGTTGCGCGTGGGGCTGGTAAGCGTGCACGAGCCGCTGGCGCAGGCGCCCCGTTCGGTGACGCCCGGCGCGATCCGGCGCAAGCTGGAGGTCTTGACCGGGAGCCTACGGCGCGACTTTGGCGCGCAGGCGCCCCGCATCGCGGTGCTGGGCCTCAACCCGCACGCCGGCGACGACGGCGCGCTGGGCGAGAAAGAGGAAACGATCATCGCGCCGGCGCTCCGGGCGGCCCGCCACGACGACGGCCTGGCTGAACAAGGCGCCACGCTCGACGGCCCGTTGCCGGCCGACGGCTTCTTCGGCACGCGCGGGTGGGAGCGCTACGACGCGGTGCTGGCGATGTACCACGACCAGGGGCTGGCGCCCTTCAAGGCGCTCACCTTCGGCAAGGGGGTCAACGTGACGGCGGGCCTGCCGGTCGTGCGCACCTCGCCGGACCACGGCACGGCTTTCGACATCGCGGGCGAGGGGTGCGCCCACCCCGGCAGTATGAAAGCGGCGCTGCGCCTCGCCACCGACATTGCGCAAAGGCGCCAGGCCGTGGACCGTCGAACCCAGCGTGAGCGGCGCAAATGACGAGCCAATCCGAAAACCAAAACCTCGAATCCGAAATCTACACCGCGGCCTTGGCGGAGGCGTACGAGGCGGTCATGGCGCACGTGGACTACCCGCGCTGGGCCAGCTACGCGCACGACCTCCTGCAGGCGCACGCTTCGCCGAAGCGGGGGCCGCTGGGGCCGCGTCGCCTTCTGGAGCTGGGCTGTGGCACCGGGGCGCTGGCGCGCCATCTCCAGCGGCCCGCGCCCAGTCGCTGCCCCTCCGGTTTCGGCCGGCGCGCTTCACCCGCGTGGCCGGCGACCTGGCGGAGGGGAAGGCGCCCTTCGACGTCGCGTTCTTCGACGCCGCGTTGCTGCTGTACGACGGGCTTAACTATCTGCTCGAGGAGCGCCGGGTGCGCCGCCTGCTCGCGGAGGTCACGCGCGTGCTGCGGCCTGGCGGCCTCTTTCTGTTCGACCACGCCACGCCGGCCAACTCCGCCGACGGCCCCGACCCGTTCGAGTATGAGGGCGTCTTTGAGGACGAGCGTTTCGAGGACGCGTGCGAGGGGCGCTACTGGCGCACCAGCCGATACGACCCTGGCGCGCGCTTGCACTACACGACCTTCGAGCTAAGGGGCCCGGCGGGAAGCTACACCGAGCGCCACGTGCAGCGCGTCTACGACCCCGGCGAGGTCCGCGCGTTGCTGCACCGTAGCCCGCTGGTGCCGGTGGCTGCCTACGACGGCCTCACCACCGACCCGGCCACGCCGCAGAGCCACCGCGTGCACTGGCTGGCGCGCTCGGGTACGGGAGAGAGGGGGAGTGCGGGAGAAAATCGGGCCGCCAGTGAGTAAGGGCCTTCCAGGGCTCGACCCTCCAACCTCCGACGTTCAACGCGGAACCGCCGAAGGCCCCGTGATCGAACTCCGTGACGTAACGCTCTCCTACGACCTCCCCGGCGGTGAGCGCCGGCCCGTCGTCGAGGACCTTTCCCTCAGCATCGACCGGGGAGAGCGCGTCTACCTCATCGGCCCTACCGGGAGCGGGAAGTCCACCATCTTGCGTCTGCTCTACATGGACCTGCTGCCCGATCACGGGCGCGCGAAGGTCGGCGACTACCGCACCGACCGTATTGAGGAGAAAGACATCCCCTACCTGCGCCGCTCGGTGGGCGTGGTCTTCCAGGACTTCCAACTTCTGCCCGACCGCACGGTCTACGACAACATCGCCTTCGCGCTCCAAGCCACGGGCAAGAGCGGTAGCGCCGTTAAGAACCGTGTGCTTCAGGTGCTCGCGCGGGTCGGCCTCACGCACAAGCGCAAGCGGTACCCGCACGAGATCAGCGGGGGAGAGCAGCAGCGCGTGGCCATCGCGCGGGCCATCGCCAACGAGCCGTGGATCCTCCTGGCTGACGAGCCGACCGGCAACCTCGACCCGGGCGTGGGGGACGAGATCCAGAAGCTGCTGATGGGCCTGCACCGCCAGGGGATGACCCTGCTGACGGCCACGCACGACTACCGCCTCGTGCGCGAGTACCCGGCCCGCACGCTCGCGCTGATGAACGGCCAGCTCGTGGAGGTGGACCCGGAGACGATCTGACGGGGATTACGGAGGGGGAAAAGAGAGAGCGAGGCCCTTTTCTACTCAGCCACCGAACGTGAGGGAGGCGGGAAGAGCGCCGGCGCGCGACACCTCGGCGTGGCTGCTGGACGCGCGGCGTCAGGAGGCGCTCCCTACC
>PXTT01000072.1:33777-47905 GCA_003022535.1 Bacteroidetes bacterium QS_9_68_14
GCCCTGCGGCAGGTCCAGGTCCGCCGGGTCCACGAAGAGCGCCATCGCCGGGGCGGCGAAGGCCAGCCCTGCCAGCACGAAGGCGCCCCACAGCACGACCTGCGAGAGCGCCATCGCGCCGATCCCGAGCACCTTCCCCATCAGAAGCTGAAACGGCCGCACCGACGAGATCACCACCTCCACCACGCGCGTAGCCTTCTCCTCGATAACCCCCTGCATGACGAACTGTCCGTAGATGAACACCAGGAAGTACATGAACAACCCCATGAGCAGCCCGATGATGCTGAGGAGCGTCCCGCCGCCTTCCGTGCCGCCCTCGGGCGTGAGGCGGCGCATCTGCACCGGCACGCTCGCGTCCATGATGGCGCGCACCGCGGCGGGCGTGCCCCGGGCGTCGAGACGCACCTCGCGCACGGCTTCCTCGACCGCGTCGCCTAGCGCGAAGCGGTCGCTCAGGCCGCCGCTCTCGGTGGAGTAGTAGCGCGCCTCGCCCTCGCCCTGCAAAAGCCCCTGCGGCAACACCAGAAGCGCATTGTAGTCGCCGGCCAGCACCGCGCTCTGCAGCGAGTCGGTAGAGACGCCGGTCGGGGACGCCTCGAACTGGTAGCCGTCCCCGGCGCGCTCGCGGAGGCGCGGCAGCAAGCGCTCCGTCTCGTCGGCCACGACGACGGAGGTGTCGTCGCCTCCGCTGGTGGCCCAGACGGCCAGCAGTCCCGGCAGCACCATCAGCGCGATGAAGCCCACCGGCGCCAGAAGCGTCGAGAGGATGAAGCCTTTTGTGCGCACGCGGCGCCAAAACTCGCTTCGAAAGATCGTCCAGATTTTCTGCATGGCGGGACCGGTTCGGGGGCGCGAGGGGGCTCGGGGGGGCGGTCAGTCGGCGGCGCCGACGGTATCGGGCAAAACGGGCTCGCGTTGCTGGGAAGAGCAGCGGGCTACATCGGCGCCTTGCCCGTCGCCTACCACATCAATGAAGATCTCATTCAGCGGCGGGGCCACCTGCTCGAAGCGAAAGATCTCGTCGGTGTGCTGCATGGCCTCCTCCAAGACCCGGCGGGCGGGCGTGCCCTCGTGCAGGCGCATCTCGGCGCGGCGCGTGGAGCGGTTGTGGATCGAGACGTGGCCTTCGCTTTCCAGCCGGTCCAGAAACGCCCCCGAGCCCGCAAACTCCAGCACGACGGTGTCGCGCCCAAAGCGGCTCTTGACCTCCTGGACGGGGCCTTCGAGCACGATCCGACCGCCGCTCATCAGGCAGAGGTCGTCGCAGAGCTGCTCGACCTGCTCCATGCGGTGCGAGGCGAAAAGGATCGTCGCGCCCGCCTCGCGCAGCTCCAAGATGATCTCGCGCAGGAGCTGGGCGTTGAGCGGGTCGAGGCCGCTGAACGGCTCGTCGAAGATGTAGAGCGATGGCTCGTGCAGGAGCGTGGCGATAAACTGCACCTTCTGCTGCATCCCCTTCGAGAGCTCCTCGGTCGTCTTGTCGGTCCACTCCTCCGCCTCGAAGCGGCGCAGCCAGCGCGCGATCTTCTCGTTGGCGGTGGCGCGGGCCACGCCCTTCAGCTCCGCCAGGTAGCGAAGCTGCTCGCCGACCTTCAGCTTCTTGTAGAGGCCGCGCTCCTCAGGCAGGTAGCCCATGCGCTGCTGGCTCTCCGGCCCCACCGGCTCGCCGTCGTACAGGACGCGCCCCTCGTCGGGCGCGAGGATGTGGGCAATCATGCGAATCGTCGAGGTCTTGCCCGCCCCGTTGGGGCCGAGCAGGCCCAGGATGCGCCCGGGCCGCGCGGTGAAGCTCACGTCGTCCACGGCGGTCGTGCCGCCGTAGCGCTTGGTGACGTGCTCCACGAAAAGGTTGGCCATCGCGGGAAACGAGAGAAAGGAAAAAAGGGACGTGCAGAAAAGTAGTCCGCGCATGGGGCAAGTGCAAAGAACGAGCGAGCGGGAAGAGGGGGCGTCGTGGAATGAATCGGCAGCGTGCGCTGCTGTGCTGGGAGTGCCGTGATCTAAAAATCCTTCTCCATTTCCCATTCGCTATTCTCTATCTCTTGGCTGCACATTTCTCGCTACGATGCGTACGTTATGGCAGCTACGCGCCCCGAAGCGCTCGTCGCCGCCCGTTTCCCACTCGCCGTTTCGCCATGCTCGCCGTCTCTCCTTCGCGCCTCGCCGCCACGCTCGCAGTCCCCTTCGCGCTCGTCGCCCTGCTACTTCTGGGAGCCGGGTGCGAAAGCCCCGCGACGGGCCGCGCCCCCGCCGACAGCACCGCGCGCGCCACGGCGGACACGGCCTCCGACCGCACCGGCTATGCCGCCGAGATGGCCGAGCAGCACGAGGGCGACCGCCCCACGCCCAGCCCGGCGGCTCGTATGGAGCCGGATACCGCCGTCACCGGGCGCCCCGTCACCTATGGCGACAGCCTCACCGGCTACGCGGCCGTGCCCGAATATGCCGCTGACAGCAGCGCCGGAGCTGACGGCCACGCCGGGGCCGAGGGCAGCGACCCGCTCCCGGCCCTGATCGCCGTGCACGAGTGGTGGGGCCTCAATGACAACATCCGCACGATGGCGCGGCGGCTGGCCGGGCAGGGCTTCCGCGTCCTCGCGGTGGACCTCTATGGCGGGCGCGTGGCCGAGCGTCCGCAGCGCGCGCAAAGGCTCATGCAGGAGGCCACCTCCGACCGGCAGGCCATCCAGGACAACGTGGAGGCGGCCTACCAGCACCTCGCGGGCGCGCACGCCGCCCCGCAGGTCGGCATCATCGGGTGGTGCTTCGGCGGGGCCGTCGCGCTGGGGGGCATGACCTCGCTACCCCGCTCGCTCGACGGGGCGGTCATCTACTACGGCTCGCTGGAAAACGCCACGCGCGAGCGGCTCCGACCCGTCTCGATGCCGGTCATCGGATTTTTCGGGGCGGAGGACGAGAGCATCCCCACGCGCCAGGTGCGCCAGTTTGAGAAGACCCTCCGCGAGCTGGGCAAGGACGCGGAGGTCTACATCTACGACGACGCCGGCCACGCTTTTGCCAATCCCTCTGGTGAGCGCTACGTGGCCCGCGCGGCGGAGGATGCCTGGCAGAAGACGACCGCTTTCCTGGAAGAGCACCTTCAGGACTGACGGCTTCGACAGGAAAGTAGTGGTGACTGCAGCCGTCCTGCCTGCGCGCTTTCCTCCGCACGTTTTTCGCTTTCTCGCTGGACGCGCCGCCCTATTTTCCGCAGTAAAAACATTGCCCTGATGCCCAAATCCAAGCCCCGGAACTCAAAGCCCAAACTCCAAAACGACCTCATTCTACGCGCCGCGCGGGGCGAGAAAACGGAAACCACACCTGTCTGGATGATGCGCCAGGCGGGCCGCTACCTGCCGGAGTACCAGGCCGTGCGCGATGAGCACTCCTTCTTCGAGGTCGTCGGCACGCCTGAGCTGGCCTGCAAAGTGACGCTCCAGCCCGTCGAGCGCCTGGCCGTGGACGCGGCGATTATCTTCAGCGACATTCTCGTGATCCCGCAGGCGCTGGGGCTGGAGGTACAGATGGTCCCGGGGAAAGGGCCGCAGTTCCCCGCGCCGCTCACCGAGCCGGAGGAGATAGAGCGCCTCACCCGTGACCCCGACCTCGACGCCACGCTCGGCCACGTCTTCGAGGCGCTCGCGCTCACGCGGCGGCGGCTGGACGGACGCGTCCCGCTGGTCGGCTTCGCCGGGGCGCCGTGGACGCTGATGGCCTACATGGTCGAGGGCGGCGGCTCGAAGAGCTTTCGGCAGGCGCGCCGCTGGCTCTGGGCGCACCCCGAGGACGCCCACGCGCTTCTGGGCACGCTCGCCGATCTGATCGCCGCCTACCTGGTGCGCCAGGCAGAGGCCGGGGCGCAGGTCGTGCAGGTTTTCGACTCGCACGCCGGCCTGCTGGGCGAGAAGACGTTCGAGACGTTTGCGTTGCCGTACCTCGCGCGCATCGCCGAACGCTTCAAAGCCGCTCATCCGGGCGTGCCGGCCATCGTCTTTGCCAAAGGGGCCCCCTACGCCCTCGACGCGCTCGCCGACACCGACTACGACGCGATCAGCCTCGACTGGACGATGGACCCGCAGGCCGCGCGCAACGTGGTCGGCGGGCGCGTGGCGCTTCAGGGCAACCTTGACCCATGTGCGCTCTACGCCCCGCCAGAGAAGATCCGCCGCCGCGTGGGCGCCATGCTCGAGGCGTTTGGCGACGAGGGCGGCCACGTCGCCAACCTCGGCCACGGGATGCTGCCCGACCACGACCCGCGCCACGCCGCCGCTTTCGTCGACGCGGTGCATGCGCTTTCTGGGCGCGTGAGAGCGGAAGCATGAGGGAGCGGCAGAGGGCCGTGCCTGCCGCAGCACCTTTCGGGACGCCTTTCCTCCACCCACCCCGCCCCCGTGCTCCCAAGCTCGAACGTGCTCCACTGCGACGCGCACCTGCTGGTGGCCTGCAAGCCGCCGGGCGTGCTTGCGCAGCCGGACCATACCGGCGACGCGGACCTCACGGCGCGGGGCAAGGCGTGGCTCAAAGCGCACGAGGCCGCGGCGAGCGAAGACCCGTTTCTGGCTCCGGCGCACCGGCTGGACCGCCCCGCCAGCGGGGTTACGGCGTTGGCGCGCACCTCCGCAGCGGCGCGGCACCTCGGGCGGCAGTTCCAGGAGCGCACCGTCGGCAAGCGCTACCTGGCCATCGTCGAGGGCACCGGCGCCGGGCGGGGCGCGCTCGAAGGCTACGTCGCCAAAACGAACGCCACGCCCCGCCTCACCGGCCCGGACGACCCTGAGGGCCGCTGGGCACGCCTCCAGTACCAGACCCTTGCAAAGGAAGACGGCCTCAGCCTGCTTCTCGTCCGCCCCGAGACGGGCCGCCCGCACCAGATCCGTCTCCAACTTTCGGGCCACGGCTTCCCGATTCTGGGCGACCTGCGCTACGGGGCCGAGGGCGAGCTGGACGGCCGGAACCTCGCCCTCCACAGCCACGCGCTCGCCTTCGAGCATCCCGTCGAGGAGCGCCGCGTCTCTTTCTCGGCGAAGCCGCCGGCGGCGTGGCCCGAACGCTTCGCCGAGGCCATCGAGCGCGTGGCGTAGGCCACGGGGCGCACGGCGGTGCTCGCGTGGCAGGGCGCTCCCGCACTCCCCACCCCCCACTTCCTCCGCACCCAAGAGATGTCGATTGCCGCGCGCATGAACACCTTCGTCGAAGACCTCCAGGAGCACCTCTGCCGCCGGCTCGAAGATGAAGACGGCGCGGCCTCCTTCGAGGTGGACGACTGGACGCGCGAGGAGGGAGGCGGCGGAAAAACCGCCGTCATCGAGGGGGGCGACCTCTTCGAGAAAGGCGGCGTCAACACCTCCGCCGTCGAGGGCGAGCTGCCGGAGCACATGGCCGAGGCGCTCAGCGACGCGGAGCACGAGGTCGAGCCGGCCCCGTTCTTTGCCACGGGCCTCTCGCTGGTCCTGCACCCGCACTCCCCGCACGTGCCGACCGCGCACGCGAACTTTCGCTACTTCGCCCTGGGCGAAGACCGCGCTGACCCCGACGACCAGTGGTTCGGCGGCGGGGCGGACCTGACGCCCTACTACCCGCGCCTGGACGACGCGCAGCACTTCCACCGCACCTGGAAGGCCGTCTGCGACCGCCACCCGCGCGTGGCCGACTACGAGGCGTTCAAAGAGCAGTGCGACGACTACTTCTACCTGCCGCACCGCGAGGAGGCGCGCGGCGTCGGCGGCATTTTCTACGACTACGTGCGAAACGATCCCGAGGCCACGCTGGCGTTCTCGAAAGACGCCGGCGAGCACTTCGCCGAGGCGTACCTGCCCATCGCGCGGCGGCGACGCACGGCCGACTGGGGCGAGCGCGAGCGCGCCTATCAGGAGCTACGGCGCGGGCGCTACGTCGAGTTCAACCTCGTCTACGACCGGGGCACGAAGTTCGGCCTCGAAAGCGGCGGGCGCACCGAGAGCATCCTGATGAGCCTGCCGCCGGAGGTCGCCTGGCGCTACGACGCGCGCCCCGAGCCCGGCACGCCGGAGGCCCGCGCGCAGTGGTTCCTCCAGCCGCGCGACTGGCTGGCGCTCTCCCCCGAGGACGTGCCGGAGGCAACTTCTCCTTCCGCGCGCCCTTCAACGGAAGACGAGAATCCGCCCCGAGATGCCTGACCGCCGCCCTATGAACACACGCTTCGCGTTGCTTGGCGCGTTGCTCGGCGCGCTGCTCGCGCTCGGCTTCGCCGCCGCGCCTCGCGCCCAGTCTCAACCCGTGCGCGGCGGTGTGCGGGTCGGGGCGTCGCTGGCGCAGGTGCAGGGCGGGACGTTCTCGGGGCCGAAGTTCGGCCTGGCGGCCACGCTTTTCGGGCGCGTGGCGCTCTCGGAGCCGTTCGCCGTGCAGCCGGAGCTGCGCTACGTGCGTAAAGGCGGCGGTGGCGCGGAAGACGAGATCGAAGACGACCTTCCGCTGGGGACGTTCGACGCGACCGGCGCGGCGCAGTTGCGCGCGCAGGACGTTCGTATCGACGGCAGCGTGTACCCCGATTTCGTCGAAGGGGCGTTGCTCGCGCGCTACGCGCTCGCAGGCCGTGACGGAGGATGGGACGGCAGTCTCTACGCCGGGCCGTACGCTGGGGTGCGTGTCGGCAGCAACGCCGAGGCAGACGTGAGCGGCCGTTTCATCGTACGCACCGAGAACCAGGGCGAGGTCTTCAACGATCGCATTGACGACTCGGCGGCGGGCCTGGTCGAACGCATCGACCAGGCGGCGGCCCTTCTGCCCGGCGACGCGGAGCTGCCGCCCATCGAAAACCCGCTCGCGTCGGACGATTTGTTCGAGCGCTTCGACTACGGGCTGGCCGCGGGGGGCGACGTGACGGTGCCGCTGGCAGGTCGGCGCTTCCTGCTGGGCCTGCGCTACGAGCTGGGCCTGCGCGACCTGCTCAACCAGGACAGCGATGCGGTGCAGTCTGCGAAGCAGCTCCTGGACGCCATCGATGACTTCCCGCAGGGGGGCAGCGGCCTCGAAGGGCGCACGAGCACGCTCACCGTCGAGATGGGGGTGCTGTTTTGAAAACGTTCCGGCCTCTCCCTTCTCCGGCATCCTGAAAAAGACGAACGGCGTCCGCAGCTGAATTGCCATCTTGGTCCTGAGCCTCTCGCGTTGCTGTGAGGCGAAGGCATCGGCGCCCCGGCGGCTCGGGCGCAAGGCCTCGGCATCGAAGGGATCAGGGCAGAGGTGCGCTCTCGCATGGAGGTTCGCCTCGCAAGATGCTACCGAGCGTGCGCTACGACTACGGCCCTTCGGACCTCCTTTCGGACGGAGGGCGCGTTCTCCGAGCTCAACACGGCGGACCAGAGCTCTTGGACACGCGCGCTGGTCTCCACGGTTGAGCTTCAGCTTTGAGCAGGACCTCGCTTCGGACCGGAGAAAAATCCGGTAGGCACAAGAAGCGTGCTGTCAGGGGGGCGTTAGATTAGGGCAAAGTTCAACGCCACGCAGGAACCGCCCCCGGGCTCTCTCGCTCAAAACATTCCTCTCTGGACGGGCGGCCGAGGAACCGGGCGTGGAGGGATTTCGCAAACGCTTCCTGCCAGACGAGACCGGCCTGTATGACGCCGCGCGAGTTCCTGAGCGTTTACGAGTTCGACCGCCGCATGGTCACAGGCGGGCATTTCTCCTCCGAGCCGCTCGCGGTGCAGGACGGCGACACCGTCGGCGTGGTGCTCTTGAACCTGGGCGGCCCCGAGACGCAAGAAGACGTGAAGCCGTTCCTGTACAATCTGTTCATGGACCCGGCCATCATCGACCTGCCGGTGGGGGGGCTCCTGCGGCACTGGCTGGCGAAAGGGATCGCCAAGGTGCGCTCGCGCTCCGTGCGCGAAGACTATGAGACCATCGGCGGAGGCTCGCCGATCAACCGGCTCACGCGCGAGCAGTCTGCCGACCTTCAAGCGCTGCTGAACGAGCGCTACGGGCGAGCCACGGGAGCGGACTTTCGCACCTACATTGCCATGCGCTACTGGCACCCCTTTAGCGAGGAGGCCGCGCGCCAGATGCAGGAAGACGGCGTGGACAAGGTCGTGCTCTTGCCGCTCTACCCGCAGTACTCGAAAACGACGACCGGCGCGTCGCTCGTTTACTGGAAGGCCCTCGAAGACGAAGGCGAAATCCCCACGTGGCCCACAACGGTGGTGCAGGAGTACGCCGCCAACCCGAAGTACATCCAAGCCCTCTCGGAGCGCATCGACGAGGGGCTCCAGCGCTTCGAGAAGGACGTGCGCCCCGATGTGCAGCTGGTCTTTAGCGCCCACGGCACGCCGCTGAAAGAGATGAAAGAGCGGCGCGACCCGTACTGCTGCCTCATCCACTCGACGGTGGACCAGGTGATGAAGCACCGCGGCCACGACCGCCCTTACCACGTGGCCTTCCAAAGCAAAGTGGGTCCGGCAGAGTGGCTGACCCCCTCCACGCTCGACAAGCTCGACGAGCTCGCCGAGCAGGGCCGCCAGGCGCTCCTGGTCGTGCCCGTGGCCTTCGTGACCGACCACATCGAGACGAGCTTCGAGCTGGACATCGAGGCGCGTGAGGAGGCCGAGGAGGCCGGCGTGCGCCACTTCGAGGTCACGAGCGGCCTCAACAGTCACCCGCTCTTCATCGAGGCGCTTGCCGAGGCGACGGTGGCGCAGATCGAGCGCCCCCAGGCGCCGTCCGCCCCGCTCAGCGTGGGAGACGGGGCCCCCGCGCACATGCTCCAGAATGGAGCCGCGCAAAACGGCTCCGCGCAAAATGGAGCCGTTGAGGACGACACGCGCGGAGGCTACCGCCTTCGGCCGCTCGACCAGATGCCCCGCTTCAGCGCTGACCAGCGGCAGGTGCGTTGCCACCAGTGCGAGTGCATCGCCGAGGCGCGTTGTTGGACGGCCGAGCCGGCGCCGGCTTCCCGCCGCCGCACCGCTTCCGAAGCGCCGGCTTCGTGAGGCGCGGCCCTGCGTGCAGCGCGCGCTCCGGCTCCTTCGCCTTCTCCCTGCCGCGCGCGATGAACGCCCTAAGTCACCTACTGCGCACGATGGCAGCCGTCGCGCCCGGCCAGCGCGTGCTCGTGCGCGGCGAAGAAACGAAAGAAGAGGGCGCGAGCGGGCGCGTGGCCGAGGCCCTTGCGCGCCTAGGGTTCGAGGTGCATGCCGCCGCGTGGACCGACGCCGCCGCGCGCCGCGTGCATCGGGCCGCCGAAGAAGGGCAGGAGGCGGGCCCGCCCGGCGAAGGGGAGACGCCGCCCATGTACGCGACGGCCGCCCCCGTCGGGGCGTTGCCGTACCCCGAGGCGCACTTCGGCTGGGTCGTTGTGCAGGCGCCCCGCCCCGATGAGGAGGCCGCGGCCGCCCGCCAGCAAGAAGACCTCTGGGCGCTGATGGCAGAGGCACGCCGCCACGTGCGTCCCGGCCAGTGGGTGTTCGTCCTCGCCCCGGCCCCCGTTGCGCCCGAGGCGCTGGCCGAGGCCGCCGAGCAAGCGGTGCTGGCCGAGGCCGAGCCTCCCGAGCGCGGATTCATCTCGTGGTGAATCCATTTCCCGATCAGTCCCGTGACCAGCCCAGCGACCAGCACGGCGACGTACCAGGCAGTAGAGAACGGCTCCATGAGCGACAAGAGGAAAGAGAAGAGGAAGGGGGTGCCAGCCACACGCGTCTCTGTCAGATTTTCGCAAACCGCGGAGGCGCGTTGCCTGAGCAGGGCGCCGTGAAATGGAGTTGGAAAACGTCGAGTAAGGGTAGGTCGGCGCAGCAACGCTTTCGCCCGGAAGCCCGATGAGAGCCGGGGAAAGCTCTGAAGAAGACCGCCCGGCTTGCTTCCAGCCCGTCGGAAGGGTTTTCTTGAACGGAGGCAGCGCATCCCGCCGCGCCCACTCCCTTTTTGCCCCGGCCGCGCCGACCATTTACACGATCATTTGCACGATGCTCTCCTACGCTGACGCTTTGCCCGCCGGTCCGAAGACGCGGGGCAGGGGCGAACGGGTCTTCCTCGCGTTGCTGCTGGCCGCGCTGCTTGCCGCGGGCGGCGGGTTGGGGTCCTCCGCCCACGCGCAGACCGTCCCCGACGAGGAGCCGCCTTCCTCTGAAGACGCCCGTAAGGAGCGGCTCCGGCAGCAACGCCAGGAGAAGCGGGAAAACCTCCAGCCGCCTGAGCAGGGATTCCTCTCCCGGTCGATTGGGCGGGTAGAGAGCTTCATCGCGCGCCAGCAGCTCGTCATCAACCTTCCCAGCATCGACCTCTACGGGCTGCGTCCCGTGCTGGGCGGGTTGCGGTCGGGCGCCGGGACGACCGGGGGGCTGCGGATGCCGTTTTTCCGAGAGCGCCGCGACGCCTTCGCCTACGTCGAGGCGCTGGCGAGCCTCAAAGCGTATTACGGAGTCAACGTCGCCGCCGGCTACGACGACGCGGGGCCGTGGACGGGCTACGGCTTTGCCCGCTACTGGCACATGCCCGAGGAGGACTACTACGGCATCGGTCCCGACGCCGAGGAGGAGCCGCAGGCCAACTACCGCCTCGATGAGACCGTCGCGGGCGGGCTGGCCGGCTACGAGGTGCTGCCGGGGGTGCTGGCCGGCGCGCACGTCTCCTACCAGACCCACCGCTACGGCAAAGGCCAGGACGAGACCTATCCCACCGTGGAGCGCGTCACGCTCCCGGGTGAGGTACCGAGGCGCAAGGCGGACGTCGACTACCTTGTGCCCGGCGTGTTCGTGGAGTACGACACGCGCAACGTACCCTACGAGGTGGCTTATGGGCGTCGCTTCGCCCCGACGCAGGAGCGCCTGCGCGGTATCTCGCTCGATGCCACCAGCGGCATCTACGCGGCCGTCGAGGCCATTCCGCATCTGTCCGTGGGCGAAGGCGACTACACCTACACGCGCTTCAACTTCGAGGGCCAGCAGTACCTGCCGTTTCGCAACGGCTACCAGGGGCTGGCGCTCCGCGAGTTCTTGACGCTCACCTCCACGCCCGGCGACAACGAGATTCCCTTCTACGAAATGAAGACACTCGGCGGGTCTAACACGCTGCGGGGTTTCAGCCGCTTTCGCTTCCGCGACCGCAACGCGATTCTCTTCAACGTGGAGTACCGCTGGAAAATCTTCCGCCCGCTCGACCTGGCGCTCTTCGTGGACGCCGGCCACGTCTTCGGCAGCATCGAGGAGATGGCCCTCGAAGCCGACAGCTTCGAGCTGGGCTACGGGATCGGATTTCGTTTCAAGGCGGGCCAGCGCGTGATCGGGCGGGTGGACGTGGCGCGCAGCCGCGAAGGCGTCTCGACGAAGCTGGAGCTGGGCGGGCTGCTGTAAGGAGGCTTCCTCCGGCGGGCACGGCCCGCTTTTCCGTGAGCTTTCCGCGACGACGATTCGACCCATGAGTGCGCTTCTGCTCCCAGCTTCCCGCCACGTGGCTGGGCTACTGGGGCTCTTGCTTCTGGTGGCCAGTGCCCGCCCCGTCGGCGCCCAGCAGGCATCTGCTGGGGCGAAGGGCGAGCCTGGCGAGCCAACGGCCCCCGCGCAACCCTTCCTGCCCGACGACCCCGTGGACGTAGACCCCGACCGCCTCGACATGCCGGCCCCGCGGGCTATCGAGCCCTCCGGCGCGGGCGACTACTTCGAAAACACCTTTGGCTCGCCCGGGGAGTACGAAGGCCCCGCGCGCAACGTCAATACGATGCAGGAGGTGCCCGCGTCCTCGTGGTACAACTGGCGCCACTACCACGAACGCATGAGCATTCCCGAGCTCAAGCGCGGGCCCAACCCGCCGGGAAAGGCCGGCCCGGCGCCCGGCCCGTGGACGGTCGTGAGCACGAAAGAGGAGGGCAAGTCCATCGGGATGCAGATTGAGGACGCGCGCGGGGACCGCTACCTGCTGAAGTTCGACCCGTCCCGCCACGTCGAGCTGGCGACCGGCGCAGAGGTGGTCGTTACGAAGCTTTTCCACGCCCTCGGCTACAACGTGCCGCAGAACTACGCCGTCTCCTTTCGCCCCGAGCGCCTGGAGTTGGGAGAAGAGGTGAGTCTGGGGCGGGACGACCTGCGCGAGCTGCTGGGCAAGGCCGCGCAGTACCCCGACGGGCACATCCGCGCGCTGGCGAGCCAGTTTCTGGAAGGGGAGCCCATCGGCCCGTTTCAGTACCACGGCACCCGTCCGGACGACGGCAACGACATCTTTCCGCACGAGAGCCGGCGCGAGCTGAGGGGGATGCGCGTCTTTGCCGCGTGGCTGAACCACGTGGACGCGCGCTCGATCAACTCCTTCGACTCGGTGGTTAACGACATCAGTCCTACCACCGGCGACAGCGCGCAGTACGTGCGCCACCACCTTATCGACTTCGGCTCCACGCTCGGCGGCAGCCCGCTCGGCCCGCTGGACCGTTGGCAAGGCTACGAGTACAGCATCCAACCGGGGCGCATGGCCCTGCGCGCCGTCTCGCTGGGGTTCGCCGGCACGCCGTGGCTCTCCATCGACTATCCCGACTACCCGTCCGTCGGTCACATCGAGGCGGAGCACTTCGACCCCACCGCGTGGAAGCCGCTCTACCCGAATCCGGCCTTCCAGCGCATGGACCGGGCCGACGCCTTCTGGGCGGCCCGCCAGGTCGCGCACTTCACTGACGAGGAGCTGCGCGCCATCGTGGCGACGGGGAAGTATTCCAATGCCGAGGCCGAATCCTATCTCGCGGAAACGCTCATGAAGCGGCGCGACAAGATCGCTCGAGCGTATCTCGACTACGGCGGCGGGCTCGATCGCTTTCGCGTGGAAGACGGTCCTTCGGAGGGGCAACGCCTCGCTTTCGACGATCTGCTGGCAGGGCGTGGCCTGGCCCCTGAGGCCCGCGAGCGCCGCGTCACGTGGCGCGTCTTCGACAACGAGGCGGGCGAGGCCGGGCGCACGCTGGCCCGGCAGACCACCGCGCGCGAGTCGCTCGCGTTGCCAGGCGGGGCCATGCCGCCGTTTCTCTTAGCAGAGATCGAGACGCTGGCCGAGGGCGCGCGCGCCACGACGTACGCCTACCTGCGGCATCTGGAAGAGGAGGGCGGCTACGAGATGGTAGGTCTGGAGCGCACCGGCGAGGTGCCTATCCGCAAGGCCACCGCCCCTGCTGCCGCATCGGCGTCAGGTAAACCCCGCGATGGGGAGAAGCGCTGACAGAGCCGCGCCGACAGCCACGATGGCCCCGACCGTCCAGCGCGCCTGCGCGCGCATCCTCCCAACGAAGAAGAAACGGCCCGAGGCTTCTCGTTGCCGAGCCGTGTATCGCCGCTTTCTGAGAAGAGACATGCCGAAAGTCGTCACCGCGCCGCCGGGCCAGTCGCGCCGTCGCGTTGCTCATCAGGCGGCGGCGCAGCGATGCGGATGCGCTCGACCAGGCTGGTGCGCTGGGCGCGCCCGGCGTTGATACCGTAAGTCGAAAGCGTCAGCGTGTCGGGAGTCACGTTCATGCGCGTGTAGTGGTAGGTCGAGGCTTGCTTTTGGAGGCTCACGTCGAAACCGCTGCGGCGAAAGTCGGCGCGGCGCTCGCGCACCTTCGCGGGGGAGGCCGTCTCGCGCGGGGGCACGCCGCCGCCGCTGGTGATGACGGTGTGCAACGGCGTCTGGCCCGCCGCGCCGCCGGGCGAGGAGGTCAGGCTGTGCTCGTAAAGGTGCTCGTGCCCGCTCAGGGCGACCTGCACATCGTGCTTCTGCAACAGGCGAATCAGCGCGTCGCGCTTCGGGGCGAGGTTGGGGCCGAAGCTTTCGTTGTGCCAGTCGGAGTGGTGCCACGAGAAGCTGATGAGCGGGTGGTGCATCGCCACGATCTTAAAGGGGCGGTCTTCGCGCTTTCCGAGCTGGCGCTCCAGCCACGAGGGGGTCTCCGAAGAATCTGCCGAGACGAACCATTTGCGGAAAAGCGCCTCTTGGCGCGCGTCGTCGATCTGCTGGTGCTGGTCGACGAGGTAGTTGGAGTTCAGGAAGAAGATCGCCGCCGAGGGGCTGTCCTGCACGTAGAAGAGCGGGCGGTCGAAGATGGCCCGCCAGTTTTTGAGGCCGTACTCGGTGTTGATGTAGTCGTGGTTGCCGGGCACGGGTAGAAACGGGTAGCGCCCGATGGGGGAGGCGTAGCGCTTGTTGT
>PXTT01000073.1 GCA_003022535.1 Bacteroidetes bacterium QS_9_68_14
CCGGCCCTCCGACCCCGCCGCCAGCAGCACCGAGCCCATCGAGGCGGCCAACCCCACGCAGATTGTGGCCACCGGCGCCTGGATGTACTGCATCGTGTCGTAGACGGCCAGCCCGCTGTAAATGACCCCGCCCGGCGAGTTGATGTAGAGGTTGATGTCGCGGTCGGCATCCTCGCTGCTGAGGTACAGGAGCTGCGCGACTGTCAGGTTGGCGATCTGGTCGTTGATCGGCGTGCCGATGAAGACGATGCGCTCCTTCAGCAGGCGACTGAAGATGTCGTAGGAGCGCTCCCCGCGCGTGGTCTGCTCTACGACCATCGGCACGAGGCCGGCCATCGACTGCTCCCCGGTGCCGCCGCTGTGAATGCCCTCCGGCATCGAGGTGAGCCCTTTGCTGAACTGGACGAAATCGTCGACGCGGTCTTTGCTCATGGATGACTGCTGGGGGCGGCGTGGGGGACTGGCTGGCGGGTGCTTCTGCTATCCTGAACGGGGCGCGGCTGTTCCTTTCTGGAAAGGGGAGAAGGGGAAGGGCTTGAAGGAACGTGCCTTCTGCAAGAGCGCCCCTAAGAGCGCCCCCTCAGGCCTTCTCCTCGTTCCTACGCGCTCACGGCACGACCAGCGGGGAGTCGTCGTTTTCCTCGGCGGCGCCGGCCTCCTCGGGCGCGGCCCCCTCAGCGGTGGCGGGGGCTGGCTGGCGCTGGCGCATTTCTTTCTCGAAGGTCTCGCGGTCCTTCTCGGTAATCTGGAACTGCTCTTCGAGCGTGTCGAAGACCTTCTGGGAGAGCACCTGCTGGCGCACCTGGTCCATCGCCTCCGGCTGCGACTGGTAGAAGCCGCGCAGCTGGCCGGCTTCTAGGTCGGGCATCTGGCGGGCCTGCTTCTCAAAGAAGGCATCGAGGTCCTCATCCTCGACCTCCAGCCCGTACTGCTCGACGACCCGGTCGCGCAGGATCATCCAGTGAGCCTGGTTTTGCGCCTCACTGCGATTTTTCTCCCGGAAGACGTTCTCGTCGAAGCCCTCCGGCAGCTCGTCGTCGTTGCGGCGTTTGACGTCCTCTATGAATGAGTCGAGGAACGCCTCGACGACGCTCGGCGGGACCGGCACGGGGTGCAGCTCGCGCATCCGCTGGACGATCTCCTGCTGGAGGGCCTCGTCGGAGCGCTCCTGCCATGCCTCCTCCAGCCGCTCTTTGATCCCGGCGCGGAAGTCCTCGACGCTTTCGAACTCCTCGTCGGTCGCCTCGCGGACGAACTCGTCGGTTAGCTCGGGCAGCTCGCGCTCTTTCACGTCCAGCAGCTCCACCTGAAAGCGGTGGGCGTGCGGCTGGCCGCTCTCGTGGCCTTCGTGCGCCTGGGCGTGCGAGAACGTAAACTCCACCGTATCGCCGGCCGTGGCGCCGACGAGCGCGTTGCGAAGCTCCTGGAGCATCGGGTTGTCCTCGATCTGCGCGCTGTCGAGGAAGAGCTCCTGCTCCTCGTCTTTTTTGCCCACGATGGGCGAGCCCGTTTCCGGGTCCACCTCCTGAAGGTCGAAGACGACGTAGGAGGTCTCAGAGGCGGGCTCGCCCGAGGTCGGGATGAGCGTGGCCTCACTTTTTTGGAGCGACTCGGCCTCGCGCTCTACGTCCTCGTCGGTCACGTCGCTGACGAGGCGCGAGAGCTCCTCCCCCTCGAGGTCTTTGAGCTCGACCTCGGGCCGCACGCCGAAGTGCACCACTGCGCGCAGGTCGTCCTCCAGCTCATAGTCGAGCTCGGTAAGCTCCGGGCGGCCCAGGACGTCGAGGTCATCGTTTTCCTCGACCTCCTCCTCGAAGGCTTCCTGCACGAAGCGCTGCGCCACCTGCATCCCCAGCTGCTCCCCGTACATCTTCTTGACCAGCGACATCGGGACCTTGCCCTTGCGAAAGCCTTTCATGTCGGCCTGCTTCTGCTGGGCGCTGAGCGCCTGCTGCAGGTCGTCGGAGAGCTCCTCGGCGGAGGCCTGGATTTCGAGCTCGCGCTCGGTGTCGCTGACGTCGTGGAGAGTGGTTTTCATCGGTGAGCGAGAGGGCCGAAAGCAAAAGAAGCAACAGTTGAGGGAAGCGCCTGTCGTGCACAGCCGGCGCGCCCGCAACGCGAAGGTGCCGCAATGGGAAGGTGCCTCAGGGGGGAGGGCAGACGAAGCGTGGCTTGACCCGCGCGGGCGGGGCTACGCAGCACGCGCCCGCGGGGAGCGCGAGGAGGAGGAAGAAGACGTTTGGAGGTCCGGCAGCGTGGCTTCGGCGGGGTCGAGGTTGGGAGCGCGCGCCTCCACTTCGTGTTTCCACAGGCCCGCCGCCTCCACGTGCAAGCGCAGCACCTCGCGCTCGCCACTGCCACGACGAGGACTGTTTTCGGGCAAGTCGCCTTCAGGGTGAAGGTGCAAGGAGAAGTTCGCGTTCCTGCCTCCAGTACGCCAGCGCAGATTCCTCACCCGCGCCAGCGGGAGTGCCTGCCGCCGCCACCCCGTCCATCGAAGCTCTACGAACTCGATGCGGTCGTCGAAAAGCCTCATGCGTGCCCACAGCGGGCCGCCTTTCCAGAACGAGGGCTGGTCGGCGCGGCGGAACGAGGAGGAAATTTCGGCATCGGCGGGAGGGGAAAGCATTAATATTGGCAAAGAAAGGGGGAACCGGTAGGTGGAGGGCGCCAAAAGAGAAGCGCTTCGCGGCAGGACGTTTCTCGGGCAAGCCCTTTTTCATGAAGGGCTCGAATGGGCTATGCTCTTGTCCGCATGCTAGGTACTGTATCGCTCGAGCGCCCCTAACGACCACGTTCTCGAGGCGAACCGTTCTTCGCGCCCTGCTTTCCGCGGGCGGGCAGCGCCCTTCTGTGAGTGGAGCGCCGGCATCTGCGCAGCGGGCAGGCGTTGCTCCTCGGGCGGGGCCCCTTCTTGCGCGCTCTTCCGTCTGGGACGGTTTCCTGGCCCGTGAGCGGCGCCCCGCGACGTAGGGCTGGTCATGCATTTTCATTTTCTTTCGCTGGGGCCAGGCGGGCGTTGCTCTTCCTTCCGAGCAACAACCCTCCGCTGCCTCAAAGCTTCTCGGCCACGCTGGCGGGAAGGCGCGCCAAGTACTGCGCCTCGAACAGCTCTTCGTGCACGCCGAAGGTGCCTGTGCCGCGAAAGTCCACAGCCACGTGCCGACCCATTACGCGTTTGACCTCGCCGATGCCGTAGTACATAGGCGTTGGCCCGTAGTACACGAGCTGGCCTTCCTCGAGCATCGGCTGGCGGCGCGCACGCCGGCAGAAGGCCGGCACGCGCTCGAGGAGCTCGAGCCGGTAGGCACTTTCTTTACGACCCTGGCAGCGTTCCATGGCAGGGATCAAGGCGGAAGGGATACGTCGCCTGATGCAACGAAACCCCCAGCCCGATGATTCGCGCTCGCGGTGCCGGGCGAGCCGCCTTTCATGTTCGCCCTTCATGGAGCGCCTGCAAGATGGAGCGCCGGATCCCGACGGAGGATGGTCCATGCTGGGTGGTCAGCGGTTTCCGGTTTGCCCGAAACGATAAGCGGCAGCGAGCACGCCCTCATCCCCGATTTTGCCGTCTACGATTTTTCTTGCGGGGTAAGCGGCCCCCCACAGAAAAGCAAAGCGCTGGTCCTGCAGATGATCTCGCGGGTCTACGAAAAAACGGCGGCGCTTTCATAAGTCCGTTGCGTTTGCTATCGTGGAACGGTGCAGGGTTCACTTTCCCACTTCCGCTCCTCAGCACACTTTCATTCTCTGAGCACGGTTACGCTTCGCCTCATGTCGTACGACCGCGATATCCTCGACCGCAAGGTCGGGCGCAACGCTCAACTCTTCGCGCAGGCCATCGCCCGCCTCGACACGGCCCGTGCCCGGTTTCCCTACCTGCGCATCCTGGTCTGCCTCATCGAGAAGGCTCATCCGGAATGGACGCGTCCGGAACCTCGGCCTCGCCGTGTGGCGCGCCTGGCAGAGAAGATGTCCGGCGGGGCGCTCTGCCCAGAAGAAGTAGCTGCTGTGGCGCAGGCGCGCGACGACGAGCGCTCCCCCCGCTCGAACGGGCAGAAGGTCAAGCGGTAGCGCGGCGCCGGCGGGCCGCCCAGCGGATTTCTGGCCTCCGCCCGCCCCCTACGAGATCCGGTCAGGGTGGGCCTCGGCAAAGGCGGCCCAGTCGGTATGGCCTTCGCTCCCGGCGGGCGCGTCGGCGTTGCGGTGCGCGTGGCAAAGGGCCACGGCCAACGCATCGGAAGCGTCGTAGCTGAGGTCCGCTGCCTCGGCCCCATCGAGCATCGAGCAGACCATGTGCTGCACCTGCTTTTTGGAGGCGTTGCCGTTGCCGGTGACGGCCTTTTTGACCTGCTTGGGCGTGTACTCATTGACGGGCACGTCGCGGTTCAAGAGCGCAAGCATGGCCGCCGCTTGCGCGCGTCCGAGCTTCAGCATGGACTGCGGATTTCTGCCGTAGACGGGCATCTCGACGGCGCCCTCATCGGGCGGGTGCCGCTCGATGATCTCGGTGAGGCGGCAGTAGATCTCACGCAGGCGCAACGCATGCGCCATCGACCCGTCGAAGCGCAGCGTGCCCGTCTCCACGGCGCGCTCGGCGCGGCCCTCGGCCTCGACCAGCGCGTAGCCGGCCGCGCGCGAACCGGGATCGACGCCGAGAATCAGCATCCTGGGCTTGGGGCGTTGCGACTGGCTCTCGGGGAGACGGCACGCCGGCGTGGAAAATCCCGAGACCGACGATCTAAGAGGCTTTGACGAAGCGGCCGTCGTGCTGGAGCGTCGTGTAGACGTAGTCCACGTCGTCGTTTTCGCTCAACTTCTCGACGAGCCTCAGCACCGTCTGGGCGTCGTCGTCTTCCAGCGCCACGGTGGTGGTGGGGATGCGCGCGAGGCCGGCCTCCTTTGGGTCGATACCATTCTCCTGAAGGGCTTCCTCGACAGCGTCGAAGTCCTCGTCGGGCGTGGTGATGACGTAGACCTCCTCGCCGTCCTCGTCGGTTTCGGTGCGTAGGTCCTCCGCCCCCGCGTCCACGACCATCTCGAAGAGCATGAGCTCGTCGATGCGGCGGGTGGGCACCGTCAGGCGGCCTTTGCGCTCGAAGAGGTAGCGCACCGAGCCGTCCTTGCCGAGGTTGCCGCCGTGCGTCTCGAAGAGGTGGCGCAGGTCCGCGACGGTGCGGTTGTTGTTGTCGGTCATGGCCTGAACGAAGACGGCCACACCATGGGGCGCGTAGCCTTCGTAGGTGGCCGGCTCGAAGCTCTGGCCTTCCAGCTCCCCATTGCCGCGCTTGACGGCACGCTCGATGGTGTCGCCGGGCATGTTCTCGTCCTCGGCGCGCTCGATGGCAGCGGCGAGGTCGGCGTTCATCTCGGGGTCGTCGTGGCCCTGGCGGGCGGCGACGGCAATCTCGCGGGCGAGCTTGGCCCACTTCTGGGACTTTTCCTTGTCGTCGCGGGCCTTCTGGCGCTTGATCTTCGACCACTTGTTGTGTCCTGCCATAACGCACGGAGGATGGGTTTCCTCAGGAAAAGAGCCGGGGGCATGTACGGCGCGGGCGGCGCGGCAAGTTCCTTGCGGGACGCGTTCAGCGGTGGGGCCCGAGGCGCTGGCGGCGGGCCGCTGACGGCTAAACGCGCTCCGAAAAAAGCTGTCGCAGCGGGCGCTCCGCGAGCGTGGCGGGGGCCAGGCGCAACGCCTCGTCGCGCAGTCGCGCCCAGGCCCCGCGGGCGTGAGCCCACTGCCCGGCCTGGCGCGCGCGCCGCGCGACGCGGTGAGCACTCTCGCGGCGTTGCTCCTCGTATTCGGAGAAGGCCGCCTCTGGCGTGCCGTGCTCTTCGAGCGCGACGGCCAGGACGTAGGCGTCGCGGAGGGCCTGTGCAGCCCCGAGGCCCAGGTTGGGCGTGGCCGCGTGCGCGGCGTCGCCCAGCAGAGCGAGGCGCCCCCGGTGCCACCGTTCCAGCGGCGCGAGGTCGCGCAGCTCGGCGCGCGTGACGCCCTGCGGCGGCGTGGCCTCGATGAGCGACGGGACGGGCGGCGGAAAGTCGTCGTAGCGCCGCGCCAGGGCCGCCTTCATTGCGTGCGAGGAGCGAGCGGAGACGGGCACGTCGGCGGCGCGTTGCGTGGCGAACCAGTAGACGCCCTCGCCGAGGGGCAGATGGCCGAAGCGCAGACCGTTGCCCCAAACCTCGCGGAGCGCCGGCGCCCTTTTCGGCGCGTTCGCAGGCCGCTCGGCCACGCCCGCGTAGCGCACCTGATCGGCGGAGCGGAGGGTGGCGCCCGGAAAGAGCCGCCGCCGCACGCCCGAGGCGGCTCCGTCGGCTCCCAGGAGCACCTCCCCGCTCACCTCGGTGCCGCCCTCGAAGCGCGCCGTGACCTCATCGCCCTTTTCCGAAACGCCCGCGCACGCCATGCCGCCGTGCTGCACGGCGCCGGGCAGGCGCTCGGCCAGGAGCGCCCGGAGCGTGCCGCGCGAGAGCGCCACGCTGGGGGCGCCCTGCTCCTCAGAGGAGAGGCCCATCGCGTAGAGCTCGGTCCCGTCGGGCCGCTCCACGACGGCCCGCGCCAGCCGGACGCCTGCCTCGCGGACCGCCCCGGCCACCTCCAGTTCTTCGAAGACGCTCATCGCGTTGGGCGGCAGCCACAGCCCCGCCTCGGGGATCCCGGAAGCCCCGTCCTTCGCCTCGGGCGCGGCGGTGTAGACGACCGCCGGCACCCCGCGCCGGCGCAACGCGAGCGCAGCGGTGCGCCCGGCGATGCCGCCGCCGATGATGAGTACGCGCATGGCAAGTTCTCACGCTACGGTTGGGGGCTTAGGCGAGCGGGGTGCGCGCCCGCGACGCGACAAGATAACGCGGCACGGGCCAAGAATCACTTGCTGCGCATCACCCCGCGTGCCCACGCGCCACGACCGGCAGCGTCTGGATCACGTCTTCTCCGTCCACCAGGTGCAACACGTCTTGCGTGGCGACGGTGACGCACGCGTGGTTGGGCACTACGCGCACGCGGTCGCCAGTGGTGAAGGGCGCCCCGCCGGGCACCTCCAGCCAGGCGTGCTCCTCGCTGAGGCGGTGGACCTGCGCGTGCGGCCATGGGCGCATGGCCGCGGCATTGTAGAGAAGTGTGCCGTAGCCGGGGCCCGCTGCGCCGCGGTCGGTGGTGAGGACTTTCTTGCCCGCGTCCAGGTAGAGTCGTTCGGTGCCTTCTCCCGAGCGGCGCTTGCTGGTGACGGTCGCCAGCGCCGTGAGGGCGCAGTCTTCGAGCGCAGCGCTGCCGAGGGCTACCTGCATGGCGTCGTAGAAGACGTAGTTGCCCGGCCGCACCTCGGTGACGGAGAAGTCTTCGTGCGCGGCTTTCTCATCCTCGACGGGGAAATGCGTCATCGAGGGCGTCGAGCCGATGCTGATCTCGAAGGGATCGTCCTCGCCGCTCGGGTCAGCGAGGCCCGCGTCGCCGAGGTGCGCGGCCACGCCCAGGATGCGCTCGCGCTCCTCGCGAGCCACGCGGCGAAGGGCCTCGTCGGGCGTCTCGCCCTCGCGCGGCCCTTGGTAGCCCTGCCCGGCGTGCGTGAGCAGGCCCGCCAGTTGCAGCGCCGGCGCCTCGGCGATCTGCCGCGCGCGGGCCTCGGCGCGGTCGCGTCGCTGCCAGGGCACCCCGCAGCGCCCGTGGCCCACGTCGATTTCGAGGAGCACGCGCGCGGGGCGCTGCTTGCCGTCGTAGAACTGCGCGGCGGCCGCGATGCCCGCCTCGGTGTCCGCACAGAAGGAGACCTCGGCGCCCCGGTTCATCAGGCGCGCCAGGCGGGCGTGCTTGCGGTCGCCCACCACGGTGTAAGCCACGCGAATGTCCTCGAACCCCTCTTCGAAAAACGCCTCCGCCTCTCCCGGCGTGGCGACGGCGATTCCGTCGCCCCCCTCCTGCTGCTGCCACTGCGCGATCGGGGGCGACTTGTGCGTCTTGATGTGCGGGCGCAGGCGCGCGTCGCCCGCATCGGCCCTCTCCTGCATCCGGCGCAGGTTACGCTCCAGCCGCTCCTTCTCGACCAGCAGGGCGGGCGTGTCGAGATCATCTACGATCATACAGGTAAACAGTGGACGGGAAATAGCAGCGGGTCGTCGGTCCGGAGCGAGGGACCGAAACCCATCCATGATCTACGAACGACCTGTGGCGTTCCCCATCGAGACGCGCAGGCGGTTGCGGGCCCGCTCCAGCGCCGCTTGGTGGCGCTCGCGTTCCGCCGTATCCAGTTCTCCGGCGTCGAGGCGCTCCTCGGCGCGCCGTTGGGCCTCGCGGGCCCGGTCTTCGTCAATCTCGCTGGCCGGCTCGGCCGTTTCGGCCAGGACGGTCACTTCGTCATCAAGGACTTCCACGAAGCCGCCGCTGGTGGCGAAGGCGATACGGCTCTCTCCTTCCGGCTCCACGAGCAGCGGGCCCGTCTCGATGGCGGCGATCATGGGCGCGTGGCCCGTGAGGACTTGGAACGACCCCTCCACGCCGGGGGCGCGCAGGCTCTCGGCGCTGCCGCTAAAAACTTCCTGGTCGGGGGCGACGATGCGAACATTGATCATAGAAACGGAATGCGCGAAGCGCAAAGTGGATAGCGGTCGCACGGGAACGTAAATCATGCGCGATAGAATTGCTTCCCGCCGCTGCTACCATGTCCCCGCCCACGGCGCAAAGAATCGGGGAAATCCGTGCCGGCCGGCGTGAAACAGGGGGCTTGGTGCAACTTCGACAGGAAAGCTGGGGGTGATGGTTGTATTCGGTTCCTCCACACCCGGCCTTTTTCTTCTTGCTGATGCGTACTCCCCTTCCCGTCGAAGAAGTCATGGGTCGCGTTCATTCTTACTACGGCCGCGAACGGCTACAACATATTGACCCAATTACCGATTGGAGTCGCACTAGAGCACGCGCCCCCGCATGGCTGAAGTGCGCCAGTCCTGCTTGCGCGTCTCGCGTCGCTGCTCTCGTCGCCCTGCTGCCGCTTCATCGTCGCGCACTCGCCCCTTGCACCCCCCAGTAGGTCACCGCCTCCATGAGTCCTTCTTCGCGCACCAAAGGGCAGGTCGAGGCCGCCGTCACCGAAGCGATCACGCAGTACGAGCGCGATCACCTGGGGCGTGGCCCGGAGGAAGCGAAAACTTTTATCGTCGAGAACCTCGTCGTCGTTCGCTTGCAGGGCATCTTGAGCCCGGCCGAGAAGCAGTTGAGCGAAGAGGACGACGGAATCGAGCTCATTAAGCAAATGCGGAGGCGCATCATCGAAAGCTCCAGCGACGGCCTCCACACGCTCGTCACGAAGGAGACCGGCGCGGAAGTGGAAAGCATGCACGCCGACATCAGCGCGCGGACGGGCGAGCGTCTCTTCGTGTTCAGCCTTGCCGACGACCTGGAAGCGCGGCTCACGGCTTGAGCCTTCATGAACTTTGGGTAATCGCAATCGAGGCCCTTGACGGGGCCGGAGGATACGCCTATACTTTCCTATCGCTGGCTTCACGGAGCGCCCTGCGCGCGCTGAGCCGCCAGCCACATACTTGAACGGCAAGCAAGTCGCGCACACGTCCCCCGAAGGGAAGGGCGGGTGCAACGATTGTAGGCCGGCACGCGATGCCCCCAGGGTATCGGTGTCGGCCTTTCGCATGTTTGCACGGCCTGTATCCATTGCGTTCGGCACGCTTCGCACTCGACGGCTTTTCCAACCGCCTCATGGCGTCTCGTTCTTCCTCCCGGTGGCCGCTCTTTTTCACGCGCCTCGCGTGGGCGCTCTTCGCCATCGTGCTGGCGGCGATCGTGTGGCGCCCAGGGGGCGAATGGAGCGCGGGAACGGCGATTCACATCGACGGCTTCACGCAGGGGATGGCGCTTCTCACTACGCTGGTGAGCGGGTTTGTGCACAGCTTCGCGCGCCGCTACATGGCCGGGGCGAAACACCTGGCCCGTTTCTACGGGCGTCTCTTCGGCCTCACGCTCATCGTGCTGGGGCTGGTCGCCGCCAATCATCTGGCGCTGTTCGTCCTGCTCTGGGCGGCGATGGGCGGGGTGCTGGCCGGTCTCATCGGACACGTGCGGAGCTGGCCGCAGGCGCAGGCGGCCGCCCGGTACGCCCGGCGCGTCTTCCTGGGGGGCAGCGCGCTCCTGACCGGCGCGCTCGCGTTACTAGGGGGGGCCGCTGGCACGACGACGATTACCGGCATCGCCGCGGCGGCCGGCACCCTTTCGGCGCCCGTTGTCTACGGCGCCGCCGGGCTGCTCCTCCTCGCCGCCATGATTCAGTCGGCACTGGTGCCGTTTCACCGGTGGCTCCTCTCCTCGATGACGGCGCCGACCCCCGTGTCCGCCTTCATGCACGCGGGCCTCGCCAATGCCGGCGGTATCCTGATCGCCCGGTTTGCGCCGGTGTTTTTCGCCGATGCGAGCGTCATGCTCGTGATGGCGGCCGCTGGGGGCCTCAGCGCGCTCGTCGGCCAGGCCTGGATGCTGGTGCAGACCGACGTGAAGCGGCAGCTGGGCTGCTCGACGGTAGCGCAGATGGGCTTCATGGTGCTTCAGGGCGGGCTCGGCTTCGTGGCCGCCGCCGTCACGCACCTGCTGCTCCACGGCCTCTACAAGGCGTACCTCTTCCTGGCCTCCGGTTCGGTGGTGGAGCACACGCGGCCCCAGTCGCCCGCCGGGTCAGATGCGGGGCCGAGCGTGCTTTCGGGCGCGATCGCGCTGGGGACGGCGCTCGCCGGGGGCGCGCTCTTTGCCGCGCTGACGCACAAGTCGATCACGGCGCCCGACAGCGGCGCGCTCCTCGTCGGCTTCGTAGCGCTGTCGGTGCTGCACGCCACGCGGTCGGTGGTGCGGCGGGCCGACCTGGCGCCGACGACCCGGCTGTGGATGGTGCCTGCGATCCTGCTGCCGACGGTAGGGGGGTACGCTCTCGTCTACAATGGGGTAAGCGGCCTGCTCCACGACCTGCCCGCCGCGACCGTGCCCGTCGAGCTGTCGGCGGGGCACTGGGGACTGGCGGCGGTCTTCCTGGGAGCGTATGCGGCGCTGGAGTGGGGCGCG
>PXTT01000074.1 GCA_003022535.1 Bacteroidetes bacterium QS_9_68_14
CTGCTGAACACGTACATCCTGCTGGCCAGCAGCTTCACGGTCGTGCTGGCGCTGGTGTTCGCCCGCCGCGGCGTCGGCACCACCGAGATCGGTCCGCTGTCTGTCGAGAACCGGAAGCTGACGCTCGGGTTCATCGGGACGACGTTCCTCGGCGCCTGCCTGTTCCTGCTGAACAAGGGCATCGAGTGGGTCGACCTGTACTTCCACCAGGGCTGGACGTTCAACGCGGACATCATGTCCTCGACGTTCTACCTGACGACGGGCCTGCACGCGGCCCACGTCGTGATCGGCATGATGCTCATGCTGTTCCTGATGGTGCGAGCCTACACCGGCGCCTACCAGGGTGAAGAGAACGCCCGGACGATCGAGTACTTCGGGCTGTACTGGCACTTCGTGGACATCGTGTGGCTGTTCCTGTTCCCGCTGTTTTACATCCTGTAGGCGATCACAATGGCATCAATCAAACTCTACACGGCAATCTTCGGCGTACTGATGGTCCTGTCGACGATGCAGGCGGCCCTGGAGTTCACGGGGCTCCTCGAGGAGTTCTACGTCCCGATCATGGGCGTCATGCTGCTGCTGTCGACGATCAAGGCCGTCAGCGTCGCGGGCTGGTACATGCACGTGTTCGACGAGCCGCGCGCGATCAGCTACCTCGCGATCGCCGCCGTCATCGGCGTCCTGGCGCTGATCGCCGGCGCTGCCTACTCGATCACGTGATCCTTCGCAGGTATGGGTTCGGGCGGGTTCGAACCGAAACCAGACGTGCTCGCTTCGCTGCGCGCGACTGGTAGGGTTCGAACCGCACCCTCACGTTATCATGCTGCTGCTCACGAGTGTTCGCAGCAGCAAGATGGGTTCGGGCGGGTTCGAACCGCCGATCTCGGCCTTGTAAGGGCCGCGTCATGACCAGCTAGACCACGAACCCGGCAGTTCATGCAAGTCGTCGCCGAGAAATAACAGTTTCTGTCTCTCCCGGAACGCTTACCGGCCCGCGACTGTTGGGTCCGGTATGCGACAGCGGCTGGCACTCGGGGTCGTCGTCGTCCTGCTGGCCGGCCTCGTCTGGTTCCTGTTCAACCCCCCGCTGCTGTTTGTCGACACCGGCGAGTACGAGCGGACGAACGTCACCGTCTACGGCGAGGACGGCGACCCGCTGGCGACGGTTGACGTCCGGGTCGCCGACACCCGCGACAAACGCCGGGTGGGCCTGAGCCGCACCGACTCCCTCGAGTTCGGCGAGGGGATGCTGTTCGTCCACGGCAGCGAGGGCAGCCACACCTACGTGATGCGCAACATGTCGTTCGCGCTGGACATCATCTTCGCCGACAGCGACGGGCGGATCACCACCATCCACCACGCGCCGGTCGACGGCGACTCCTACGACGGGCGCGGCAAGTTCGTCCTCGAAGTGCCGCGGGGGTGGGCCAACGAAACCGGCGTCACCGCCGGCGCGCGGATCGAGATTCCGTCCGAAATAGACGACTGAGCGCGGTGGCTCCGGAGGGTGCCAGAAACCGCCGTCTCCTCTCTGCGTCGCGCTCCTGTGGGCGGCTCCGAGCCCGCCGGCGACGCGTTTGTAAACCGTTATAACGGGCGAGACAGTAGAGGGGGCCAAGAGATTGCTATGGTCACAGCTCTACTGCGAGACAGGCGCATCTTGCCCGTCTTCGTCGCGCTGATCGCGTTCCTGACGGCGGCGTTCGTGGTCTCGTTTCTGGGCGGCGGGACGACCGAGATGCTGTACGCGTTCGGGGCCGGCGCGGTCGTGAGCGGCATCCTCATCGGCGTGTACGCGCTCGGGACGCGTTCGGGCCACCCACACTCCCACTCGCCGTCGCTCTCGGCGCGCTCCTCGCCCTCGTCGGCACGCTCGGCGCGCTCGGGCGCTCGACTGCGTAATTCCCGGTTGACTCCCGCGCTTTGCGTCCCCCAAAGGGGAGTCGGAGCGACCATTCAACGTCCCCCGATCCCAGGCCGGTCCACGGCGGCCCCTGCACCGGCTCCGTTTTGGCTCCGATGCAGTCCCATGGCCGGGGGCTCCCCGCTACAGCCCGCTGATCGCTCCTCGCTCGCTCCGGAGGCCGTCACCCTCCTTTCGGTGGCCTCTCCTGCCAGTATCGTACCTGATAGCAGCAATTCGCAGAATGACGGACGGTTTGGATACCGATTAAATCGACTTAATTGGAGTTTATTTGGGATGAGTATGTAATCTTTATATGCTGATTACAGTCGTCGTATCGTCCAGGATGCGAGTGAACACGATCGGCGCGATCCTACTGGGAGTCGTACTGGTAACAGCAGTCCCGGCGGCCAGCGTGGCGGTGCCGGCCGCCGTCGGCGCTGGCGACGCAATCGGGGAGCAGGGCCCGCCGTCGATGGACGGCGTGGAACTGTCGGACCTGGACGCGCCGCCGAACGCCACACAGGGTGATGTCGTCGAGGTCGAGGCGACAGTGAACAACACGGGCGACGAGGCGGCCAGCGGCCAAGTGCAGTACCGCTTCGATGAGTCTCCACGCGGCACCGAGCGGGTCCACCTCGACCCCGGCGAGGAAACGACGGTCACCTTCGAACTGCGGACCAACGGCATCGAGGCGGGCAGCTACACCCACGGCGTCCACGCCGGTGACAGCAGTGCTGCCGCGGAGATCGAAATCGAGGAAGGCGACCGCGGCGGTGCTCCCGACCGGTCGTTCGAGGTCTCGAATCTGACGGCGCCGGAGAATGCCAGCCAGGGCGAATGGATCGATGTCAACGCGACGATCACGAACACCGGTGACGGGCAGGCGGCCGGCCCGGTCAAGTACAAGATCAACGACTCGGTGAAGCGTGCCACCGGCGTCAACCTCGACGCTGGCGAGAGCACGAACGTCAGCTTCGAGTTCAACACGCAACCGGTCGAGCCGGGCAACTACACGCACGGCGTCTACGCCGGCGGGGACAACGAAACTGCGGAGATCGAGATCCTCGACGGCGACGGTGACGGCGACGGCGACCTCGCGGCGTTCCGGAACACGACCGCGCTCGATGCGAACCAGACCGAGCCGAACAGTCTCGCGGGCAAGATCCGCGTCGAGGAGCAACACGCCGACACCACGAGCGTCGAACTCGCCGTCGACACCGAGGAGAACTCCACGCTCGAGATCACCGTCGAGAGCCACGCCGAGAACGTGACCTTCTACCTGCAGCAGCAGGCGCTGAAAGCGTCCCAGGATATCGACAACGTGTCGGTGTACCTCGACGGCGAGGAAATCGAGCTGCACGAGGACGCAGGCCCGGGCAACAGCCCGTGGATGGCGATCGAGGTCGACCACTTCTCGACCCGGGCAGTGAGCTTCGTGAGTGAGGACGGCGATGGCGGCTCGTCGTGGATCGGCGAGGGGCCGCCCCAGGACCTGAACGGCGACGGCCTCTACCGCGACGTCGACGGTGACGGCGAGTTCAGTGTCACGGACGTGCAGGCGCTGTTCGAGAACCTCGACTCGGCGGCCGTGCAGGACCGCGCGGCGCAGTTCGACTTCGCCAGCCAGAACGACGGTGAGGTGACGGTTGCAGACGTGCAGGCGCTGTTCGTCGACCTGATGGGCCAGTGAGAATCAGGACTGCGTAACCTTCTCGCGGAACTTCTCGCGAACTTTCTCGATTTTCGGCTGGGCGTGCATCTGGCAGTAGGCGTCGTTGGGGTTTTTGTCGAAGTAGCTCTGGTGTTTCTCCTCGGCGCGCCAGAACCGCTCCAGCGGCTCTAGCTCGGTCACGACGGGGCCGTCTTTGGCCACACCGGGGCGTAGCTCGACGGCAGTGGCGCCTGCCTCCTTCAGGAAGCGCGTGGCCGGGCCGGCGGCAGCCATCGGCATTACCTCGACGGGCACGGGCACCTGCTGGCCTAGCCGCTCCACTTCCTTCGACGGATCGGCGAGCACAGCGAAGCGCTCCGCCTCAGCCGCGACGACCTTCTCGCGGGCATGCGCCGCGCCGCGCCCTTTGATGAGATTCAGCGCCGGGCTCACCTCGTCGGCCCCATCGAGCGCCAGGTCGAGGCCGCCGGCCTCGTCGAGCGTAGCAAGCGGGATCCCCTCCGCCCGTGCCAGCCGCTCGGCTGCCGGGGAAGTCGGCACGCCGGCCACGCGCTTCAGCTCGCCCCGGCGCAGGCGCTCTCCCAGCGCGCGCAGGGCGTGCGCCGTCGTCGAGCCGGTGCCCAGCCCTACGCGCATCCCATCTTCGACCAGCGCCGCCCCCGCTTCTCCAGCGGCTCTCTTTGCCTCGTTGCTGGCGCTCACTTCGTTTGCGGGCCAAGGGAAAGAGGAAGCACAGAAAGGGGGGCGGTCTGTCGGAGACGCCTTCGCCAAAGCATAGTGAAGACGCTGCTGACAAAAAACCTCACTCTTTTTTTCCCATCTCTGCGCGAGGCAGGGCCGACGCGCACTTACTCGTACCGCAGCGACTCGATGGGGTCGAGCCGCGCCGCCTTCCAGGCCGGGTATCCGCCAAAGACAATCGCGATGCCCGTCACCGCCGCCACGCCGCCCACGGCCCACGCCCACGGGAAGGCCGCGCTGATGTCGAAGTAAACGGCCACGAGGTTGCCAAAGGCCGCCCCGAGCCCGATCCCGATCAGTCCGCCGATCTGGCACATCACGACTGCCTCGATGAGGAACTGGCGCATGATGTCGCCCCGCTTTGCGCCGACGGCCTTGCGAATGCCGATCTCGCGCGTGCGCTCCGTCACGCTCACGAGCATGATGTTCATGATACCGATCCCCGCCGCCAGAAGCGAGATCAGCCCGATGCCCGCCCCGCCGGTCGTGAGCACGCTGGTAAACTGCTCGGTTCGTTCCTGGAGCGTGGCGTTCGACTCGATCTCGAAGTCATTGTCCTCGGACGGGCCGAGGCCGCGAATCACGCGCATGTGGCTGATGACCTGCTGCTTGCCCGCCTGCATCGCCTCGAAGCCGGCCGTCTTCACGCTCAGGTCGCCGATGTTGCGCCCCTGCATGCCGTAGGCATCCGCCAGCGTCGAGATCGGCGCGACCACGCGGTTGTCGAAGCTCATGTTCAGAAAGCCGCCCTTCTCGGCCAGGACGCCCACCACCTGCAGGCGCACGCGCCCCACGGTGATCTCCTTGCCCAGCGGTGTGGCGTTGGGGAAGAGCGCCTCCGCGACCTCTTGGCCCAGGAGCGCCACGTTGCGGGCATACTCCACGTCTTGCTCGGTGAGCGGGCGCCCGGCAGCCAGATCGTAGCCAAAGTTGCCGAGAAAGTTTTCGTCCGCGCCGTAGAGGGTCGTGCCTCCCTCCGTCGCGTTGCCACCAGAGCGCACCTTCTCCCCGTAGCCGAAGCCTTCCTGGACGCTCACCGTCAGCCCCGGGCCGGCGCGGCGCTTGAGGCGGAGCGCCTGCTCGTAGGTGATGTCCGGCACCTCGTTGCGCTGCCCGCCTTCCCAGCCGCCCTTACGGCTCACGCTGAACGTGGAGCCGCCGTAGATCTGAAGCGACTCCTGGAAGTACACGTCGATCACCTCTACGGCCGTCACCGAGGCGATCACCGCGAAGACCCCGATCACCATGCCCAGCAGCGTCAGCGCCGAGCGCGTCAGGTTCGCCCGCAATGCCGCGAGCGCCGAGCGCGTGGCTTCGATTAGGTTCATGGCTTCGCCGAAGGTTGGAAGGTTTGAGGGGGGAAGGTGGGGGGGGTCGGAAGCAAGCGAAAGCGTCGAGCGAAAGGCTCCCTCCTTCTCATACCTTCCCATCCTCGCGCTCGAAGAGCGCACTCACTCGTACCGCAATGCCTCGACCGGCTGGGCTTTTGCCGCCTGCCACGCCGGGGCCATCCCGAACAGGACGCCCACAGCCACGCAGATGCCGAACGCCAGTGCCACGGTGCTCATCGGTAGCACCGACGGGATGCCGAAGGCGCTGATGACTCCCGCCAGCCCGAAGGACACGGCCACGCCCACGGCCCCACCGATCATGCAAATGATGACTGCCTCGATCAAAAACTGAAGCAGGATCGTGCGCCGCTTTGCGCCGACGGCCTTGCGCAGGCCGATCTCCCCGGTCCGTTCCCTCACCGAGACGTACATGATGTTCATCACGCCGATCCCGCCGACCACCAGCGCGAGGCCCGTCAGGAACAGGCCCACCGCGTAGATGGCAAACTTGACGCTGGCAAACTGCGCGCGCACGGTGTCTTGCTGGATCAGCGTGAAGTTGTTCTCGGCCCTCGGGTCTTGCCCGCGTGCGGTGCGAATGATGCCCGTTAGCTCGCCCGTCGCGCGGTCCATCTGGCCGGTCTGGTCTATTTTCGCCATGACCTGAATGGAGCGCCATCGGCTGATGCCGAAGAGCTTCTTGAAGGTAGAATACGGGAAGATGATGCGCTCGTCCTCACTGGTCTGGCCGAAGAGGCCCGCTCCCTGGCGTTCGCGCACGCCGACGACCGTGCAGGTCTTCCCATCTACGCGGACATCTTTCTGCACCGGCGAGGCCACGGGAAAAAGCTCGCCAGCGATCTTCGCGCCGATCACGCAGACGTTCTTGGCCGAGCGCTCGTCGCTGCGAGTGAGAAAGCGCCCGGCCGCGAGCTCGATGCCTTTGATGCGCCCGTAGGCCGGCGTTGAGCCCGTCACGTTGGCCTCCACGACGTTGTCGCCGCGGCGCGCGCGGCGGTTCGTGTTCGTGAGCGGCGCCACCGCGCCGGCGTACTCCGAGCGCGCGTCGATGGTCTCCACGAGGTCCTCGCTAATGGGCGGCCGGCCGGCGTACTTCCACCACTCGAAGCCTGGCCCGCGCGAGGCCGGGAAGCGCGAGACGTAGATCACGTCGGTGCCCAGCGAGGAGAGCGTCTTCTCGAACTGCTGACTGATGCCGCTGAGGATCGTGGCCATCGACGTGACCGCCGCAATCCCGATGATGATGCCCAGCGTCGTGAGCACCGAGCGCATCTTGTGGGTCCGCACCGCGCGCCCGGCGATGCGCAGGCCCTCGATGATCTCGTTGAGGAAAGCGCGCACGCAGCGGGTGGACTAAAGGTCGAAGGCCTCTCATTGCACTGGCGCCTTTAGCTACGCGACACGGCAACGCGATGTTACATGTCGCGTTGCTCGCCTGCGGCGCGTGGTCTCCTCGCCCCCGGCGGCCCGAAGGCCCGCCGCTCCGAGCACGCGTCCCCGGCAGCGAGGCCCGCTGGCCCCGCCGCTTCCGCGGGCGAAACGCAGGCGATGGCGTTGCCCATGATTGGCGCGGCGCGGCACAGCTTGCAATTTGACATTCGGACGTACCGGTCGTAAAGTGACGCCCGAGCTGCGTTGCTCCGTTGCTCCGTTGCTTCCTTTTCACTGTTCTTGCTCCTCGATGAGTTCTTCGCCCCGCTCCGACGCCCGCTCCGACGAACCGCCGGGCGCAGACGCTTCCGGCTCCCCCGACTCGGACATGGCGCTCGCTCCCGAAGAGACCGAAGGGATACCCGAGGAACCGGCCACGCCCTCGGCTCTCTTCGACACGCTCGAGGAACTGGCCACCGAGCAACGCAACCCGCGCGCCGGCGGCCTCGACACCGCCTCGGTCGAAGAGATCCTGCACCTCATCAACACCGAAGACCACCAGGTGCCCATCGCGGTGCGCCGCGAGATCCCCCACATCGCCCAGGCAGTGCGCCTCATCGGGAAATCCTTCGAAGAGGGCGGGCGCCTGCTCTACGTGGGCGCCGGCACGAGCGGGCGCCTCGGGGTGCTCGACGCCTCAGAGTGTCCGCCCACGTTCGGGACGGACCCCGGGATGGTGCAAGGCCTCGTGGCCGGCGGGCGCGCGGCGGTCTTCCGCTCCCAGGAGGGCGTCGAGGACGAAAAGGCCGGCGGCGCCGACATGCTCGAAGCCGTCGAGGCGGCTCCCCCAGACATCGTCTGCGGTATCGCCGCTTCGAGGCGCACCCCCTACGTCCTCGGCGCGGTCGAGCACGCCCGCGAGGTCGGCTGCCGCACCCTCTTCGTGACGTGCACCCGCCGCGCGGAGTTTGACCTGGACGTGGACGTGGCCATCTGCCCGACCGTCGGGCCGGAGGTCTTGATGGGCTCGACGCGCATGAAAAGCGGCACCGCGCAGAAGCTGGTCTTGAACATGCTGACGACCGCCGCCATGATCCGGCGCGGCAAGGCGTACCGCGGCATGATGGTGGACCTGCAGGAAACGAGCCAGAAGCTCACCGAGCGCAGCCGGCGCACGGTGATGACGGTCACGGGCCTCAGCTACGACGAGGCGCGCCGCCTGCTTCACGAGGCGGACGGACACGTCAAGACGGCACTGGTCATGAACCTGGCAGACGTCGCTGCCGACGAGGCGCGCCGACGGCTCGAGCGCGCCAGCGGCTTCGTGCGCCCGGCCATCGAAGACGATCCGCCGCCGCCCCGAGACAACGGCGCGCCGCCTACCTCTTGAAGCGCAGATCACGGGCGCGTGGCCGCCGGGGCGCCAACTCGCGAGAAGACGCCCTGGATCGTCACAAGCGTGGAGTGAAACGCCTCCGAGGCTGAGCGCGCGGCGATCTGGCTCTCCGAGCGGGTGCCATCGGGGAAAGACCCGCTGCGGCGCCGACCTGCTGCTTGATCCCGAACTCGTCGTGCGGGCCAGCTGCGGGGCCGCCCGGGCCGGCGAGCGCTCAAAGAACGGGCGCTCGGGAAACACGACCTGACCGTCTCGCTTTTTCGTCTTTCTTTCCTCGCCTCTGCTGCTCAGCTCTGTGGCTCGCCTTTTTGGGTTCTCGGTGCCCGCTGCCCCTCCTGCTGCGCGCACGCTGCGCCGCTCGGGGCTTCTCGCCTTTCTTCTCGTCGCCGTCGCCGGGAGCGCGTTGCTCGGAAGCGTATTGCTCGGAAGCGCGTTGCTCGGCGGGGCTACGCCGGCCCGCGCCTCCGCGCCAGCCGCCAGCGCGTGGCAAGCGGGCGCCCCGGCCGACACCAGCAAGCCAGCGTCGCTCTCGCAGGCGCAACGCCGCTGGGTCGAGCGCCAGATGGAGCGCCTCTCGCTGGCGGAGAAGGTGTCGCAAATGTTCAGCGTCTGGGTCAGCGGCTACTTTCAGCCCACCGGCGACGCCTCGGTGCGCGACGTGGCCCGGCTGATCGAGGACTTCGGCCTCGGCAGCGTCAGCTTCGGGCGGGGCGCTCCGATGGCGCAGGCGGCCCTGGCGAACGACCTGCAACGCCGAGCGGAGCTCCCGCTGCTGGTGTCGCAGGACATGGAGTGGGGGCCGGGGATGCGCCTGGAGCGCGCTTCTACGTTTCCCCGCGCGATGGCCGTCGGGGCCACGCGCGACCCGACCCTGGCCCGCCGGGCGGGCCGCATCACCGGCCGGGAGGCGCGCGCGCTGGGCGTGCAGCACGTCTTCGCGCCGGTGGCCGACGTGAACAACAACCCGCTCAACCCGGTCATCGGGACGCGCTCCTTCGGGGAAGACCCGCAGCTCGTGGCGCGCATGGTGCGCGCCTTCGTGAACGGCGTGCAGGAGGGCGGCGCCATCGCCACGGCCAAGCACTTTCCTGGCCACGGCGACACGAGCGTCGATTCGCACCTGGGCCTGCCGGTGCTCGACATCTCTTCTCGCGCGCGCCTGGACACGCTCGAGCTCGTCCCCTTCCGCGCAGCCATCGACGCGGGCGTCAGCAGCGTCATGACGGGGCACCTGGCGCTCCCGGCTCTCCAGCCCGACCGCCGCCGCCGCGGCGCCGACCCGCGCCGCGTGCCGGCCACGCTCTCCCCCCGCCTCACCGATCAACTGCTGCGCGAGGACCTTGGCTTCGAGGGGCTGGTCGTCACCGACGCGCTCACCATGAGCGGCATCACCGAAGGCTTCGGCGCCGGGGAAGCGGCCATCCGTGCCATCGAAGCCGGGGCCGACGTGCTGTTGAAGTCCGAGGATTTCTACGCCGCGCGCCACGCCGTGCTGGAGGCGGTGAGCGAAGGCCGCCTGGGGCGGGCACGCATCGACCGCTCGGTGCGGCGTGTCTTGCGGGCGAAGGCGCAGATGGGCCTTCCGCAGCGCCGACTGGTGGACCTCGCGGCGGTGCGCGAGCGCGTGGGCGCTCCCGAAGACCAGTTGCTGGGCGACGCCATCGCGCGCCAGTCGCTGACGCTGCTGCGCAACGAGGAGGGGCTGTTTCCCATGACGCCGGTCAGTGCGCCAGAGCGTGTGCTGGTCGTCGTCTTGAGCGACAGCAGCGACCGCTCCACCGGGCGCGCCTTTCGCCAGGTGCTCCAGCGCGGGGTACCGGCGGGCACGGAGCTGACCGTTCGCACGCTCGACGCGCGCTCCGACTCCAGCGACTTTGCGGCGGTGCGGGCCGAGGCGACGGCGTACGACGCGGTGCTGGCGCCAGCCTTCCTGCGCGTGCGCTCCGGCGGCGGGCGCATCCGCCTCCCCGAGGCGCAACGCGCTTTCCTGAATGGCCTCGTCGAGGCCGAGGTGCCCGTGGTGCTCGTGTCGTTCGGCAACGTTTACGGGGCCGCCGGCCTCCAGGCGCAGCCGGCGGCCTACCTGGCCACCTACGGCACGGAGGCGGCCACGCAGCGGGCGGCCGCGCAGGCGGTCCTCGGAAAAAGCCCGACGCCTGGCAAGCTGCCCGTCACCGTGCCCGGGGCGTACGACTACGGGGCGGGCATCCCGCTGGAGCAGGTCGCCCCCCGCCGCGACGCGCCCCGCGTGGCCGGCCTGCACCCGCGCCGCCTAAGCCGCACCGACTCACTCGTGCGCGCCTCCATCCGCGAGCGGGCCTTTCCCGGGGCCGCCCTGGCAGTGGGGCGCGGGAAAACGGTGGCGAAAATGCAGGGCTACGGCTACCAGACTTACGCGCTCGACGAACCCGTTACGCCTCGCTCGCGCTTCGACCTGGCTTCCCTCACGAAGGTGGTCGCCACGACCCCCGCCGCGATGAAGCTTTACGAAGAAGGCCGGCTTTCGCTCGGCGACCGCGTGGCCAGCCATCTGCCCGCCTTCGCGCAAAACGGAAAAGGCGACGTAACCATCCGCCAGCTCCTGACGCACTCGTCAGGCCTGAAAGCCTATCTGGGACCCGAGGAGCGCGGCGACACGCGCGGAAGCATTGAAGAGGCAGTCATGGCGCAGCCGCTCCAGTACGAGCCGGGCACCAAGTCCATGTACAGCGGGCTGGGGATGATTGCGCTCCAGCTCGTGATCGAGAAAATCACCGGCCAGTCGCTGGCGGCCTACGCCGAGGAGCACGTCTTCGAGCCGCTCGGCATGGCGCACACCGGCTTCCGCGCTGCCGGCGCGACCGGCGACTCGTCGTTCGTCCCCACCGCCGACGGGGAGGACACCTTCTACGGACGCGTGCATGACCCGCTCGCGCGCCAAATGGGCGGGACCAGCGGCAACGCCGGGCTCTTCTCCACTGCCGAGGACCTCTCGAAGTTCGGCTACATGCTCGTCAACGAGGGCCGCATCTACGGCAAGCAGTTTCTCGAGGCGGAGACGATCGAGACCTTCACCGAGCGCGCCGAGGGGCTGGGCGGCACCCGCGCGCTCGGATGGGACACCAAGACGATGGGCGCAGGCTACTCCTCAGCCGGTTCGCGCTTCGGCCCCGAGAGCTTTGGCCACACCGGTTTCACGGGCACCTCCCTCTGGGTCGATCCTGAGCAGGACCTCTTCGCCCTTTTGCTGACTAACCGTGTCTACCCGCGCGGCGGAGCTAACGATAAGATTACAGCGGTGCGTCCGGCGCTGCACGACCTCGTCTATCAGGCCCTCGTCGAAAACGGAAGACCAAACAGCGGACGGGCGCGCAGCAGGTAGCGACGCCCCCCAGAAGCGTCGCGCGCCATGGGCGCTCTGCGGGGCGGTCCGGCGGCCGAAGCGTTCAGCGGCCAGCCGTGGCCAGCAGGTCTTCCAGCGCGTCGTAGAGCCCATTCGCGCGCGCTTCTTTCAGGCGGCGCACGCCCCGGGCGAGGCGCGTGGCCAGCCCGTCGTCGGTGAAAAAGCGCGCCACCGCCTCCGCCAGCGCGGCGGGATCTTCCGGCGGGACGACAAGGCCCGCCTGCTCGTGCGGAACGTGCTCGGCGAGCCCGCCCACGTCGGTCGTGATGACGGGGCGGTCGAAGTGAAAGGCGATCTGCGCCACGCCGCTCTGCGTGGCCGATCGGTACGGCTGCACGACCGCGTCGGCAGCCGCGAAGTAACCGGGCACGTCGCCATCCGGGACGTACTGGTCGCGGAGATGCACGCGCTCTTCCAACCCGTGCCGGCGGACCTGCGCGCGGTACGGCGCGTCGTCGTCGTAAAACGCGCCGGCCACCACGAGGTGCGCCTCCGGCAACGCCGAGAGCACGCGCGGCATCGCTTCCAGCAGTGTGTCGAGCCCCTTGTACGCGCGCACGAAGCCGAAGAAGAGCAACACCGGCGCCTCGGCAGGCAGCCCCAGCGCGCGGCGCGCCTCCGCCCGCACGGGGGCCTCGCCGAAACGGTCGTAGACCGGGTGCGCCACCTGCCGCACCGGCGCCCAGACGCCCAGCCTGCGCAGGTCGCTCTCCACGGCCTCCGAAAGCACGAGGTGGCCGGTGCACGCCTTCAAGAAAAAGCGCGCGAGCGCGTCGCCGAAGGGGAAGCGCTCGTGCGGCGTGGCGTTGTGCACCACCGCCATCGACGGGACGCCGCGCCGCCGCAGGAGCCGCGCGACCGTGCCGTAGGCCGGGGCGAAAAACGGCATCCAGTACTGAAAGAGCGCCGCGCTCGCTCCGCTCTCGGCCACGCGCCGCGCGGTGCGCCTCCACGAAAGCGGCCCGCAGGAGTCCAGCAGCCGCTCCGCTCTGCCCGCGTGGCCGCTCTCGCCCGCCCCGGGCGCAAGCTGCGTCTCTCCGGGGAACAGAAGCGACGGGTACTGCCGCAAGAACGTCACCGGCGTCACCGCGTGGCCGCGCGCTTCGAGGCCGCCGCGTAGCGTCTCGCCGAAGTGCGCGATGCCGCCCCGGTACGGCGGGTACGGGCCGATCAGCGCAAGTTTGCGGGACTGCGAAGTTGCCGGGGACGGCGGCTTCGGGTTTCCGGTGCTCATGCGTTTCAGGTCGCCTGCTCGGACACTTCAACGCCTCGCCCTCCGGCTCTCTTCTACCGGTTTACCGAACTCATGTCTGAGTAGCGAGCGCCAGCCGCCGCCCCTTGCGGAGCAATCTCGTCAAGATGAGCGAGATCAGCGCCCGTCAGCGTCACCTTCGTCGCCCCCGCGTTTTCTTCGAGATGCTCTACGCTCGTGGTGCCGGGAATCGGCACGATCTCGGTGCCCTCGGCGTGGCCCTCCTCCTCGCCTTGCGCGAGCACCCAGGCTAGCGCAAGCTGCGCAGGCGCGACGCTCTTCTCAGCCGCCATGTCCTCGACCGCCCCGACGAGTTTCAGGTTCTGCTCGAAGTTCTCCCGCTCGAAGCGCGGGTAGCGCTCGGCACGGAAGTCGCCCTCCGGCAGGTCGTCCGGCGATTGGAAGCGGCCCGTCAGAAAGCCGCGTCCCAGCGGGCTGTACGGCACGAAGCCGACCCCGAGCTCGCGGCACGTCGGCAGGATCTCCTCTTCGGGAAAGCGGCTCCAGAGCGAATACTCCGTTTGGAGCGCCGTGATCGCGTGCTCGCCGTTCGCGCGGCGGATCGTCTCCGGCGCCGCCTCCGAGAGGCCCAGTGCGCGCACCTTGCCTTCGTCCACGAGCCGCCCCATCGCGCCAACGGTCTCCTCGATGGGCACGTCCGGGTCCACGCGGTGCTGGTAGTAGAGGTCGATGGTGTCCACGCCTAGCCGCTGGAGGCTCGCCTCGCAGGCTTCGCGCACGTACTCCGGCCGCCCGTCGACGCCGTGGAAGCCCCCGTCCTCGCTGCGCACGTTGCCGAACTTCGTGGCGATCACGGCCTTCTCGCGGTGGCCGTCGAGCGCCTTGCCTACCAGCTTTTCGTTGGTGAACGGGCCGTACATGTCGGCCGTATCGAAGAAGGTGATTCCGAGGTCGAGCGCGCGGTGAATCGTGTCGATGCCGTCCTGCTTGTCGGGGGTTCCGTAAAACTCGGACATGCCCATGCAGCCGAGGCCGAGGGCGGAGACTTCGAGCTTCCCGGAGCCAAGGGTGCGGGTGTGCATGACGGGTTGACAAGGGGAAGGAGGAAACGTTCTCGGGGTCGCGTGGCTGATTTTCGTTCGCCTGGCTACGATCGTGTGCCCACCGTCTCGCTCACGCGCTCGTCCCCTCGCCCATTCCCTCGCTCTCCCACGCTCCCGCGCCCAGACGCCGCCCGCTCGCTGACCTGGTAGGAGGGGCTCTTCTCCATGCGCGGGCGCACGATCATCTCGCCCAGCAGGCCGGTCGTAAAGAGCTGCGCGCCCAGCAGCAAGAGCAGCACGCCGAAGAGCAGCAGCGGCCGGTCGCCCAGCGGGTTGCCCAGCACGATCTTCTCGAATGAAAGCCACAGGCTAATTAGAAAGCCCGCCGCGAAGGCCATGCTGCCGAGCCCGCCGAAGAAGTGCATCGGCCGCGTGGCGAAGCGCGTCAAAAAGACGACCGAGACCATGTCCAGAAAGCCGCGCACGAAGCGCTCCGCGCCAAACTTCGTCTCGCCGTAGCGGCGCGCGTGATGCTCGACGGGCCGCTCGCCGATGCGGTCGAAGCCTTCCCACTTGGCCAGAAGTGGGATGTAGCGGTGCAGCTCGCCGTAGACGTGCACCGCGTCGGTTACTTCGCGGCGGTAGACCTTCAGCCCGCAGTTGAAGTCGTGGATCTGGATGCCGCTAATCAGGCGCGTGACGGTGTTGAAAAAGCGGCTCGGGAGCGTCTTGCTCCAGGGGTCCTCCCGGTCCTGCTTCCAGCCGCTCACCAGGTCGTAGCGCCCCTTGCGCAGCTTCTCGACGAGGGCGGGAATCTCGGCCGGGTCGTCCTGGAGGTCAGCGTCGAGCGTGGCCACGAGCTCGCCACGCGCTTCTTCGAACCCGCTCGCCAGCGCAGCGCTCTTGCCGTAGTTGCGCGCCAGGCGCACGCCCCGAAACCGGCTTCCCTCCGTGGTGTGCTCCGCGCAGAGCGCTTCGATCTCCTCCCACGAGCCATCCGCCGAGCCATCGTCCACCAGGATGACTTCGTAGTCGAACTCCGCGCACGCCTCGCGCAGACGCCCGGCCAGCTCCGGCAGCGACGCCTCCTCTTCGTAGACCGGCACGACCACGGACAATTCCATGTTGGTCTTCGGATTTTCGACTTCGGATTGCATGTCGATTGGAGACCAATCCAAAATGCCCGCCCCGAGCGAAGTGAGGACGTGCTCTCAGGAGGCCCTCTCCAGTCTAAAACTGCGCGTACCACGGCCCGTCGAGGTCGGCTTCGTAGACGCGGCTGGCCCGGTCGGCATCATCGCTGTCGATGACGAAGTAGACGTGATCCGTCTCGCCGGGCTTGCGGCTGAGCCCCTCGACCTTGCCTTCAAACGGTTCGCCGCCTTCATCGAGGAGCTCTGCCCAGCGGGCCTCCCCGTCCGCGTCGATGATGCCCAGCACCGACCCGACGATCTCCCCCGTCTCTTCGTTCTCTGCCGAGGCGCTAAAGAGCGTGATGCCCTCCTCGAGGGCCTCGGCGTCGCTAAAGGTCAGGCGCACGCCGTGCAGGTCGCCCAGCTCGTACTGGATGACGTTCTCGATGGCCGGGGGCGCGGTACCAATGGGGTCGGCGAGGTAGGCCTTGAGGGCCGGCCAGCTGAGGTCGCCGGTCGCGTCGACGGGCTGAAGATCGCCACGCGGATCGGCGTTGCCGCGCTGGAAGAGGCGCAGGCGCTCTGGCCCCATGAAGACGGCGCCCTCGACGTTGAGGCCGCTGCCAGCGAAGGCACGGTCCTGGCGCAGCCGCCCATGAAAGGCGGGCGTCTCGATCAGGCGTGTGTCCGGCGCGCCGTCGTGATCTTTGTCCTGCCAATCGACCGTGACGACCCACTCGGCGGTTTTGTGCGAGCCGCTGCCGAAAGCGACCAGGTACTCTCTGTTCGCGCCCGGGTCGGAGGCGCAGGCTTCGAGGTCGAGCTTACTGCCAACGTCACCGGTGTGCGCCTGGTCGTCGTGGACGCGCGCGCCATCGGGGGCGGGCGGAAGCGGGACGCCGCGCACCTCGTGCGTGTCGGAGTCGACGAGGCCGAGGAAGTTGGCGTCGTCCTGCACCAGCGCGAAGCGGTCGATCAGGCGCACCAGGGCGCTGGCGGCGCGCACGTGGCCGGGCGCCTCCACACGGCCTTCCTCGGCGGCCCCATCGTCTATGCGGTCGTAGGTCAGCGGCGAGGAGCGCACGATTCGGGCCGTCAGTTCGTCGGCCTTGTGGGCCTGGACGGTGCGCACGGTGGGAGACGGCGTGTCGGTAGTGGGCACGGTTGGGGGCGGGAGTGTGGGGACTTCCGATGGAGGCGAGCAACGCGCGGCCGGGACAGGCGTTGCAGGCAGGGTCGTGTGGTCATGGGGCGGGCAACGCGCCGAACGTCTCGCGCAGTTGCTTCCGCTCGTAAACAGGACTACGGCCAGCACCGAAAGCCCATCCCGACGTGTTCGAAATGAGCGTCTTCCGTGAGCACGTCTTCGATTTTCAACTCGTCCATGACGCTCATCGAGCTGAAGTCGGTGAATGATATGTCGGATTTGTCCTGATATTTTCGCCGAAGGGCTTTGGCTCGATCAAACCGAGCCGGTCCAATGTGTTCGATGCGAAGGTATCCGCTCTGCTCGGCCGCCTCTATCTTTTCCAGCGAAGCGTCGGCCTCCGAAAAGGAAAGCCGCCTGAAAAGGAGGGTGATGGTTTCATCCAAGACGTAATCGGTCGTGTATGCCGTCCCGCCACGTCCGCAGAAGGCCCCGTAGAAGTCTGCGGCTTCCTCGTGTGGGCTGCCTCGCGCCGATCTCGCAGGGCCAGCCATCCCCAAGTGTCTATGAAAAGCCGTTTATGAGGCTCCATATAGATCTTGGTCGATGTCCTGCGCCAATTTGCCGTAACTTACGCCGCCGACGTAATCCAAGATCGGATTACCTGCTGAATCGTGAGACGCGGGGTCGCTTTCTCGCTCGCTCTTTTCCCGGGCGTGCAGGAATTCGGCGAAGTCGAGCACCTCCGCGAGCCGGCGCTCCGGCAACGCGTCGAGTGTCTCGCGCAGTCGCTTCCGTGCGTCGTTCATGGCAGTTTGGTGAGTGGTGAGTAGCAAACGGCGATGGATGGGTGGAGAAGCGCCACTCCCTATTCTGCACTTTCCACTCACCCTACAAGTCAATCGTGGCGTACTTGGCGTTGCGCTCGATGAACTCGCGGCGTGGCTCGACGCTTCCGCCCATAAGCGTCGAGAAGATGCGGTCCGCCGCCGCCGCGTCCTCGATGGTGATCTGCTGGGTCATGCGCGTCTCCGGGTCCATCGTAGTCTGCCAGAGCTGCTCAGGGTTCATCTCGCCGAGGCCCTTGTAGCGCTGGACAGAGGGCGTGCCGCGCACGTTCTGCTCCATCTCGCGCGCGATGCGTTGCTTGTCCTCCTCAGTCCAGGCGTATTCCTCCGCCTGACCTTTATGCACGCGAAAGAGCGGCGGGAGCGCGATGTAAATGTAGCCCTGCTCGATGAGCGGGCGCAACTGGCGGTAGAAAAACGTCAGCAAAAGCGTGCGGATGTGCGCTCCGTCCACGTCGGCGTCGGTCATGATGACCGCACGCTCGTAGCGCAAGTCTTCGAGGCTGAACTCGTCCTCGGTGCTGGTGAGGCCGCAGCCGAGGGCCGTGACCATGTTGCGAATCTCGTTGTTCTCGAGGATGCGGTCCAGGCGCGCCTTCTCGACGTTTAGAATCTTCCCGCGCAGCGGCAGGATGGCCTGGAACTCACGGTCGCGCGCTTGCTTCGCCGATCCGCCCGCGCTGTCCCCCTCCACCAGATAGATCTCGCTCTCGGAGGGGTCGCGGCTGGCGCAGTCGGCCAGCTTGCCGGGCAGCGAGCCGCTCGAGAACACGCTCTTTCGCTGCACCAGCTCGCGGGCCTTGCGGGCGGCAGAGCGCGCCTGCGCGGCCATGACGACCTTCTCGATAATCTTCTCGGCGGTGTCGGGGTGGTCCTCCAGCCACTTGCCCAGCTCGGTGCCCACGAGACTCTCGACGGCCCCCTGCACCTCGCTGTTGCCCAGCTTGGTCTTCGTCTGGCCCTCGAACTGCGGCTCGGCCACTTTTACCGACAGGACCGCCGTAAGCCCTTCGCGGAAGTCGTCCCCGCGCAGGTCGCACTTGACCTTGTCGAGCAGGCCGTTTTTCTGTGCGTAGGTCTTGAGCGTGCGCGTAAGAGCGCGCCGGAAGCCGGTGACGTGCGTCCCGCCCTCATGCGTGTTGATGTTGTTGACGAAGGTCAGCACGTTCTGGTTGAAGCCATCGTTGTAGCGCATCGCCAGCTCGACGGGCACCTCGACGCCCTCCCCGCCGCTGTCGATGGTGATCGTCTCATGGATCGGGTCGCGCGCCTCGTCGAGATAGTCGATGAACGCGGCAAGGCCGCCCTCGAACTCGTACTCCTCGCGGCGCAGATCCTCGTCCTCCTCGCGCTGGTCCTCGATGGCGATCTGGACCCCGGGGTTCAGGTACGCCAGCTCGCGCAGGCGGTCCGCCAGCGTATCGAAGCGGAAGTCTGTTTCCTTGAAGATGTCGGGGTCCGGATAGAAGGTGATCTCTGTGCCGGTGCCTTCGCCCTCGGCCAGGGGACGCACCTCCTCGACTGGCCCGAGCGGGGCGCCCTTTTCGTACCCCTGCCGCCAGAGGCTGCCGTTGCGCCGCACCTCCGTCTCGAAGTGCCCCGAGAGCGCGTTCACGCAACTGACGCCCACCCCGTGCAGCCCCCCGCTAACTTTGTAACTGCCCTTGTCGAACTTGCCGCCGGCGTGCAGGACGGTCATCACGACTTCGAGGGCCGAGCGCCCTTCCGACGGGTGCTCCTCAACGGGGATGCCGCGCCCGTCGTCGGTGACGCGCACGCAGCCGTCCTCGCAGACGGAGACTTCGATCTCGGAGCAGTGGCCGGCCATCGCCTCGTCGATGGCATTGTCGACGACCTCGTAGACGAGATGATGGAGGCCGCGCATCCCGACGTCGCCGATGTACATGGCCGGGCGCTTGCGCACTGCTTCGAGCCCTTCAAGGATCTGGATGTTCGACGCGGCGTAGGCGCTGAGGTCGCGGTCGGCGGGGTCGATGTCACCGGCGTCGGGGGCCTCGGAGCCAGGCGCGCCGTTCTCGGGGGGCGCGTCGTCGGCGGGGTCGGTCGTCGTCGGTTCCATGCGCGCGGGAAGAAGGCGGGGCGGGCGGGGAAAGAATCGAGCTGCGCGGGCCGTATAGGACCGCATATGCCACTCTTTTTGCAACGCGCGTGGCGTGTGATGGTTCGCCCGCGTGCGGGCGGAAGAGACGGGAGCGCAGGGCCGTTCCCGAGGCTACACGCTGGGCGGCGGCGGCGCCGCGCTCACACCTCTCGCTCCAGCCACGCAGCGAAGCTGAGGAGGCGCTGCAAGAAAAGCGCCATCGGCTCGCCGAAGGGGTCGCCGGCGACGTTGCTCCCTTCGCTCAGCTCCGCCAGCGCGCCCTGGCAGCGGCGCGCCTCTTCCACGAGCTCCCCGGAGACGGCCGGGTACAGACTCATCAGGCGCTGGTGCGCGCCGTGCAGCAGGCGACCCGTGCGGCGCAGTTTCATCAGCACGTCGAACCGGCGCACCGCAGCCACGCGGCGCGCGGAGGCCTCCTCGGGGGCGCCGGCAGCAGAATCGGGTTCGGCGCAGTCGGTTCCAGCGGGGCCACCGTCCTGGGCGGAGCCGTCGTCTCGGGCGGGGCCGTCGCCGGGAGGGCGGCGCGTGGCCTGCACCTTCGCCATGAGAAGCTGCATGTGCAGGCGCGTGAGTTCGCGCGCCGCCTCGACGAGGTAGGCGCGCGCGTCCTCGGCCGGCTGCTGGGCGGCCGGGTCGCGCCCAGCGCGGCGCTCTCCGATGGCGCCCTTCACCGTCCAGGCCGTCTGGAGCGTGGCCAGAAGCGCCATCGGCGGCAAGGCCGTGTCGATTCCACCGCTGCTGGGGTCGTCAGGAGAAGAAGCGCTCATGACGGGAAGGAACGTCCGTGGGGACGGAAGACGGCCGTCCCCGGTCCGGCGAGCAGAGCGAACCGTTCACACCTCCAGGTAGCGCATGAACTCCTGGACGCGCTCGAGGACCTCGTCGTCTTGCTCGCCGAAGGAGGCGACGATGTCGAAGCCGTTATGCTCGAGCATGTGGCACACACGCGTCGTATCGGTCGCGTTGAGCTTGACGGTGAGGCGGCGCGGGCTGCCCCGGCCATCGGCCGGTTCAGAGGCGACGGAGAGCACCTTTACGTCGCTCTGCTCGATGAGGTGGACGAGCTGGGCGAGCGAGTAGTCGCGTTCCTTGGCTTCGAGGGCCAGAATCGCGCCCGGCTCCTGCGCCGATAGCATCCGCGCGAACTGCTCAAAGAGGTCGCGGCGATGCACCACGCCCAGGTAGCGCTCCGGCGCCTCGGTGGCAGAGGCCGCGTTGTACTCGCGGGCTGCGCGCGCTCCATCGGCCGCCGTGCCGCCGGCCGCTGCGTCAGCGGCCGAGTCGGCGGCGGAGCTGCCTACGTTGGTGATCGGCTCGGCGACGGGGAGCACCGAGAGGTCGTGCTGCACCATCGAGCGCGTAGCATCGAAGACGTGCGCCCCCGGCCGCACGCTCACCGGGCGCCGCCCCAGCAGCGAGCGCACCGGCGCCTCCGCGTCGGCAGCCTCCAGCAGTCGCTCTTCGCTGAGGAGGCCGATGAGCCGGTCGTTTTCGTCCGCCACCGGCTGGTGAGCCACGCCGTGCTCCAGGAGCGTGGCGAGCGCAGTTTCGACCGGGTCGCCGGGAGCGAGCGGAGCGGGCGAGTCGGCAAGGAGCGCGCGTACTTTCATGGCACGTTGGGAAAGAGCGAGGGCGCAGTACTTCGGTGGGGCGCGTGGCTACTCAGAGCACGCACAATCCCCGTGCCGGGTTCGCCAGTGAACGCGCCTCTGGGACGTTTCCCTCATGCCCGGGCCGGCGAGGCCTCGTCGGCCGGGGGAGCGGACGTGGAGGCACGCTCCACCGAGGGCGGCTGCTCGGGAAGCGGGCGCAGTTCCGGCAGCCCCTCGAGCCGGCCCTGGAGGTTCGCGTCGTGGCGCGGAGCCAGCCGAAAGCGCATCCGCGCGGCAGCCTGCGGGTCGGCGCCCTCCACCCCGTTTTTGGCATAAAGGTAATCCTCTTCGAGTACGTTTGCCACGTCGTGAACGAAGGAAATAACCTTCTGCGCCGCGACGGGCACGCACACCTCTCGCTCCACGAAGTGCTGCTCGACGGTTTGAAGCAGGCGCTCTTCGAGCTTCTCGAGGCCGATTCCACGCAACGCCGAGACGAACACCGCCTCGGGGTAGCGCCGCTGGAGCCGGTCGAGGAAGCGCCGGCCCGATTCCAGCGCGTCGATCTTGTTGAAGGCCACGAGCACCGGCTTGTCGCCGGCCCCGAGCTCGCCGAGCGTCTTCCCCACCACGCGCATGTGGTCCTCGAAGCTCGGGTGCGTCACGTCCACCACGTGCAGTAGCGCGTCGCTCTCGCGCGTTTCGTCGAGGGTGCTTTTGAAGCTCTCGACCAGCGCGTGCGGGAGCTTGCGAATGAAGCCGACCGTGTCGGAGAGGAGCACCGTTTTGTTGGTGTCGAGCCGCACCTGCCGGGTCGTCGCGTCGAGGGTGGCAAAAAGGCGGTCCTCTGCCAGAACGTCCGCCTCCGAGAGGGCGTTCATGAGGGTGGACTTCCCGGCGTTGGTGTAGCCGACGACCGAGACGCGTGTGGTGCCGGCGCGGCCCTTGCGTTGCGTCTGGCGTTGCTGGTCGATGTCCTCCAGCTCGCGCCGCAGCTTGGCCATACGCTTGTCGATCAGGCGGCGGTCCGTCTCGATCTGCGTCTCGCCGGGCCCCTTCGTCCCGATGCCGCCCTCCTGGCGCGAGAGGTGCGTCCAGCGCCGCGTCAGCCGGCTGCGGATGTAATCCAGCTGCGCGAGCTCGACCTGCGTCTTGGCGGCAGCCGTCTGCGCGCGGCTGGCGAAGATGTCGAGGATCAGCCCCGTACGATCCAGCAGCTTGCAGCCGACTTCCTTCTCGATGCTTTGCACCTGCCCGGGCGTCAGCTCATCGTCGAAGATGACGATGTCGGCGCCTTCGGCCTTCACCCTGCCGGCCAGCTCCCGGACCTTGCCCTCGCCGATGAAGGTGTCTGGGTTGATCTGCGAGAGCGACTGCGTGAGCCGCCCAATCACGCGTGCTCCGGCGGTGATGGCGAGGTGCTCCAGCTCCCGCAGCGCCTCCTGCATGTCGTAGGACGTGAAACCGGGCCGGGCCACGCCGACGAGAATGGCCGTCTCGCGCTCGCCTCCCTTGCCCGAGGAGATGCGCGTGATCGAGTCCGTGCTGGCGGCATCGGGCGTGGACTGCTGCTGGCGAGGTCCGTGCAAAGGCGGGCGGGGGAAGGTTCAGAAGGAGCGGACCGCTTGTACCTGCGCAGGCGGACAGGGTTGCGGGTGGCGCGCTATTTCACAGGGGCGGGCGATGAGGTTGATCGCCGCCGGGACTGTGCTCCTCGCGGCGACGCGAGCATTTTCAGGGAAGCGGCCCATTTTACGCTCCTCCTCTTCCCTCCTTCCTTTTCTCTCGTTCCTCTCCCGCAATCGCCGCCAGCAAATCGCGTTGCGCCTCGGTGAGGGAGCGGCCGCGGCGCGCCATGGCTGCCTCGGCCACGCGCAGGGCCTTCTCCAGCCGGTAGTCGGGGAACCCCTTTTCGGAAAAGCCCTCGCGCGGGCGGCCCCACGAGAAGGGCGGCACGTAGCGCGGCGGGAAGCCCTCCGGGTCGAAGAGGTTGGCAAACACGTCCACGACCGTGCCGGTGTTGAAGCAGGTCCCGATCCCGCACTTGGCGTGGTCGCCCATGAAGAGGCCCGCGAACTGGCGCCCGCTCCCCTCGATCTCACCGGTGGCCCCGTTCCAGACGCTGACTTCGCCGTAGTCGTTTTTGAGGTTCGAGCAGGTCGTGCCCGCGCCCAGGTTGCACCAGCGCCCCAGGTACGAGTCCCCCAGGAAGCCGCCGTGCGCCTTGTTGGAAAGGGACTGGATGATCGTTCCCTCCACCTCCCCGCCCACCTTGCAGTAAAAGCCCAGCGCGCTCGCCTCCACGTGCGCCTGCGGCTTCACCTCGCCCCGCGGCCCGATGGAGGACGGCCCGCGCACCACCGCGTTCTCCATAATCGTCGCGCCTTCGCCGATGAAGACGGGCCCCTCCGCCGCGCTCACGACCGCGCCGGGGCGCACCGTGGCCCCTTCGCCGATGAGAACGCGCTCTCCCTCCACCAGCCGCGCGCCATCGTGCACGTCCGCACCGGGGCGTTCGTAGATGTTGAGTCCCTTCGACTGGGCCTCGAAGTCGCGGTGGAGGGCCGGCGCCAGCGCGTCGAGCAGGTCGGTCGGGTGGCCGGCGAGGGGGGCGTCCGGCAGCGTCGTCTCCGGCAGCCCCGAGAAGGCGGCCGGCGTGAGGGCGCGTTGCTGGAGCAGGTCCTCCGGCAACGCCGCGGCGGCCCCGGGCACGTAGGCGGCCACGAGCGTCGTCTGCCCGGCCTCGTTGGCGAAGAAGGCGCGGCGCTCGCCGGACTGCACGGCCTCGCGCAACGCCGCCAGGGCGTCGCCTTCCTGGGCCACGAAGCGTCCGTTGACGAAGAGTACGTCCGCGCCTCCCCCAGGCAGGCGCTCGGGCGCGCTCGCGGCCCCCTTTTCTGCCGCCGTCACCGGACGGATGAGCGGGCGCGCGTGCAACAGGGTCGGCGGGCGCCCAAAGGCCCCGCGCGTGGCCTCGCCCAGCGTGCGCCGGCCCCGGCGCAAGTCGTAAGTCGCCCGCGTGCGAGCGAGGGGGAAGAGCGCCGCCGCGCGGTCGTCTTCGAAGAGGCACAGGTGCATCGGTGGAGCGCGCCGAGGAGAAGGGCGGGGCAAGGAATGATCCTTCAGCAGAGACCGGTCCGGTGTCCTGTGCCGTTGCGAAAATAACCACGGGGCGACGGGGTATTCCCCACCCTGGCAAGCGCGCGGCCTGAAGGCGTGGCCACGGACGCCTGCGCTGTACGGAGCCTGACCAGCCTACCGAAACGCCGAGCGCCTGAAGCCCCGGCTGCGCCGCGGACTCGTCAGACCGCTCGCCGGGGAGAACCAGGCGCCGCGGAAAGCGTGGCGGCCACGCGCCCGCCGCGGAACGGCCCTGCGGGGGGCAAGCGAGACGCACAGCTGCGACGCAGAGCAGCAGGCTACGAAGCCGGTTCGAGGGCCGGCTCGTCCTCGAGGGGGGCCGCCAGCTCCGTGGACCGCTCTCGCGCAGGCGCCCCGAAGGAGAGCACCTCTCCGGGCACAGGCACGGGGAAGCGCTCGTCGAGCCCTAGTCGCTCGATGAGGGCGCGCAGCTGCTCGGCGGGGGCCTGTACCGCTTCCTCGGCCAGGTCGAAGGCGCCCCAGTGCGTGGGCATTGCGCGCGCCGCGCCCAGCGCGTCGAGGGCGCGTACGGCGTCCTCGGGCCCGATGTGGACGGGCTCCATCAGCGCGCGCGGCTGGGAGGCCCCGATGGGCAGGAGCGCCACGTCGGCCGGCGGCAGGCGCTCCCCGATCTCCGCGAAGTGGCTGCCATCGCCGGTGTCCCCGCCAAAGTAGACGCGCACGGGCGCCTCGCCGGGTGCGGGGCCATTCGGGCCGGTCGTGGCGGGCGCTTCGATCATCCAGCTCGACCAGAGGGTCGTGTTGCGGTCGAAGAGCGAACGGCCCGAGAAGTGACGCGCGGGCGTGCAGGTGAGCCGCAGCGGCCCGGCCTTGTCGTCGGGGGCAAGCGTGGCGCGCTGCCACCAGTCCAGTTCCACCGCCGGCCCCACGCCCCAGCTGCGCAGGTGCGCGGCCACGCCCAACGGCACGAAAAACGTCGGCTCGTAGCGGCGGTAGAGCGCCTCGAGGCTCGACCGGTCGCAGTGGTCGTAGTGGTCGTGCGAGAGGACCACCGCGTCGATCTCCGGCAGGTCGCCGGGCGAGAGCGCCGGGGGAGCCAGGCGGCTGGGCCCGGCGAACGTCACGGGGCTGGCGCGGCGAGAGAAAATCGGGTCCGTCAACAGCGTGAAGCCGGGCGTCTGCACCAGCACGGTCGTATGGCCGATCCACGTGACGCGCAGGCGCTCCGGACGCCGCCGCAGCTCGGCCGCGTCGGGGGACTGCGATGGCGGCGGAACGTGCGTCTTCCCACTGAAGAAGCGCCGCGCCGACCACGCGAGGCCCTTCAAAATCGAGAGAGGCCGCGCACGCTCGTCTTCGAGGTTTTGAAAACCGCCCCGGCAGTGATGCCGGCGGTGGTACCACGGAAGCGTCTCGGTAGTCAGGTTCATGCGGAGGCAACGCAGACAAAAGAGAGCGAGGGTGAAAGGCCAACGCACGGCCCCAGGCCCGGCCCGCCGCGAAACCCCGAAAGTGGCTCTCGTGTTCGATTATGATACGGCGCGCTGGGGCCACGACAGGAGCCGCAAGCCGCTCAAGGTAGGCCGGGTTGTCTCGGGCGGGGCCTGATTGCCGCGCTATAAGAAGAACAGACGATAGACGGAAGGTTCCCTGCTTTCCAGCGGGTCCGGCATCTCTTCCGTGCCGTCTTCCCTTTTTGTCATCTTCTTTCTTTTTGTTCACGCTTTTTCGCCCGTGCGCTTCCTTTCCCTCGGTGCCGACGACGACATCGGCGCCAGCAGCCACTTTCTCCAACTCGACAACGGAACCGGAATTGTCCTCGATGCCGGAGCCGACCCCTCCCGCGACGGTCCGGCCAGTGTGCCGGACTACGACCAGATCCGCCGCGCTTTTTCGGAGCGAGGAGGCGCGGGCAACCCTGTAGACCATGCGCTCGTCACGCACGCGCACCACGACCACTTCGGCACGTTGCCGCTCCTGGTCGAGGAGTTCCCACACGCAAAGGTGCACATGACGCCGGCCACGCACCAGCTCTTGGAATTTCTGCTGCCTGCCTCCGCGCGCCTGCAGAAGCGCCGCCAGGAAGAAGGCTCGACCGAGCACGACCCGCTCTTTAGCGAAGACGACCTCGAGCTTCAGAGCAGCCTCTACCGCGAGCAGGACCTGCGCGCCCCCTTCGACACGGGCGGGGCGCAGGCTGCCGACCCTAACGCGGAGGCCGAGTTTTTCGACGCTGGGCACATCCTCGGCTCCGCCGGGGTGCTCTTGCGCTTCTCCGAAGACGGGGACGAGCGCCGCGTCTTCTACTCCAGCGACACCAACACCACCGCGCAGACGATCATCCCTGGCGGGGACTATCCCGACGAGCCGGTGGACGTGCTGGTGATGGAAACCACCGGCGGGGCCGACCCCGAAGCCGAACAGACGAACCGCGCGCTCGAAGAGGAACGCTTTTGCGCGGCCCTCCAGCGCACGATGCAGCGTGGCGGGGCGGCGCTGGTGCCCGTCTTCGTAATGGGCCGCGCGCAGGAAGTGCTCGCCCTGATTGACCGCTTCAAGCGGCGCGGCGACCTCGACGAGGACGTGCCCGTCTACACCGCCGGCTCGATGCGGGCCATCGCCGACCTCTACGACAAGACGCGCGAGACGACCCCGCGCCTGAACCCGACCTTTCGCGTCTTCGGGGTGGACCAGAAGAAGCTGCCTTACGGGCGCGACAAGCTGCGTCGCACGCTCGAGGGCCCCGCCATCCACGTCGTCTCCAGCGGCATGATGTTCGGGCAGACGCTCTCAAACCGCCTGGCGCGCGATCTGGTGGGCAACCCCGACGGCGGCATTTTCCGCGTGGGCTACGCGGTGGAAGACTCCCCGGCCCGCCGCCTTACCGAGGCCGCGCAGAACGGGCGCGCCGTTACGCTTCACGAAGAGGCCGGCCTGCAGGAAATCCAGGCCGACGTGGAGCGCTTCCGCCTCTCCGGCCACAGCGACCGGCAGCAACTTCTGAACCTCGCTGAGCGGCTCGACCCCGCGAAGGTCGTCCTCGTCCATGGCAGTGACGAGGCGAAGGACTGGATGGCCACGCACCTGCGCGAGCGCCTGCCGGGCGCGGAGGTACTGCGCCCCGCACAGGGCGAGGTCATCGAAGCATGAGCCGCCCGTGCCCCGCAACGCGTTGCTCGGAGCGGGGCCCCCCTCGGCAGCGTTTTTCAGCCCTCAACGAAAAGATGCTGTCCCCCTGCGCGCGTCCAGCGCCTGCTCGTCGGAGGTGTACCTCTCGAAGCGTCCCACGTCGACCTGCCCGGTAGCGAAGCTGTCGCCTTCCTCCTCGCGGTAGAACGTGTTGCCCTCCGTCTGGATGCGAGGGCCCACTTCGTAGCTCGAGACGCGTGCGTCGCTGGGGTTGCGAGCGCGGCACCCTACCCGCACGAACGCGCTGTCGACCGCAGCAGCGTCGGAGTGGGTGCGCGCGGAGAAGTTGGTGACCTCAACCTCCAGCGACGGGGTCGCCGTCGAGTCCTTCTCTCTGAGGAAGAGCGTGGAAGGAGCCGTTCGGTCGCCCCGCGCCGAGACGGTCGCTGTGCCAGACTGAAGCCCGTCGCGCGCGGCGGTGACGGTGTAGCTGCCTGTCTCGATGTCCCCTCGAGCGTGAAGCGGCCCTCGCTATCGGTCACGAGGGCGTTGGGGGGCACGCTGGTGGGGATGCTGCATTGGGACCGGCTCGAAACGGGCCGCGGGCAGGCGAGCGGCGCGCGGAGCCACGAAGGCGTAACACTCGTCGTCGCAGCGGCGTAGAGCAAGCATGCGACCATTCGATGCCGCATCTTTTCCCGTTTCCTATGACCTCACCTTCCTTCCGCGTCGCTGCGTTGCTCGCCGCGCTCTTTTCATTTGTTGCGTGGCCCGCTGCCCACGCGCAGGAGTCGCCGCCGCCCGCGCCAGAAGGGCCCTGGCACGGCACTATCGAGACCGGTGGGCAGCAGCTTACGGCCGTCTTCCACCTGGAGCGTGACGAGGACGGCGCCCTCACGGCCACGATGGACGTGCCCCAGCAAAGCGCCAGCGGCATCCCGGTCAGCGACGTGCGCGCCAAGGCGGACTCGCTCCGGCTGGTGGTCGGCGCGATCGGCGGTGTCTTCGAGGGAGCCCGTACCCCAAACGGCTCCATCGAGGGCACGTGGAAACAGAACGGCGTCACGGCCCCGCTGGTGCTCGAAAAGGGCGCACCGAAATCGAGCGAGGCGTCCGCCCCCGCCCGCCCGCAGACGCCGGAGCCGCCGTTTCCCTACGACACCGAGGACGTGCGCTTCGAGAGCAACGCCGCCGGCGTGGAGCTCGCCGGCACGCTCACGATGCCGGAGGGCGAGGGCCCGCACCCAGCGGTCGTGCTCATCAGCGGGAGCGGGCCGCAGAATCGCAACGGGCGCGTGGCTGGCCACGAGACACTGCACGTCCTGGCCGACGCGCTCACGCGGCGCGGCGTGGCCGTACTGCGCTACGACGAGCGCGGCGTGGGCAAGTCGTCGGGCACCTTCGCCGGGGCCACCGCCGAGGACCTCGCTGCCGACGCGCGCGCCGGGTTCGACTTTCTGCGGCAACGCAATGATCTCGGGAAGGTCGGCCTCATCGGGTGGAGCGAAGGCGCCATCGTAGCCTCGATGATCGCGGCGCGCTCCGGCACGCCGGACTTCCTCGTGCTCATGAGCGCGCCAAGCGTGCCCGGCAAAGCCCTCCTCCAAGAGCAAAGCGCACGCATCGCCGAAGCGCAGGGCGCTCCCCCGGCCACCCTCGATTCCATTCGGGCCGCGCAAGACCGGCTCCTCTCGGCCGTGGCGCAGGCGCCGGACTCTGCGGAGGCAGCGGCGCAGATTCGCCAGGTGCTCAGCGAACGACAGAAAAGCGAAAAGACCATCGAGGCGCAGATCCAGCAGTACACCGCGCCCTGGTTCCGCTACTTCGTGAGCCACGACCCACGCCCGGCGCTGCGCAAGGTGGATGCGCCCGTGCTCGGACTCTACGGGGCGAACGACCTCCAGGTGCCGCCCCAGCAGAACGCGGCCCCGCTCCGCGAGGCGCTTTCCGGCAACCCCGGCACCACCGTCGAGGTGCTGCCGGGCCTAAACCACCTCTTTCAGCCTGCCGAGACGGGCCTGCCGAGCGCGTATCGTCAGACCGAAACGACCATCGCCCCGAAGGCCCTCCAACGCATCGCCGGCTGGATCACCGAGCGCATGCGCACCGGCTCCGGCGACGCGCCGTAGCGGCCACGCGGATGGTCTGTGCAGTGGGCGGATAGGAAAACCCGTCGTCGGTGCTGGGGCTGCCTTTCTCTTCCTCCCCTCTTCTCCCACGTCACCGGCTGCAGCCCGGTGCGCCGCCCACTCACGACGGCAGCGCGAAGGAGAACGTCGTGCCCTCCCCCACGGCGCTCTCCACGTCGAGGGAGCGGCCGTGCAGGTCCAGGATCTTCTGGGCGATGGCCAGGCCCAGCCCCGTGCCGCCTTCGCCCTGGGGGCTGCGGCTTTTGTCCACGCGGTAGAAGCGCTCGAAGATGCGTGGCAGCTCCTCCTCGGGGATGCCCGGCCCGGTGTCGGAGACGCGCACGTGCACCTGGCCCGGCGCGTCTTCGAGGGCCACGCGCACCGTGCCGCCCTCGGGCGTGTAGCTCAGGGCGTTCTCGATGAGGTTCGACAGCGCCCGCTCGGTCAGCGCGATGTCGGCCTTCACGAAGGAGAGGCGCTCGGGCAGGTCCGCCTCCAGCGTCACGCTCTGCTCGTCGGCGCGCGGCTGGAACTGCATGACCAGGTCTTGCACCAGCTCGGTGATGGAGAAAGGCTCCTCCTGGGGCTCGACCTGCTGGGTCTCGAGCTTGGAGAGGTCGAAGAGCGCGTCCACTCGCTCCCCCAGGCGCTGCGCGTTTTTGAGCGCCACGTCCAGGTACTGCTCGCGCTCCTCGCTGCTGACGGCGTCGCCTTTGAGCTGGAGCGTCTCGAGGTAGCCGCGAATCAGCGCAATGGGGCTGCGCAGGTCGTGGCTGACGTTGGCGATGAGCTCGCGGCGCATCCGGTCGGAGCGGCGCAGCTCCTCGAGGCGGCCCGCAAGCGTGTCGGCCATGCGGTTGAAGGCGGCCCCGAGCTGGCCAATCTCGTCTTCGGACTCGACGGCGGCCCGCTGGTCGAGCTGGCCCTGCGCGAGCCTTTCGACGACTGCCTTTCGCGCACGCAGCCGCCGCGTGAGCCGGCGGAAGAGAAACACGCCCGCCGCCCCGCCGCCGAGCAAGATCAGGCCCAGCCCGCCGAGCGTGCCACGCAGGATGTAGCTGCTCCGAATCATGCCAGCCGCCGAGGCGAACTGCTCGCTGCCGAGGATGACGTAGAGGTAGCAATCGGTCTCGCCCATCGCCTCGGTGGGCGCGGCCGAGAAGGGCTTCGCGCCGTCGGCGTCGAGCGGGTCCTCGCCCAAGATCGGTAGCGACGCCCCGCCGGCGAAGCGGCGAATCGGCTCGAGGTCCACGCGGCGACGCGCCAGCGTGCGCCCCGGCTCGCCGAGCAACGCCTTGACGCGCCCTTCCCCGTCGAGCAGATAAATCTCGATGCGCCGGTTCACGCCCGTGATGCTTTTGATGACGCTGTCGACGGCGGCGTGATCGACGCTGTCGGTGAGGTGCGGCTCGAAGCGCGGGGCCAGCTCGGCCGCCAGGGTGCGGTTGAGCGTCTGGTCGGCCTCGTCCATGTAGCGGAGGGCCGAGCGCACGCACAGCACGGCGATGGCGATGCCGAGCCCCAACAGGAGCACCACGAACAGGCCTGACACCTTTGCGCTAAAGCTCCGACGAAAACGGTCGAGCATGGTTGGGCGGGGGCGTCTGGGAGTGCGGGGGTTTTCACGGAGCGGGCGCGTGGCCGACCCGGCAACGCGTTTGTCAGGCGAGACCATCCACCATCTACCATCCACCATCTACGAACCGACGAGCTCCTCGCGCTCGGCGAAGCGGTAGCCCACGCCCCAGACCGTTTGCACGAAGCGGGGCTCGGAAGGGTCGTCCTCGATTTTCCCGCGCAGGCGGTTGATGTGCGTGTTGACGGTGTGGGAGTAACCCTCGTACTGGTAGCCCCACACCTCGTCCAGCAGCTCGCTGCGGTCGTATGCCCGGCCCGGGTGGCGCGCCAACAGGAGCAGCAGGTCGAACTCTTTGGCCGTCAGCTCCAGCAGGTCGTTCCCGTGCCATACCTTGCGCTTCGGCGGGGCAATGACCAGCGGGCCGAAGGCGATCTCCTCGGGGGCTTCGTCCTGGGCCTCGCGGTCCACCTCCACGCGGCGAAAGAGCGCCTTCACCCGCGCGATGAGCTCGCGGATGCTGAACGGCTTGGTCACGTAATCGTCCGCGCCCAGCTCCAGGCCCAGCACCTTGTCGGCCTCCTCGCTCTTAGCCGTGAGCATGAGAATGGGAAGCCGGTTGTCGTCGGCGCGCACGCGCTTGCACACCTCCGTTCCATCGAGTTCCGGCAGCATCAGGTCGAGGATGAGCAGGGCGTAGTCGCGTTCCTGCGCGTGTCTCAGCCCGGCCACGCCGTCGTGAGCGAGGTCCACCGCGTAGCCGAGGTCGCGCAGGTGGATCTCCAGCAGATGGGCCAGGTCCTCGTCGTCTTCCACTACGAGGATGCGCTCGGGGTCGTCGTCGGGAGCAGGCATGGCAGGGGGGGGCGGAAAGGGGCGCTTGCGAGATTGATTGCCGGACGCCGAAAAAGTCGGCGCCGGCCGGCGGACCGTAGGTGGTAGGTCGTAGATCGGGGATGGTTTTGCAGGCGCAGGCGACCGCAGCGCAAAGCCGTCATCCACTATTCACTGTTTACCATTCACCGCCTTGCCGCGGGAAAGGCGAACGAAAAAAGCGAACATGCGGTCTTTCGGAGAACGACGAGAGAATGGGCAAGGCAGCTTCCCAATCACGGAGAAGCGCCCGTCGAATTCATCACGGAACGATAAAATGCCGCCGCTTCCCCAAAGATCGCTTCTGGCGCGTGGCACGGATCTTTTGAAGGCCTCAGCGGCTTTGTATTTCTGCCCGCGAGGCGCCATCAGCAGCACCCGCAGTAGTACACTTCCAACCATGCCTGGCCCTGCCGCGTCCCCTTCTGCCGACGCCGCGCCCACCGACGCGCTCCCCTCCGGCTTTGCAGAAGCCCTCGTCCCACGCCTGGAGGGGGGCGAGCTGCGCACCGACGACATGACGCGCGCGCTCTACGCCACCGACGCAAGCATGTACCAGTCCCGGCCCGGGGGCGTCCTCTTCCCGGCCACCGCCGCCGGCGTGGAAGCCGCCCACGCAGTGTGCTCGCGCTTCGGCGTGCCGGTGCGCCCGCGCGGAGGCGGCTCCTCGCTGGCGGGCCAGACGATGGGGGCGGGCCTGGTGCTGGACTTCTCGCGCCACATGGACGCCGTTCTCGAGATCGACCCCGAGGCCAAGACCGCACGCGTTCAGCCGGGCGTGGTGCTGGCGGACCTGAACCGCGTAGCGGCCCGGCACGGCCTTACGGTGGGGCCGGACCCCTCCTCGGGCAACCGCGCGACCCTCGGCGGCATGACCGCCACCAACGCTACGGGCACCCACTCGATCCTCTACGGCAACGTGATCCACCACGTGCGCCGCATCGAGGGCGTGCTGGCGGACGGCACCCCCGTGGCCTTCGGCGGGCCACGCTCCGAGGAAGAATGGCGCGACGGCTACCGCTCGGACGGACGCGCGGGCGAGCTTCGCCGCGAGCTCGGCCAGTTCGTGGCTGACAACAAGGAGGTCATCGCGCGCGACACGCCGCGCCACTGGCGCCGCAACAGCGGCTACCGCCTCGAGCACCTGCTGCCCGCCGAGGACTTCCAGGAGACGCGCCCCGGCATCGACGGCGACCCGCACTTCCGGGTCGAGCGCCCAGGCGCCGAGAACGGCAGCGAAGGGGGGAGCGCGCCCGGCGGGCGCGACCTCGCGCGCCTCGTGTGCGGCAGCGAGGGCACCCTCATGACCTTCACCGAGATCGAGATCGGGCTGGTGGAGCGGCCGGAACAGACCGCGCTGGGGCTGGCGCACTTCCGGACGCGGCAGGCGGCGCTTCGCGCGGTGGAGCGCGTGCTGGAAACGGGCCCCTCTGCGGTGGAGCTCTTCGACGGCGTGGCGATCGAAAGCTGCCGCGAGGCCCCCGGCTTTGCCGACCTGCTTACTTTCGTCGAGGAGGCGCCGCCGGGCCGTCTCAACGAGGGCGGCGATCCCGGCGGCCTGCTCATTACCGAGTACAGCCACATGCCCGCCGGGGGCGACGGCGCGCCCGCAGGCCACGCCCTGGAGGCGAAGCTCGACGCCCTCGAGGACGCCGTCGCAGAGGCGCCCGGAGGCTACGCCGTCGTGCGCCGTACCGACCCGCAGGCCATCAAAGACGTGTGGACGTTGCGCAAAGAGGGCCTCGGCCTCTTGATGGGCACCCAGAGCGAGCAGAAGCCGTGGGCCTTCATCGAGGACGCGAGCGTGCCCGTCGCGCAGCTGCCCAGCTACATCGACGAGCTTTCGTCCTTGATCGACGAGACGGGCACGAAGGCCGTCTACTACGCGCACGCCTCCGGCGGCTGCCTGCACGTGCGCCCGTTCGTCAACACGAAGGACGCGGCCGACCTGGAGACGATGGAAAAGATCGCGCGCGGCTCGATGGAGGCGGTCGCCCGCCACGGGGGCTCCGTTTCCAGCGAGCACGGCGACGGGCGGGCGCGTGGCTGGCTCAACGAGGAGTTTCTGGGGTCGGAGCTGTACCAGCTCAACCGCCGCCTGAAACAGATCTTCGATCCCGAGGGCCTCCTCAACCCCGGCGTGATCGTGGACCCCCCACCGATGGAAGAGGAGCTGCGCATGGGGCCGTCGTACGACACGAGCCCTCCCCAGACGGAACTGGACTTCTCCGAAGACGGGGGCTTTACCGGGGCGGTGGAGCTGTGCAACGGCAATGGGGCCTGCCGCAAGACCGGGAGCGGCACGATGTGCCCCAGCTACCGGGCCACGCGCGAGGAAGAGCACTCCACCCGCGGCCGCGCCAACGCCCTACGCATGGCCCTCAGCGGGGATCTGCCGGAAGGCGCGTTCACGGGCGAGCGCATGAAGGAGGTCATGGACCTGTGCATCCAGTGCAAGGCGTGCAAGACGGAATGCCCCTCGAACGTGGACATGGGCAAGCTCAAAAAAGAATGGCTTGCGAAGGTGCACGACGAGGAGGGCCTGCCCCTGCGCGACCGCCTCTTTAGCGGGCTGCCGGACGTGAGCCGCCGCGTGGCCGGCACCCCGCTCACGCGCCTGATCAACGCGGTCAACCGGCTCGCCCCGGTCCGCTGGGGCCTCGAAAAGACGCTCGGCGTAGCCTCGGGGCGCAAGCTACCCCCCTTCGCGCGCGAAACCTTTCGCCAATGGTTCGACGGTTCGGGGTTCAGCCTTCAGGGGTTGGAGAACGCTCCCCCAGACCGGACACCACAATCCGAAAACCGTGTAGCGATTTTCCCCGACACGTTCACCAACTTTCACACGCCGGAGGTCGGGAAGGCGGCCACGCGCGTTCTGCGGGCGCTGGGCCTGGAGCCCGTGCTGCCGGAGGCAGGGTCGCTCTGCTGCGGGCGCACGCTGCTCTCGAAGGGGCGCATCAGCAAAGCGCAGCGGCAGGCCGTCAGCACCGTCGAGGCGCTGATGCCCTTCGCGCGGGCCGGCGTCCCGGTCGTGGGGCTGGAGCCGAGCTGCACGAGCGCCCTCACCGACGACCTGACGACGATGCTGCCCGGCGACCCGCACGCCGAAGCGGTCGCCGAGGCGGTCGTCTCGTTCGAGGGGCTCTTGCACCGCCGCGCCGCCGAGGACGCGTGGCCGGCGGCAAGCGCGGACGTGTGGGCCGGCCACGCCGAGCGCGACGTGCTGCTGCACGGCCACTGCCACCAGAAAGCGCTCGAAGGCGTGGCCCCGGCCGAGGCGGCCCTGTCACTCCCCCCCGGCCACGCGGTGGAGGCGGTGGGCGCCGGCTGCTGCGGCATGGCCGGTGCCTTCGGCTACGAAAAAGAGCACGTCAGCGTCTCGAAGGACATGGCCGAGCTGAAGCTGGCTCCTGCCGTGCGCGAGGCCTCGGGCGACGTGGCCATCGCCGCGCCGGGCTTTTCGTGCCGCTCGCAGATCGCGGACACGACCGGGCGCGAGGCGCTTCACCCCGCCCAGGTGCTCGACCGGGCGCTGGCGTGATTGTAGGACAGCGGACCGTGGGCGGCGGACTTTCCGCGCGCAACGCCCGCCTCCCGAGAACTCCCGCACCCCAAACGCGGGCTTCATCCAGATCATCGGCCGCGCGGCGGCAACGCCGATGACCGGCGCGTTCTTTCCGCAGGCGATCAAGACGTGGCGCAAAGGCTCGGCGGAGGACGTGCCGCTCTGACGTTCGGGGTGCTCTGCTGCGGGGTGGCGCTACGGCTGATCTACGGGCTGCTGACCGGCGCCCTGGCCGATCATCTTGGCCAACGGCATCACGGTGCCGGCGGCGCTCTCGATCTATGGGCTGGTCCTGCGCTACCGCTGGCGCGACGCGCAAAAAGAGAAGAAGGCGGCCCGCGAAGGCGCGTAGGGCCCGCTTTCAGGGACTTTCGGCCGGTTGGCCGTCCGCCGCGGGGCCGCTCGCGCCTCGGCCGCCGCCGCCCGTCGCCGACGCCCGCGCCAGCGGAAGCGTCATGCAGCGGGGGCCGCCCCGCCCGCGCGAGAGCTCGGTCCCGTCGAGCTTGATGGCCACCTTCTCGTCCCCGGGCGTGAAGCCGCCCTCGGCGTGATAGTCGAGGAAGCTGGGCGCGCTGGCCACGCGGTAGCCACGCTCGCGGAGCTGCTGAAAGGTGCGCCGGTTGCGCTCGTAGCCGACCACCACGCCCGGCGCAATGGCGAAGACGTTCGAGCCGTCGGTCCACTGCTCGCGCGACTGGTGCAGGTGCTCGCTCCCGCCGCAGGGGATGAAGTCGATCTCGCGCCCCAGCACCTCCGGCAGCACGCGCCGCAGGTTCGGCCGCATGTCCGACATGAAGCGGCCCGCCGTCCCGGTCGGCGTGAGGTGCACGGCGTAGCCGAAGCCCGCCCGTTCCAGGAGCGGCGGGTAGACCACGCATTCCCCCGGCGTGGCGAAGGTCAGCACCGTGTCGAGGTGCATGCAGGAGCGTCGCTGCGGGATCTCGACGGCCAGCACGTGCTCAACGGGCGTGTTGGCAAAGATCTCATTCGCCGCCGCCATCACCCCGCCGAAGGACGTGCGTTGCGAGTGCCCGATCAGCACGACCTTGGGCGTGGGCACGAGCAGGTCGCCGCCCTCGAAGGTCACGCCCGCCGGCAGCTCGATGAGGCGATCTCCGAGAGACGCGAAGGCCGGGTGATGCCGCAGCACCGTGCGCAGCAAAAGCCCTTCGCGCGAGCGCGTCGCCGTGGCCGCGTGGCCCAGCACGACGTGGCCGTGCACCGTCGCCGCGAGGTCGCGCGTGAAAAACAGATTCGGCAGCGGCGGGATCGTCACCGCAAGCCCCTCCGCGCGGCCCGTGAGGGCAAGCGCCAGAAGCTCCGCCGGCGGCAGGGCCAACAGGTCGTCTTTGACGGCCCTGAGGTTGCGGTCCGGCTCCGCACGGCAGATCCCTTCCACGAAATGCTCGCGGGCCGCCTCCTGCTCGAAGACCTCGGCCAGCAGAGCGCGCAGCTCCAGCACGGCATCGTCCCGGCCCGCGACCGTGCGAAAGAGCGCGCACATCAGCTCGTGCTCGCGGCGCGCCGTGCCGGTGAAGAGGATGTCTTCGAAGAGCAGGTCCTCGCGGTTCTCCGGGGACACGAGGTCCATCTCGTCCCCCGGGGTGTGGACGAGCACGCGCTCCAGTAGGGCCGTCTCGGAAGCGACGTGAACGTCGGCGGGTTCTTCCGGAGCCCCCGGCGCGGAGCGCGCAGGGGCAGGAGGAGCGTCGAGCGAGGACACAGCAGGGCGGCAGGCATCCGGGAAAGGGGCGGCGCACTGGCCTTCTACGCCCGCCCCCGCGCGTGGTGTCCGCAGGGTCTGTGGCGACCGTCACCGGCGGCGCTCCTGGCGCCAGTAGCCGAAGAAACGAAGCACCACGGCCACCAGCAGCAGAACCAGCAGCAGCGGCACGGCCACGCCGAGCAGCCCCGCCGCGATGTCGATGACGACCTGGAGAATGCCGACGGCGACCACCAGCACAATGGCAACGATCAGCCAGCGCAGTACACGTTCGATGCTCACGGCAACGCCTCGCAGAAGGGAATGCAGAAGAAGCGAACCGCCCCTGTGGCAAGGGCTTTCCGGTGGAGGGGGCTCTCCTATTCGGGTTGCGCGGTGTGATTGTTGCGGCCCCCGCGCGATTTTCCCAGAGGCACGCCGGGCTGCCGGGCGCGTTGAAGCGCACCACCGGCTCTTCTGCGCCACATCCCTCTCGCCGCATGGAGACGGCATTTCGCCCCTTCCGCCACGGATTTCACTTCGTCAATCGCTTCGACGCCCCGCTGGGGGCGCCGTTGCTGCGGGCAGCCGGGGGGCCGGCCACGTGGGGCCTCTGCGGCGGCATGGTGCGCTGCGCCCGCGCAGCGTTCCGGCAGGGGGAGGCGCTGACGACGCGCCGCGACCCGCCCCCTCCCGGGAGCCCGCTCTATCGGGATCTGCTGCGACGGCAGATCGCCTCCCTCGGGCCCCCGCTCTTCCCGGGCGTGCGGCGCTTCGCGCGGTGGACGCGCTGCCGCGACGCGGAGCTTGCCCGCCGCACGCGAGCGCAACTCGGGCAGGCGCGTGGTCTGCTGCGGCGCGGCCGGCTCGTCCCGCTGGGGCTCGTCTACACGCGGCGCCTCACGCGGCTGTGGGAAAACCACCAGGTGCTCGCCTACGCGCTGGCAGCCTCGGGGCCGCCGGGCCTCCGCCTCTACGACCCGAACGAGCCCCGGCGCGACGACGTGACGCTGGCCCCCGCCGCGGCCGGCGGCGGCCCGCTTCTTGAGAAGCGCTTGGGCGGGAAGCCCACGCGCGCCGTGCGCGGCGCTTTCGTGATGACGTAGCAGCGCAGGCGCTCGCGCCGCTGCGCCCGCGGGGCCAGGCTGGCCCGAACAGCACGCAGCATCAGGCCGCTTTTGCGCGTTGCCGGAGGGCCCGGGGCGAGGAGCGTGCGGCGGTGGGCACGCGGAAGTGGTCAAGCGCGCGCTCGTAGTCCGCAGCCCAGGCAGCGGGAGCGGCGGCGCTCAAGCGGCGCATCACCAGATCCGGCGGATCTTCGGGACGCTCGGGCACCTGGCCGGGTGTGACCTCGACCGGCGGGGCCGGGTAGGACAGGCGCGTCTCGGGGCCGCGCAGGGTGCCAGCGCAGGGTCCCTGCGTGGCGTGCAGGCGTTCGTCCGGCGCGAAGAGGGTCGCGTCGCGCTGGTGCATCAGCACGAGGGCGTCGCCGAGGTGCGCCGCCAGCCCCTCGGGGGCGAAGCGGTAGAGCACGTCCACCGCGCCACTGCCCACGATGAGCGCGTCGTAGAGCGCGGGCGCCCCTTCGGCCTCGTCGCGCTCGCCGATCAGCACGCCGACGCGCTCGGGCGTGTCCGCCGCGTCGCTGTCCTGCTCGATCAGCAGATCGAGGCGGAAGCAATCGTAGGGCGTGAGGACGACCTGGTCGCCACGCACTCCGCACGACGGTTTCAGGTGCTTCACGAAGCGGGCGGCCAGGCGGTCGGCCACGCTACGGATCGCCTCCCCCCGCCCAGTGACGTAGGGGGGCGCGTAGAAAAGCGCGTCCTCGCGGTGCTGCGCCGGACGCCGGCGCTCCGAGACCTCAGGGGAGAGCGTCTGCGTGGGCGCCGGTGGGTCCGAAGGCGCGGCGTTGCGCTCCTCCGCGCGGGGGGGCCGGGACGAGCGGCGCGAGGCGGGCGGGTCGTCACTATGGGCGCGGCGGCGCGCAGAGCGCGGCAAGCGGCGGGAGGCGTCGCGGGTCATGGCGCCAGGGAGGGCGGGGAAGAAGACGTGTCCGAATCGTGCTTTCCAGCATACGAGCCGGGCGTGACACCGCTATGTCACCGCTTTTGCGTGGCCAAAATAAAGTCGCGTGGCGCCCGCGCGATCGCGCGCCTGCGGGCACCCGAGGAGAATTTTGTAAGAGCTGTAGGGCCATTATTTTTGAGAAACGCTACTTTTCTTTCACCTTCCGTCTGCTATGCTTCGCCCCGCCACGCTACCTGCCGCCGCAGCCCTTCACCCTCGGGGCTTGCCAGATCGACGGCCCCCATACCTCGCTGGGGTCCCCCCGCTGGACTACTCGGTCCCCCCCGCTGGACTACTCGGTCCCCCGCTCCGCATCCGTCGAGGCCGGCGTGGCCACGCGCGTGGAGGGGGTCGCCAGGGCCGGTCCGTCGCGTGAAGGCGTGGAGGGCCTCTCGAAGGTCCGTGCGGAGGGGACGGCCCGCGCGCGCTCTGACTCGACGCTCCTGGCGAACGTGCAGCTCTCTCTACCGAGCGCCGCAGGGACGCCGTGCGCATTGAGGCCCCGTTCCCCGAGAACATGCACGGAAGCGCGGCGCTGGACTTCGCCGTGAAGGTGCCCGCCGGGCCGGCCCTCACGGCCGAGGATGCGAGCGGCGACCTGGCGGTACGGCGCGTGGCCCCGCTCGAATTGACTGACTCCTCAGGCGACATTCGCGTTGAAGAGGTCGCCGGCAACGCCCGCATCAAGGATCCCTCCGGCGCCCTGCGGCTACGCGGCGGTGCGCGATGGGGGCAGCGGCTTCGTCGTCGAGTCGAAGGGCAGCGGCGACGTGCGCCATCGGGGCGTGAGCGGACGCGTGCAGGTGCTCCCCCGAATTTCGGTGACGCCGCCGCGTGGGCTTATCCTTCGTCCTCGAAGAGCAGCAACGTCGAGAGGCGCGCGTTCTCCTTGATCTGCACGCCGGCCCGGCCGACCGCGAGCACCGCTTCGAGCGGAGCGCTTTCCTCGCGCGGGGCGCGTAGCCCGAAGGCGGCGTGGCGTGCCCCGGCCCGCAGCAGGCGCTCGTGTGGGACGACGAGCGCGACCTGACCTCGCTCCAGCTCAGCCGACTCGTTGAAGCGCACGGCGTAGGTGCCGGCTTCGAGGTTCCACCAGCCGTAGTCGTCGCCGGGGCGAGCAGCGCCTCGGCGGTAAGGTCGAGGCCGCTCTCAGCGTCGGCAGATTGCGTGTCGAAGTGGACGAGGCCGTCGAGGCGCGAGCGCGTTTCTTCAGCCGAGAGCAGGTGCATAGGCGATTGGGAGTTTCGGATTGGACGCCGGGGGAGGGGCGTCAGTCGGGGCGGATGGTGACGGTGTCGGGGACGAGAAAGGCGTCGGGGTACTGCTGCTGGACGGTTTCGAGGTCGTCCTGCGCGGCGTCCCGCGAGGCGAAGGCACCGACGCGCACGCGGTAGTAGGGTGCTTTCCAGGCGACCTCGACGGGCAGGCCCCAGGTGCTCTCTGCCTCGGCGGCGCGCTGATTGGCGGCACTCTTGTCGCCAGTGGTGAGAATCTGGATGCGGAAGCCCTGCACGGTGCGTGGCTCGCGCGGTTCGTCTTCCTCCGCAGGTGGGGGCTCGTTTTCCTCGCCAGTGGCGCGCTCGAGGACGGAGCAGGCCGGCAGAAGTAGCAACGCGGCGATCAGCGCGAGCCCCGGCGTGGCGAAGCGAGCGGACATGGCGAGGGGGAAGCGGCGAGCCGAAATGACGGCGGGGCCGCTTCCACCGTGCGGCGGGGATCAGGTTGCGCCGCGGTTGTAACGTATCGTTTTCGGGCTGGGGGCCGGCGAAGGACTGAAAAAGCACCGTCCCTGGAGGGACGGTGCTGTATCTCGTAGACGGCAGAGCGCGGGACGGGCTGGACTTTCAATCCTCACCGTCCCCGAAGGGACGGTGCTGTTGGCATTTCTTACAATAGGCTGCCGCGCAGAGACTTGCAAGGCCCATTTCGCAGACCCATACCCCGGCCACGCGCGACTGAGAGAGCGGAAAACGACTTCGTGTAAGCCACCTGTTGCGAGAGAGCCAGTTAGAAAGATTCGCAGACCTTCCCGCCTTTTCATGAGCACCCCTAGTCCGCGCCGAGGGCGCAGCGACGGCTTCCTCACAGCACCAGCGGTTCGTCGAGGTCGAGAGGGTCGGATCCCCAGGTGCGCACCGTCTCGGCGGTGGGCTGGGCGAGGCGGTAGATGCGCAGGCTGTCGGATTCCTCGTCGATGAGCGCGATAAGCTGATCTTCGAGCTGCTCGTACTGCGCGCGGTCTACGCTGCACTCGAAAACGGACTGCTGCACGCGTTGCCCGTAGTCTACGCACGTTTTCGCCACGCGGCGCAGGCGGCGGCGCCCGGCCTTGTCTTCAGTCGAGACGTCGTAGGTGACGAGCACGTCCATCGGCGGGCAGTAGACTCACTGCAAGAGAAACGGCAAGTAGGCGTCCATGTCGCCGCGCAGGGTGCGCGCCAGGAGACGCGCCTGCGTGTGCGGCAGAAGCCCCAATTCCATCTGC
>PXTT01000075.1 GCA_003022535.1 Bacteroidetes bacterium QS_9_68_14
CGTTGCCGAGGCCCAGTACTTCGGGAAAAACAAGGTGCAGTACGACGACTTCGAGTTCAACGAGTTCTCCACCGACCACTTCCGGATTCTCTACTACCCGAAAGAAGAGCAGGCGACCAAAGACGCCGGGCGCATGGCCGAGCGCTGGTACAGCCGTCACACGCAAACCTTCCTGCGGGAATTCGACGAGCGCAAGCCGCTAATCTTCTACGCCAACAAGGCGGACTTTAAGCAGACCAATGTGGTCGGCGGGCCCATCAGCCAGGCCACCGGGGGCGTGACCGAGGCCCTGAAGGAGCGCGTGACGATGCCGCACACCGGCAGCTACGCCGAAACCAACCACGTGCTGGGTCACGAACTGGTGCACTCCTTTCAGTACGACATCGGGCTGCGGCAACGCGACCAGGGATTCCAGATCGGGCGCCTGCCACTGTGGCTGGTCGAGGGCATGGCCGAGTACCTCTCGGTGGGGCGCGACGACCCGCACACGGCCATGTGGATGCGCGACTACGCCATGCGCGAGGACCTGCCCACTATCGAGGACCTCTCGACCGGCGAGTACTTTCCTTACCGCTTCGGGCAGGCCTACATGGCCTACGTGGGCGGCAAGTACGGCGACCCGGCCGTGACGAACCTCTTCAAGCTGGCCGGGCGCGTGGGCGTGGACTCTTCCTTCGTCTACGCGCTCGGTGTCGCGCCAGACTCGCTCTCGAGGGAGTGGCAGCGGAGCGTGCGCGAGCAGTATCTCCCACAGATGCAGGGCCGCACGGCGCCGCAGGACGCGGGGCGCGTCCTGCTCGGGGAGCCCGGGGCAGAAAACCAGCTCAACATCAGCCCCTCGGTGAGCCCCGACGGACGCTACGTGGCCTTTATCAGCCGGCGCAACATCTTTACGACCAACCTCTTCATCGCCGATACCGAGACGGGCGAGATCATCCAGGAGCTCGAAGGAACGGCCTCGAATCCCCACTTCGACGCGCTACGCTTCATCAACTCGGCTGGGACGTGGTCCCCCGACGGGGAGCGCTTTGCCTTCGTCACTTTCAACGACGGGGACAATGATCTGGAGATCATCGACGTGGCGAGCGGAGAAGTCACCCGTCGCATCAGCCCGAAGGGCATCGGGGCCATTACCAACCCCGCGTGGTCGCCAGATGGCAACAAGATTGCCTTCAGCGGCATTGAGGGGGGGCTCAGCGACTTGTACCTGCTGGACCTGCGCACCAACACCGTCGAGCAGCTTACCAGCGACCGCTACGCGGACTTGCAGCCGGTCTGGTCGCCGAGCGGGGGACGCCTCGCCTTCACGACCGACCGTGGCCCAAACGGCACCAACTTCGAGAACCTGACCTTCGCCTCGACGCGCCTGGGGCTGATCGACGTGGGGAGCGGGAAGATCGAGACGGTCCGGCCCTTTCCCGAAGCGCATCACCACAACCCCGAGTGGGCGCCCGACGGGCAGAGCCTCTACTTCATCAGCGATCAGGACGGCTTTAAGGACGTGTATCGCTACGCCCTCGGCGGGGACGATGCGGAGGGAACGCGCACCTACCGCATCACCGAGCTTAAAACGGGCGTGAGTGGTATCAGCCAGAGCTCTCCGGCCATGTCGGTGGCCGACCAGAGCGGGCGCATGGCGTTCTCGGTTTTCTCGAACGGGGGCTACACGATTCACGCGCTCGAGTCTGGCGCGCTGGAGGGCGATCCCGTGAGCGGCACGCAAGAAGGCCAGCTCGCCACGGCAGGCCTCCTGCCGCCTTTCCAGTCAGCGGGCGAGGGGCTCGTGTCTACCTACCTGGCCGACGCCGGGACCGGCCTGCCGATCGATGACTACGACAGTGAAAGCTACGACCCCAGCCTCCAGCTCGACCGTGTGAGCGGCGGGGGCGGCATCGGGGTGGGCAACGACCCGTTCAGCGGCAGCGCGGTGCGCGGGGGGGCGGCCGGGGGCATCCTGCTTTACTTCAGCGACCTGCTGGGCAACCGCAGCCTCTACGCTAACGTCCGGGCCAATGGCACATTCAAGGACATCGGGGGGCAGGTCACGTACATCGACCGCGAAAACCGCCTCAACTATGGGGCCAGCGCAGGACACATCCCTGTGCGCTCGGCGCGGGCCACGCTCCTGCCGAGCAACCCGCGCTTCGTGCTTCAGCAAATCCAGCGTCTCTACATCGACCGGGCCAGCGGGCTGTTGCGGTACCCCTTTAGCAGCACACGTCGCCTCGAGTTCGACCTTGGAGCCGTGCGGTACGGGTTTGACACCGAGTCGCGCGTCTACAACCGGGCCACGGGGAGAGAAGTCCCCGAAGAGGCCTTCGACCAACTGGGCATTCCCGAAGATCTCGCCGAGCCCAACCCGGTGTACTTCGCGCAGGGCGGGGCCGCCTACGTGGGCGACTTTTCGAGCTTCGGCTTCACCTCGCCGCTGCAAGGCGGGCGCTACCGGTTCGGGATTTCGCCCCGCGTGGGCTCTTTTTCCTACGCGCAGGCCACGGCCGACTACCGCCGCTACTTTTTCACCAACCCCTTCACGTTCGCCGTGCGGGGCCTGCACATCGGCAACTACGGGGCCAGCGAGATTTCTCCGAATCGCAGCATCAACCTCAGCGAAAGCGACTTCACGCTCGAGCGCTTGGGGAGCCCGTACTACCCGGGGTTCGTGCGAGGCTACAGCTTCAACAGCATTGAGGAAAACGAAGCGTCGGCCGTGTTCAACCGCCTCTTTGGCACCAAGATCGCGCTGGCGAGCGCCGAGGTGCGCCTTCCGTTCCTGGGCACGAGCCAGCTGGGCCTCGTGGAGTTTCCCTACCTGCCTACCGAACTGGTGCTCTTCGCGGACGCGGGCCTGGCCTTCAACTCGCTCGACGACGTGAACCTCTCTTTCGTCACCGACGAGAGCAAGCTCAACAACATCGACGAAAACGGCACCCCGGACGACCCCTCCGACGATACATTCCTGAACGAAGAGGCCACGCGCTACCCCGTCGTGAGCACCGGCGCGGCGGCGCGCTTCAACGTGCTGGGGCGGCTCGTCGTCGAGGCCTACTACGCCTATCCCTTCCAGCGGCCCGACAAGAGCGGGCACTTCGGCCTCCGCTTCACCCCGGGCTGGTGATTTGAGCATGGGAGCACAGGGCGCGGGAGCGACTGGACGGGAGCGACCAGCATGCTCGCGCTCTCGCGTTGCTGCCCCCTTCCGCTCTGCTCCCGTTTTCTCGCGCTCCCGCGCCTCTACGATGTACCGCTTCCTGCGCCCGCTTCTCTTTCAGATGGGGGCCGAGCAGGCGCACCGTTTCTCGACCGGCGCGGCGCGCTGGGTGCAACGCCTGCGTCCCGAGGTCGTCGAGCCGCTGTTTCGCTTCGAGGATGCTGCGCTCTACCGCCCGATCTGGGGGCTCGACTTCAAAAGCCCCGTCGGGCTGGCGGCGGGCTTCGACAAAAACGCCGAGCTGGTACGTTTCTGGGAGGCACTGGGCTTCGGATTTGCGGAGGTCGGCTCGGTGACGGCGCGCCCGGCGGAGGGCAATGCCCGGCCGCGTGCCTTTCGCCTCGAGGAGGACCGCGCGCTGGTCAACCGTCTGGGGCTGGGCAATGAAGGGGCCGATGCGGTAGCTGGCCGCCTCGAAGACGCCGGGGCACAGGCCGCCGCCCCGCTGGGCATCAACATCGCCAAGACGCCGGCTTCGGCAACCGGCGGCGAACCGCTTACGGGCGACGATGCGGTCGAGGACTACCGCCAGAGCTTCCGCCGCCTCGCCCCGCACGCCGACTACGTCACGCTCAACGTTTCCTGCCCCAACACCCTCGGCGGCGGGACCTTCGAGGAACCCGACGCGCTCGACACGCTCCTGGAAGCGGTCTTCGCCGAGCGCGAGCGGATGAGTCGCTCCGAGCTGCCGGTCCTCATCAAGCTCAGCCCGCCGGAGACCGACCGCCTCGTCTACGACAGCGCCCTCGAAGACACTGTGGCCATCGCCCAGGCCCACGGCATAGACGGCTTCGTCGCGGCCAACACCGCACCGGACCGCGCCGGCCTCAGCGCCTCGCACGAACGACTCGACGAGATTGGCGCCGGGGGGCTCAGCGGGCCGCCCGTAGCCGGTCGCGCGACGGCGCTGGTGCGCTACCTCTATCGCCTCACCGGTGGAGAGGTGCCCATTATCGGCGTCGGCGGGGTGGACTCGGCGCAGGCCGCGTACGAGAAGATTCGCGCGGGCGCCTCGTTGGTGCAGCTCTACACGGGTCTCGTCTACGAAGGGCCGGGCCTGGTGAAGCGCATCAAGGAGGGCCTCGCCGAGCGGCTCGCCGAGGACGGCTTCGGCTCGGTCGCCGCGGCGGTGGGCGCGGATGCCGAAAAGCCGGCGTCGGCCCCCAGCAGCAGGCGCCCACAGGCGTGCCGGGCGCCGCGTGAAGCCCCTGGGGCCGCAATTTCGAGCGAACTTCGAGAAAGCGCCCGGTCGGAGTAGGACCAATGGCGCGCTCGCCGTATTTCAGAGGAGTCCTACACCGGGGCGTGGCGCAGTCCGGCAGCGCGCATCGTTCGGGACGATGAGGTCCCCGGTTCAAATCCGGGCGCCCCGACCGGCCGGAGACAACGACTTGCACGACGGTACGTACGAGCTCGCACGTGGCGCCTCAGCCCCCCTCCTCCCCGGGTGCCACGTGCGCTGAGGCCCTCTCGCGGTTTTCCGCGAGGGGGCCTCTTTTTTTGCTTGCACTGAGCGTTGCCGCCGCGCGATATAGCCGGTGCCTCCGCCGCAGAATCGGCCGACAAAGCACCGGCGTTGCCTCGCGGGTCTGTAAGCAACGCGCCGCGGGCCGTCACCGCCCGTACTTCTCGTTCAGCTCCTCGGGGCCGGGGATGGCGTGGCGCTCCTCCTCCGAAGCCGGCGGGCGCACCGTGAGCGTGCCTGTGTCCGTACCCGCCGCCGTCTCGACCTCCACGCGGTACGTGCCCGGCGTCAGGTAGGCCACGCCATCTGCTGACGGCTCCATGACCGGCGTCTCCTCGTCTTCGCCTCTCGCCTCGCGTTGCTGCTGGGCGACGGCTTCGGCGGCCTCCGCATTCGCTGAGAGGTTGTAGCGAACGTAGTTGAGGCCGCGCCGCGCGGTGTCGCGCAGGGTGCGGAGCGTGCGCCCACTTTCTGCCTCGGAGGAGGCTTGCTGCTGGACGCGGATCGTCGCGGGGCCGGCTGCGCGGGCGTAGTAAGTAAAGGTCACCGCCGGCGTGCCCGGCTCCATCCAGGCGGCGCCCGCCTCGCCCCACCCCGCGTCGTAGCGCAGGCTGTCGGTCGCAAACAGGTGCGCCGGCTCCTTGCGTAGCGCCGGCGTGAGCTGCTGGATCGGGGCCACGTCGGCCGTGTAGATCGAACGCCCGTGCGTGCCGACGATCAGCTCGTTTTCGCGCGGATGCACCTTCAGGTCGTGCACGGGCGCGTTGGGAAACGGGCCGCTCTCCTCCATCGCGCCCTGGCCCTCGGGGTCGCTGGCGAGGCCGCCCAGCGGGGCGAACGTCTCGCCCCGGTCGAGGCTCACGAAGATGCTGTGGTCGGTGCCCAGGTAAAGCACGTCTTCGTTTTCGGGGTCTTCGGCAATCACGTTCGCCGGCTCGGGCGGGAGCCCTTTCCCGATGCGCGTCCACGAGCGGCCGTAGTCGTCAGTGCGGTAGACGTAGGCGGGAAAGTGGTCGTAGCGGTAGCCGGTGAGCGTGACGTAGGCGCGTCCTTTTTCGTGACCGGACGCCTCCACGCGCGAGACCCAGAGGTCTTCGGGCAGCCCCTCGGAGACGTTCTGCCACGTCGTGCCCCCGTCTCGGCTGACGTGAACGCGCCCGTCGTCGGTGCCGACCCAGAGGAGGCCGAACTTCAGCGGCGACTCGTCGAGGGTCGTGAGCGTGCCGTAGGGTACGTCGCCCTTGCGCGCGCCGCCGGTGAGGTCTTCTGAGAGCGTCGTCCACGTTTCGCCGCGGTCCAGCGAGCGGTGAAGCTTGTTCGACCCCAAGTAGAGCACGTCCTGGTTGTGACTGGACAGGTGAATCGGCGTCATCCAGTTGAAGCGCAGGGGCCGCTCGCCCAGCTCGTGGCTCGGCTGCACGGGCGTGCGCTCGCCCGTCTCGCGGTTGATGCGAAAGTAGTAGCCGAACTGGTAGCCGGTGTAGACGAACGGGTGGTCCTCGCGCGTGTCGATTTCGACCTTCATCCCGTCGCCGCCCATCAGGCGCTCGTAGGGGTAGTCGCCCTCCCCGCGCCACGAGTAGCTGCGCGCGTCGTAGGTGTGCGGACCGCCCCAGACGCCGTTGTCCTGCATCCCGCCGTAGACGTGGTACGGCTCCTGCATGTCGTAGGCCACGGTGTAAAACTGCGAGACCGGCGGCGTATTGTTTTTAAACCACGTCTCCCCGTCGTCGTAGCTGACGTTGACCCCGCCGTCGTTGCCGTTGACGAGGTGCCCAGGCCGGTTGGGGTTCACCCAGAGGGCGTGGTGGTCCACGTGCACGTTCTCCTCGCTGATGCTGCGAAAGGTCTCCCCGCCGTCATCGGAGCGCAGGATCGGCACGCCCATGACGTAAATCTTCTCGGGGTCCTGCGGGGCCACGCGAATTTGGCCGAAGTAGTAGCCGTAGGAGTAAAACATCTCGTCGATGGGCTCCTCGTGCGTCTTTTCCCACGTCTGCCCGCCATCGGTGGAGCGATAGACCTCCGCCCCCTTCACGGGCGTCTCGAAGCGTTGCTCGTTGGCGCCTTCGAGGTAGCGCACCAGGTCGATGGGGTCGAGGTCGTCCGCGCGGATCATCTCGAGGATCGATGCGGCCGTGTAGGAGGCCGGGAAGCCGTTGCGCCGCAGGTAGGCTTCGAGCGCCTCCTCGCCCACTTCCAGAAACTCCGCCCGACTCATCTCGCGGATCATATCGCGCGTCAGGTCGGGCACGTCCTCGTCGGGGTCCTTGGGGCGGCGGTACTGGTTGTCCACCAGCGCGTACATCACGTCGGGGTCTTGCGAGTAGAGCGCCAGCCCGATGCGGCCCACCCCGGGCCCTGTCGGAAAGCCGCTCTCCTCCGTCGAAATCTCCTGCCACGAGTCACCGCCGTCAGTGCTTTTGAAGAGGCCGCTGCCGTTGCCGGCCTCCACGAAGTTCCACGCCCGCCGCTCGCGGTGCCACGTCGTGGCGTAGAGCGTCCGGGGGCTGCCGGGGCGCACTTCCAGGTCGATCGCGCCCGTGTCCTCATTGATGAAGAGCGTCTTGTCCCACGTCTCCCCGCCGTCGGTCGTCTTGTAGACGCCGCGGTGGTCGTCGCCGTGGTAGAGCGGCCCCAGCGCGGCGACCCAGACGGTCTGCGGATCGTCCGGATGGATGCGGATGCGGCCGGTGCGCTGCGTGCCGGCGAGGCCCATGTGCTGCCACGTCTCGCCGCGGTCGGTGCTTTTGTAGAGGCCCGTGCCGGCGTAGCTGGAGCGGCTGGAGTTGTTCTCGCCGGTGCCGATCCAGAGGGTCTGCCCCCCGCGCTTCCAGTCCACTGCGATGTCGCCGATGGTCATGGCCGCCTGGTCGTCGAAGAGGGGCGTGAAGGTACGCCCGTTGTTGGTGGTGCGCCAGAGCCCGCCGCTGGCGTAGGCGACGTAGAAGGTCGTCGGGTCGGTGGGGTCCACCGCGAGGTCCACCACGCGCCCGCTCATGATGGTAGGACCGGCGCTCTCGAAAGGCACCTCCGCCAGCATCGAGCCCTGCAGCATCTGCTGCTTTTCCCGAAAGCCTTTCAGGCGCGTCCCCGCCGGGGAAGGCGCGACCGGGTTGGGCATCGGCGCGGCGGTCGTGTCGGTCGGCAGGCGGCGTGTGGTGTCGGTTTCTTGCGCATGGGCCGGGGCGAGCACCAGCAACGCGGCCGCCAGAAGCGGGAGCAAGCAGCGAAGGCCAAACGGCATGGTAAGGACGTTTCGGGGAAAGCAGCAACGGAACTCGTAAAGTAGGAGCGACACCGCAGAAGTTCACGCGGCGCTTTCTTGGACCGCCTGAGCGCTCGTATATGGCGAATGGTCTTCCGGGCGCAGCATGGCAGTAGCGCGACGCCCCCATCCGCTATTCACGGTCCACCGCCTCACAGCGGGGGAGGCGAACGAAAAAAGTGAATACACGGTCTCGTAGATCATCTCGCTATTCTTCCGGAAGCCCGGCCGATTGGGCGTTGCGAAAACAGTTCGCTACCGCACCGCGTTTGGATACCCGCATCTTTGGTCGCCTCTCCCTCCGCGCGCCATGCCCGACGACGCCCCTGACGACGCCCCCGACGACGCCGCAGAGGACCTGCGCCCCTCCTACCGGCGCGCCTACGAGGCCACCCTGCGCGTGGCCAGGGATCTGCTGGGGAAGCGCTTCCGCCTCGTGAAGCTCGCGCGCAACGCCTACGGCAAAGCCCTCGACGAGGAGAACGCGATGAGCGCCGTGAAGCGCGACCTCCTCACGCTCGTGCGCCTCATGCGCGCCTGGGCGAAGCGCGACTATCAGAAGGTCTCGCGCAAGACCGTCCTCGCGATCGTCGGAGCCGTAATCTACTTCGTCTCGCCCATTGACGCGATTCCCGATTTCATCCCCGTCGCCGGGCTGGCCGACGACGTGGCCGTCATCGCGGCGGTGGTGCGCGCGGTGCGCGGGGACCTCGACCGCTTCCGTGCCTGGGAAAAAGAGCAGGGCGCCGCTTCCGTGATCGAAGACCCCGTCGGCAGAGACGTCCCCTCCGACGACGCGCTCCCGAGTGGCGACGGCGCGCCGCCGTCCACCGACTCCTGACGACCGGCCGTGACGCGCTCTTTCCTGCGTGGCTCGTGCCTTCGATGATCGCGCTCTGCTTTTCTGCTTCCCGCCGTGCTGTGAAACGGCCCCTCCTGCTCCTGCTTCCGGCGATGCTCCTGGTCGCCGTCGGCTGCACCTCCGACCCCGCCGCGTCGGCCTCCGCGGCTTCCGACAGCGTTGCTCCCGAAAGCAGCGTGACCTCCGGCGACCCCGACGCCTCAGGTCGCACCGGCGACGCAGACCGGCCGCCCAGCCGCGCCGGCGACGTGCAGCCGGCCGCAAACTACGAACAGGCGCTCTCGGACCTCCTCTCGCAGGTCGTCACCGACGAGGGAAACGTGCGCTACGACCGCCTGCGTGGCGACCTGAATAGGACGTTCCGGCGCGTACTCAAGGCCGTCGAGACGTACGACGCCTCCCAGCTCCAGTCGCAGAGCGCGAAGATGGCCTTCTGGATCAACGCCTACAACGTGCAGATGCTGGCCAACGTCCTGGAGGCGTGGCCGGTGCGCGACGTCTCCGCCCACGACAAGCGGTTTTTCAATCAGCCGCTGCGCACCGCCGGCGCGGCCCTGTCGCTCGACCAGATCGAACACGTGATCCTGCGTCGCCAGAGCGGTCCCGCGCGCGCCGAGCAGTTCCAGGTGGGTCGGCTGGACCCCCGCCTGCACGCGGCGGTCAACTGCGCAGCGCGGAGCTGCCCGAGGCTTCGGCAAAAAGCCTACACGCCCGAGCGGATGGGCGCGATGCTCGACGCGGCTATGCGCGACTTTACCGGGCACCGCGAGCACTTCCGCCGGGCCGAGGACGGCGGCGACTTCGTCTTCAACTCCATCCTGAAGTGGTACGGCGCGGACTTCGACCGCCCCGACGGGACACCGGCCGGCGACTACCTGCTCTCGTTTATGCCGGAGGCTCGGCCCGGCTACGACGCGCTCCGCGGCGCACTCGAAGGCCGCTCCGCCGCCGAGCTCCAGAAACAGGAAACCACCTCTTTCGCCTACGACTGGACGCTCAACGCCACCCCCTCCGCGATGCCGGAGCGCGCGTCTCCATAAGTAAGCCTTGATGGTGTCGTAAAAGCCGCTCTGCATCCGTCTTTTGCAGAAGCATTTCTGCCACGCGCAGGTAGGAGAAGCGTCCGTCTTTCCTCGTTCGCCGAAGCCGTGCCCGGCGCGTCCCGGCCCGCCGCCATGCCTCGCCGCTTTCTTGCCGCTCTCGTCGCCGGCGTCTCGCTCGTCGCCCTGCTGCTGGCCGGCTGCACCTCGAAGGCCTTCGTCACCGAGGAGTACCAGAAGGACTTCTACCAAGTTGACCAGTCGCTCCCCGACTCGATCCCCGACGCGCGCTATTCGTTTCTCGTTTACGGCGATTCGCAGAGCGGCTGGCGCGCCGAGCGCTTCATCCAGCCCGAGCAGTGGATGAGCTGGAAGCAGCTTTACCTGCCGGGCATCTACCCGCTCTACCTCCTCGGCAAGGGATTGCTGGGGGCCGGCAACTGGGCGCGCGGCGTGCCCGACTACGGCACTGAGCAGCGCCGGGCCATTCAGAAAGTGCTCGTGCGTGCGGCGGACCGCTCGGAGGCGCGCTTCGTGATGCACCTCGGCGACATCGCTGCCAACGACGGGCGCAAAGCGTGGCACTGGGGCTACTTCCTGCGCGACAACAAGCGCTACGCCTCCCCCATCGGGCGCTACCCGTTTCTACCCGTGCCCGGCAACCACGACTACATCAACACCGAGTACGG
>PXTT01000076.1 GCA_003022535.1 Bacteroidetes bacterium QS_9_68_14
GCTGCTCTGCGAGCGGCGCGCCTGCCGACGTTCGCGTCGCCGTTTTTTGCGCTGGGTGGAGGAGGAACGCGCCAAAGAGACTGCGGAAAAGCGAAAAAGAGAAGGCTGGCGTGCGGCTCTCTTAGCCTACGCTACGCTTACCGTATGGCCAATGAAAGCGAAGCGCCGGCGTTTCCGCAGAGGGGACGGGCTACGGGTCGCGCTGAAGGGTAGGCCGCTGTCCGGCGACGATCGCGTCGCGCCTCACGGGACGGGCAAAGAAGCGTCGCCCATCGTAGCCGGCCCGGTACCACGTGTCGGTACCTGCCTCGAAGTAGTAGTCCACATAGCGGGCGCGCAGGTCCGTCTCGGCGAGCGGAGCGAGCACCGCCTGCCGCCACGCGCGCAGCCGCTGGCGGTAGCGCGCCGGCGCAGCGAAGACGAGCCCCCGGCCAAACGGCCCGCCCGTGTCCACCACCTTCGCGGGGATCGAGTCGTTGACGACCAGCCAGTAGGCGAACTGGATGTAGTCGGAGCGCGGGCGTCCGTCGAGCGATTCGGCGTCTACGACCGTCAGCGTAGGGTCGCCGTAGAGCGCCTGCAGGCGCGCCCGCAGGCGGCGCGTCTCCATCGTGTCGAGCAAGGTGCGCCGGCCTGTGGTGCCAAGGTAGGCCCAGTCTACCCCGGCGAAGCGCTCGGTGAAGGCCCCCCGCCCGAGCCGCCGCACGGCCTGGCGCGTGCGCACCGACGGCAACGGCGGGGCTTCGCGGCCCCCTTCCGCGCGGGCCGCCGTTCGCAGGCCGAGGCGCGCGCGCAGCGAGTCCACTCCCGGCGTGCGCAGCCGCACGGGCGGGAGCGGCGCCACGCGCTCATCGTCGAGGCGATCCCGCACAAGCGACTGGGCGCGCGCCTGCTGGTAGAGCCGGCCCAGGCCGGGCTCCTCGTTGCTACTGCCGCGTTGCTGCTGGGCGTGGGCGGCAGGCACGAGCAGGACGGCGGCCAGCAAAAACGCGAGCGCGGCGGCCAACTGTGGCGTCGTTCTCATTCGGTTCAGGGCACGAGATGCCGTGCCCCGACATTTCTTTGTGCCAGGAGGACCGTTCGACGTCGGGCTTTCGACTCTCATTCGTCCATCGAGAGGACCGCCAGGAACGCCTCCTGCGGCACGTCCACGGTGCCCACTTTTTTCATGCGCTTCTTGCCCTCCTTCTGCTCCTCACGCAGCTTGCGCTTGCGCGTCACGTCGCCGCCGTAGCACTTGGCAGTCACGTCCTTCCGCTGCGCCTTCACCGTCTCGCGCGCCACAATGCGCTTCCCAATGCTCGCCTGCACGGGCACCTCGAAAAGCTGCTTCGGGATCAACTCTTTTAGCTTCTTGGTCAGCTTGCGCCCCACGTCGTACGCCTTGTCGCGGTGCACGATGGTCGAGAACGCGTCTACCGGCTTCTCGTTGATAAGAATCGAGAGCTTGACTAGATCCGCCGGGCGGTTTTCCATGAACTCGTAGTCGAAGGAGGCGTAGCCGCGGCTGGCGGACTTGAGCGTGTCGTAGAAGTCGAAGACGATCTCCGCCAGCGGCAGCTCGTACTGGAGGCTCACGCGCTCGGTGTCGAGGTAGCGCTGCGTAACGTACTGTCCGCGCCGGTCCTCGCAGAGCTGCATCAGGTTGCCGATGTAGTCGGCGGGGGGGATGATGTCGGCCTTCACGATGGGCTCGCGCACCTCTTCGATCTCGCCGTAGTGCGGGAACGACTCGGGGTTGTCCACCACGACCGTCTCAGCCTCCTTGCCTTTGTTCGGGTCGCCTTCGATCTGGACCTCATACTTGACGTTCGGCTGCGTGGTCACGATGTCGAGGCCGAACTCGCGGTCGAGGCGCTCCTGCACGATCTCCATGTGCAGCAGGCCCAGAAAGCCCACCCGAAAACCGAATCCCAGCGCCGCAGAGGTCTCCGGCTCGTAGGTCAGGGAGGCATCGTTGAGCTGGAGCTTCTCGAGCGACCCGCGCAAGTCCTCGAAGTCCCCGTCGTCGGTGGGGAAAATGCCGCTGAAAACCATCGGCTTCGGCTCCTGGAAGCCGGGAATGGGCTCCTCGGCGGGGGTTTTTGCGGAGGTAATCGTGTCGCCGACGCGCGTGTCGCGCACGTCCTTGACGCTGCCGATGACGTAGCCGACGTCGCCGGTCGTCAGGCGCTCGGCCGGCTGCATGCCCATGCGCAGCGTGCCGATTTCGCTGGCGTCGTACTGCTTGCGGTTGGACATGAACTCGATGGCGTCACCCTTGTCGAGCGATCCGTCCATCACCCGCGCGTAGACGATGGACCCGCGGTACGTGTTGAAGACCGAATCGAAGATCAAGGCGCGCAGCGGCGCGTCGGGGGCGCCGCTGGGCGCCGGGACGCGCTCCACGACCGTGTCGAGCAACGCATTCACCCCCTCGCCCGTCTTCGCACTAATCTGGTGGATGTCTTCGCCGGGATCGCCGATGAGGTCTTCAAGCGCCTGCGCCACTTCGAATGGGCGCGCGTTGGGCAGGTCCACTTTGTTGATGACCGGAATGATTTCCAGGTCCGCCTCCAACGCCAGGTAGAGGTTCGAGAGCGTCTGCGCCTCGATCCCCTGCGCGGCATCGACGACCAGGAGCGCCCCTTCGCAGGCTTTGAGCGCGCGGCTCACTTCATAGGAGAAATCCACGTGGCCCGGCGTGTCGATCAGGTTGAGCGTGTACGGCGTGCTCTTGCCCTCCGGCGCGTGGCTCATGCGCACCGCGTGGCTCTTGATCGTGATGCCGCGCTCGCGCTCCAGGTCCATGTCATCGAGCGTCTGCTCCTGCATCTCGCGCTCGCTGATCGTGCCGGTGCGCTCCAGCAGACGGTCCGCCAGCGTGCTTTTGCCGTGGTCGATGTGGGCAATAATACAGAAGTTGCGAATGCGCTCCTGGGGCGGAGCGGCCCCGGCATCGGCGGGGGCATCGGAAGCAACCGGCGCGGCGTCGGGGGGCATGGACGGCGGGCAAGGGGAAACGAAAAGAGCGGGAGCCGCTGTTGGGTGCAAGGCCACGGTAGCCTATCGTACCCCACCGGGAAAGTTCGGTCCAGGCGCACGGAAAGGGCCGGCACAGGGCCTGAGCGCCCCCCCGCGCGTCACGCCCGCTCTTCCTCTTCCGCAGAAGGCGAATCTTCCGCAGAAGGCGAACGGTCGTTGCCGGCCGCCTTGTCATCCGCGGACGGCTCACTGCTTTCCGCGGAGGCGGCGGATTCCTCCGGTGGGGCGAACGCTTCTCCCGGGGTGCCGTTGCCTTCGCTCTCAGCGGCGGCTTCGGCAGCGGCCGGGCCGGTGTTCTCGGCAGAGGGGGCGCGCGGCGGCACGTCGTCGCTGGCGGGCGAGGCCTGCGTGGCCGTGGTGCCCGGCTCGGAGGCCGGCCCGGAGACCGGCTCGGCGCCGCCGCCCGGTGCATTCTGCGCTTCCTCGCGCTCTTTCTCTAGTTCGCGCAGGCGCTTGCGGTCGCGCTTCGGCTCCTCGAAAGCCAGCTCGTGGAAGCGCCGCTGGAAGACGAGCAGCCCGACCACGCCGACCACGATGGACATGTCCGCCACGTTCCAGATGGGAAAGAGCGGCAGGTACGCTCCGCCGACCAGCGGCAACGCCTCCGGCAGGTAGCCGCGCCAGGCGTCCACGTGAATGAAGTCGACGACCTTGCCCTGCAAGAAGTCCCCATAGCCCAGGATGAGCCCGTAGAAGGTGCGGTCGATGACGTTGCCTACGGCTCCGCCGAAGACCAGCGCCAGGCTGGCCAGGTACGGCGTGTACCCGCCCCGTACGGTGAAGAGGTACCAGAACAGAAGCACCGTCACCACGATGGCGAGCACGGCCATCGATTCGCGGGTGAACAGTTGCATCCCGAAGGCCATGCCCGGGTTTTCGGTAAAGGTGAACTGAAGCCAGTCGCCCACGACGGGAATCGACTCGCCCCGGTGCATCGTGCGTACCACGGCGATCTTGGTCGCCTGGTCGAGCACCACGATGAGGACGGAGATCCAGAGAATACGCATTTCGAGCGTGGGGGGGCGGGAGCACGGGGGCGTGGGGGAGGGAGAAAAACGTCAGCGCAGGAAATCTCCCACGCTCCCGTTCTCCCACTCTCACGACGACGCCTTCTGCTTCTTCTTGGCCTCGATGGAGATCTCGGTGTGCGGCACCGCTTCGAGGCGCTCTTCGGAGATCGCCTCGCCCGTCACCTTGCAGATCCCGTACGTGCCGTTCTGGATGCGCTCGAGCGCGCGGTCGAGGTAGCCGATGTACTTCTGCTGTCGCGCGATCATGAGGTAGAGCTTCTCGCGCTCCATCGCGTCGGTGCCCGCGTCGGCCATGTGGAAGCTGTACGGGGAATTGTCGTCGGCCTGCTCGCGGGCGCTTTCGATCTGGCCGCGCATTCGCTCGATGTCGTCGCTGGCCTTTTTGCGACGCTCCTTGACGAGCTCGCGGAAGTGCTCCAGCTCCTCGTCGCTGAAGGGCGTCTTGCGGTCGGCGGCGTCTTGCGGGGAGCCGCCGGTGCCCTCAGCGGTGGAGTCGTCGTGGAGCGGCACCGAGAGCTTCTCGGACTCGATGCGGCCGGGTTCTTGGTCAGGCATGATTCGTCGGTTTGAGGAGTGGAGTTGCCGGTTGAGGGCTTCGATTCGCGTTGCTCGCCCGGCGAGCTACGCCTGGATCTCGGTCGGGAAGCCGGGCGTGAGGGCGGACTGCTCGATCTCACCGTCGGGGTCGAAAAAGCGCACCGCGTGGCTCTGGCTAACGATCCAGACTTCCTTCGCCCCGCCCTCGAAGTAGAGCCGACGCTTTTCGTCCATTTCCGCCTCGGTGTTCGTGGCAGACATCACTTCCACACACAGCTCCGGCACGACGGGGCTGGCCTCCGCGCCCTCAGGCACCTGCGCCCACCGCCCTTCGGATATCCAGATCACATCGGGCACTTTCACGCCTTCGGAAGTGTGAACGGCAAACTCGGAGCCTACCACCTCGCCGAGCGCTTCGTAAGCGAGGCGGCTGACAGTGAATTGCGGAACGCTGTGCTCGGGTTTGGGCGGGCTCAAGATTAGCTGGCCTCGCGCATTGGTCTCGACCTTGTAGGGCACATCGGGCAGGTCGCGGATGGCCTTCAGCCACGCGACCCCGCCTGGCGCGTCGGCGCCAGCGGCCGCATCGGTCCCCGGGGGCGCAGTCGCAGGCATGGGTTCAGTCGGCAACGCAGAAGGCAGTGAGAGGTAGCGCGTTACTCGGGCGCCGTCGCTTCGGGACGTTCGGCCCGGCGCACGTGAAGCGTCAGCCGCTCCCCGCCACCCAGGTCGTAGGCGCCGGCCGCGGCGTGCTCGCCAACGCTCTGCTCGGGGCGCTCGCCGTCTTCGCCGGCTTGCTGAGCCGCCTCTTCGGCCGCCGCGCGGGCGTCGGATTCGAGCGTGTCCTGCAACCGGAGGGCCAGCGTCTCGTTCCGCACGTAGGCGGCGTGGCTGGCCAGCGCCGTGGTGGCCGCGTCGGTGCCCTCGTAGCCGACTTCCACACGGTCAGTCACGTCGAGGGCGGCCACGCGGCGCAGGTTCTGGACGCGGCTGACGGCCTCGCGGGCCAGGCCCTCCGCGCGCAACTCGGGCGTGACTTCCGTGTCGAGCGCCACGGTCACGCCGCCCTCGGTGCCCACCTGCCAGCCTTCGATTCCTTCGCTTCGGATCTCGAGGTCGCCTGGCCCCAGCTCGACGGTTTCGCCGTCCACCTGCAGGGTTAGGCTCCCTTGCTCCCGGTAGCGCGCAATGTCGTCGTCGCTGAGGGCGCGCACCGCCTCGTTGGTCGGCTGCATCAGCGAGCCCAGGCGCGGGCCGAGGCGCTCGAAGTTGGGCACGGCCGAGCGCTCGACCACGTCGCTCTCGGCGGTGACGTAGTCGATGTCTTTGACGTTGACCTCGTCGGTGATCGCCTCGCGCACCGCCTCGACGGCGCGCCGCTCCACGCCCGCCCCCTCGGCCACGAGGATGCGCCGGAGCGGCTGGCGCACGTTCAGCCCCGCCCTCGAGCGCAGGCTGCGCCCCACCGACGCGATCTGCCGTGCCAGGCCCATGCGGTGCTCCAGCTCGGCGTCGATCTCGGACCCGTCGGCCTCGGGAAAGGACGCCAGGTGCACCGACGCGGCCTCGGCCCCGTGGCCGCTGGTGCCGGCGAGCGCGCGGTAGAGCCACTCCCCGAAGAACGGAGCGATGGGCGCCATCAGCTTGGCCGTCGCCAGCAGGCATTCGTAGACGGTCTGGTACGCCGCGCGCTTCTTGGGCTGTAGGTGTTCAGTTGCTCCTTCGCCGGCGTTGCTGCTCTCGCTTTGCTTCGCCGCCCAGAAGCGGTCGCGCGAGCGGCGGACGTGCCAGTTCGAGAGGTCGTCCACGAACGCCTCGACGGAGCGCGCGGCGGTGGTGGGGTCGTACTCGTCCATCGCGGTGCGCGCGACCTGAACCGTCGAATGCAGGCGGCTCAGGATCCAGCGGTCCAGCTCAGGGCGCTCGTCGACCGGCATCCGGCCCTCGGCGAACCGGAAGCCGTCCACGTTAGCGTAAGTGGCGAAGAACTTGTACACGTTCTGCAGCGTGCCGAAGAAGCCGCGCCGCGTGTCGCGCAGGCCCCTTTCGCTGAACTTGATGTTTTCCCACGGCGGCGTGTTGGACATCATGTACCAGCGCACCACGTCGGCCCCGTGCTCCTCGATCACGGCTCTCGGCTCGGGTGCGTTGCCCTCCGACTGGAGGGTGTAAAACCAGCCCCTCGTCTGGTCGACGCCCTCGGCGATGAAGTCGGCCGGGAAGTTGTTCTCGAACTTTTCCTCGTTCTCGAACGGGTAGTGCCACTGCGCAAACGGCATGGCGCCACTGTCGAACCATACGTCGATCAGATCCGGAACGCGCCGCATGGTGCCGCCGACGGCGTGGCCGTCCTCGTCCTCGGCAGGGGCCGGCCACGTGAGTTCGTCCACGAAGGGACGGTGCAGGTCGATCTCGCGGTCGTCTTCGGGCAGCGCGTTGCCGTCGCCGCGGGCGCACTTCTCGCGCAGCTCGGCGATGGAGCCGACGACCTCAATGTACTCGGGGTTCTCGTCGCTCTGCCACACCGGCAGCGGGGTGCCCCAGTAGCGGCGCCGTGAGAGGGCCCAGTCTACGTTGCCTTCGAGCCATTCGCCGAAGCGCCCCGTGCCGATGCCCTCGGGCTGCCAGTTGATCGTCTTGTTGAGTTCGACGAGGCGGTCTTTGACGGCGGTCGTCTCGATGAACCAGCTCTCGACGGGGTAGCTCATCAGGGGCGTGCCCTTGCGCCAGTCGTGCGGATAGTTGTGCAAGTACGTCTCGTGGAGGTACATCAAGCCCCGCTCTTTGAGGTCGTCGTTGATGGGCTTGTCGGCGTCCTTGAACCACTGGCCCTCCACCAGCGGGGCCTCTTCGGTAAAGCGGCCTTCCTCGTCCACCGGGCAAAAGAGCGGCAACCCTTCGCGCTCCACACCGATCTGATAGTCGTCCGCGCCAAAGGCGGGCGCCATGTGCACGACACCGGTGCCCTCCTCGGTGGTGACGAAGTCGCCTTCGAGGACGCGCCAGCAGTCCGCTGCGCCGTCGCGGTCGGTGAAGTAGTCGAAGGGCGGCTCGTAGCGCCGGCCCGCCAGTTCGCGGCCGGGGAAGCGCTCGACGATGTCGTGCTCCTCGCCCTGGAGGACCTCGTCAACGCAGCTCTGCGCAAGAATCAAAGATTCCCCCACGCTCCCGCGCCCCCGCTCCCCCGCGCTCGCCAAACGCAGTTTGACGTATTCTACGTCCGGCCCCACCGCCAGGGCGGTGTTCGAGATGAGCGTCCAGGGCGTCGTCGTCCACGCGAGGAAGTACGTATCCTCCTCTCCAGCCACGGGAAAGCGGACGTACACGCTGGGGTCCTGGGTCTCTTCGTAGCCCAGGCTCACCTCGTGGCTCGACAGGACGGTGCCGCTGCCCGGGCTGTACCACTGGATCTTGTAGCCTTTGTAGAGGAGGCCCTGTTTCCGGATCTGCTTGAGGAGCCACCAGACCGACTCGATGTACTCGCTCTCGTAGGTGACGTACGGATCGTCGAGGTCCACCCAGTAGCCCATGCGGCGCGTGAGGTCGTCCCACAGCGCGCGGTACTCCAGGACGCTCTCGCGGCAGGCGGCATTGTAGCGGTCGATGCCGTAGTCCAGGACGTCCTGGCGGTCTTCGAGACCCAGCTCTTTCTCGACCTCGATCTCGACGGGGAGGCCGTGGGTGTCCCAGCCGGCCTTCCGCTCCACGCGGTACCCCTGCATCGTCTTGTACCGGCAGAACAGGTCCTTGATGGCCCGCGACATGACGTGGTGGATACCGGGGCGCCCGTTGGCGGTCGGCGGGCCCTCGTAGAAGGTGAACGCGGGCGCGTCCTCGCGCTCGGTGAGGCTCTTTTCGAAGATGTTCTCCGCGTCCCAGCGCTCGAGGATGCGCTCCTCGAGGGCAGGCGGGTCGAAGCGCTCCGGGGCGGGGAAGGCCGCTGGATCAGCGGCGAGGGTGTCGTCTTGTTGAGGCATGGGCGGGCAGACCGGCGCGGGCGGGCTCGAGAGCACAAGGTGAGAGTAGCGGATACGTACGACCGCCTCGCAGCCCTTGTTCGCGTCCCGGCCGGCACGCTACGCGACACCCTCCTGTGCGTGGCGTGGCCCGGTCGCCTGCCGAACGGCCACGCGCATCAACTCCTCCATCGGGGCCGCGCCGCCCCGACGCCCGCCGTCCCGGCCGTTGGTCGCCTCTGCTCGGGGCGCGGCGATCTGGACGGCCCCCAGCACGCGGCGCCCCATGTGGCCGGCGGCGATCACCTCGGGCACAAACCCTGTGCCGACCGCATCGGCGCCCATGCGGCGGAGCATCGCCTGCTCGGCGGGCGTGGCCAGGCCCGCCGTCGCGGCATAGATCCCCTCGCCCGGCGCCGCGCCGATCACGGCTTGCACGGCGGCCCGCCAGTCCGCGTCGTAGGGCGCGCTCATGTCGGGGAAGCGGGCGCCCCAGTCATCCTCGTTGGCGCCCGTGAGCGGGTTGTCGCCCTGGAGGTTGAGGTGGTCGGTCACGAGCAGGAGGCGGCCCGGGCGCAGGCGATCGGCCAGCGGAGCCGCCCGGCCCAACAAAACGAACGCCTCGGCCCCCAGCGTAGCGAGCACGCGCACCGTCAGCGCGGCCTCGCGGGCGGTGAAGCCCGCCTCCAGCGAGCGAGCCCGCACCAGCGCGACCGGCACGCCCTCTGCGAGCGTGCCGGCGTACAGCGTCTCCGCTTCGCTCGCCACGCCCCCAGCGGCAGGCGGCCCCAGCGCTTCGCCGAACGGGTACTGCGTGGCTTCTTGGAGTCCGCCTTCGAGCGCAGGAAGGCCCGCCTCGGCCACGACGGCGACGGCGGGCGGGCGGTCGAGCCGGTCCCGCAGCGCCGCAGCCGCTGCCTCAACTTGCGGGCGCAGCGTAGTGGTGTTCGTTTCAGGGTCGTCGGTCATGGAGAGGCAGGGGGGCGGAGGAGCCACGCACAGACGCGCCACTACTCCATGTCGTTGAGGATGCGGCGAATCTTGTCGATCTCGTCGGCGGTGGCAGTCATGTCGTCGTCTTCGGCAGGGTCATCCGCCTCGTCGGGGGGACCGTCGCCTCGAGCGGCGTCGCGGTCTTCGCGGGAAGAGAGCACCTCGTTCACCGGTGCGTCGAGCGGCTCGAGTTCGCGCGGCTCCGGCTCGGGCGATTCCGGCTCGGGCGGTTCCGGCTCGGCGTCTGCGGGCTCGGCGCGCTCCTCGAGCGGCGACTCGGGGGCGTCCCTGACGGGCGGTGTGCCGCCGCCCTCTTGCTCGGCCTCGAACTGCCTCAGAAACTCGTTGAGCTCACTGGTCTCTTCCTCGCCAGCCGGCTCTTCTGACGGGGCGTCTTCGCCGTTCGCGGCGGCAGGCGCCTCTTCTGCAGGCTCCGACTCAGGCCACGCCGCGTGCGGGGCGTCGTCCGTCTCTGCAGGAGGCGCTTCCGTTTCGCGGAAGCCCTCCGTCACGGGCACTTCGGGCGGCGGCGCCTCGGGAGCAGACGTCTCCTCGCGGGTCGTCTCCGGCGTGGCGTCCTGCGTTTCGGCCTCCGGCGCCTCCGCTCTGTGCGGCTCGTCGGAGGCGGGCGTGGCTCGGGGGACGGGCTCGGGGGAGACCTCGTCAGGCTCGGCTTCAGCCCGGTCTCCACCGACGTGCTGGGCCAGTTCCTCGGGCAGAGATTCGCGCAGCGCCTCGGGATCTTCCCCGTCGAAGCGCAGCAGGAGCTCCATCTCCGACATCAGGAACGCACGCAGGCCGGCCACGGTCTTGTCGCGCCGCTCCTGAAGCTGGTCGACCTGGCGGCGCATCACCTCGCGGTCCTCGCGCGCCTCGCGCTTGATCTCGTCGGCGCGCGCCTCCGCCTCCTGTACCATCAGGGCCGCCTTTTTCTCGGCGTTCTCGATCTTTTGCTCGGAGCTCTCGCGGGCCGTCTGGAGCGCTTCCTGGAGCGCTTCCTCAACCTCTTCGTAGTGCTCGAGCTTGCCCCGAAGGGAGCGCACCTCCTCCTCGAGGTCGCGCTTTTCGTCTTGCAGGTCTTCCCACTGCTCAGAGACCATTTGCAGAAACGCCTCGACGTCCTCTTTGCTATAGCCTCGCAGTGCGGAGTCGAAGTCCTGCTTGCGGATGTCCAGCGGGGAGAGCTTCATGGCGAGGGCGGTAAAGAAAGACAGAACGGAAAGAAAGGCGGCCACGCGAGCGCTTCCCTCCTACCTACGTAGGAGGCATTTTATGTGGGCATTTCGGGCGTTCCATGCAGGCGCGGCCCTCAGGTGGTAGCGGGCGCAGGCCACGCGCTCAATCGTCGTACGGGCGGGGGCCGAAGAGCGCGCTGCCGAGGCGCAGCATCGTGGCGCCCTCCTCGATGGCGATCTCGAAGTCGCCCGACATCCCCAGCGAGAGGATGTCCATCTCGACTCGCGGGTTTTCACCGGCGTCGTAGGTGTCGAAGAGCTCCTTCATGCGGCGAAACTGCCCGCGTACCTTTCCCTCGTCGTCGGTGTAGCTAGCCATCGCCATGAGGCCTTTTACGCTCAGATGCTCGCGCGTGGCCAGCTCATCGAGGAAAGCGTGGAGGGCGTCGGGGGCGAGGCCGTACTTTTGCTCCGCGCCGGTGATGTTAACCTGCACGAGGCAGGGCAGCCGGCGGTCGTTCTTGGCGGCGCGCTTGTCGAGCTCGTCGGCCAAGCGGGGGCTGTCGAGGGCCTGGAAGAAATCGGCGTGGCGAGCGACGAACTTGGCCTTGTTGCGCTGGAGGTGGCCCACCATGTGCCACGCGACGTCGCCGCCCTCGAAGGCGCCGGGCAAATCGCCGGCTTTGTCGCGCAGCTCGCGGGCGCGGTTTTCCCCGAAGCGCGTGAGCCCCTCGGCCTGCGCAGCGCGGATCACGTCGAGCGAGAACATCTTGGAGACGGCCACGACCGTGATCTCGCTGCGGGAGCGCCCGGCCCGCTCGCAGGCGGCGGCGATGCGCTCCTCGACCTGCGCGAGACGGTCGGCGAGCGCGTGCTGGGCGTCGGCGGGGGGAGGAGCCGTGTCGGGCATGTTTGCGGAAGGAAAGGTTCGTGGGTTTGCGAAACGTGGAGGCGCAAGACCTTGCGTCTCCACAGGGGGTACCTTCACTGCGCGGGTTGCGCGTCGAAGGCCTCCAGCGCGCCCCGCCGGGCGGTGTAGTGAATACGGATGGGCCGGCAGCAGACCTCGCAATCCTCAATGTAGCAGACCTCGCAATCCTCAATGTAGGTCTGCTCGAAGACGGAGAGGTCCAGCAGCATCGAGATCTGCTCCCAGCAGTGCGGGCAGGTGAACGTGTGCTCGTGCATAGGCGCTCGCTTGTAATGCTTCCGCAAGGCAGTGTTCGCACACGCACGGCGCGGTTGCATCTGGCTGGGCGCGCAGATAGCTTTTCCGATGCCCCGCTCCTCACCAGCCTTGCCTTCTGGGGCGACCCCTCCTCCGGCGCGATGGACGACAGGACCCGCTCTCTTCTCGGCAAAAGCCAACAGTACCTGCGCAGCGCCGCCGTGCTGCTGGAGGTGGGCGACTACGACTCGTGCGTCTCGCGCGCCTACTTTGCCATGTTCTACGCCGCGCGGGCCGCCCTCCTGACCACCGGCACCTCCGTCAGGAACCGCCGCAGCGTGCGCTCCGCCTTCGTAGAGCGGTTTGTGGATGGCGGGCGCTTCCCCCAGCACGCTGCCGAGGTGCTGCACCACGCCCACGACCTGCAAGAAACGGCCGACTACGCGCAGCAGCCCGTCGTGGAAGAGACGGACGCCGAAAAGGTGCTCAGCGAGGCAGAGGCGTTCATCGGAAGCATCGACGTGCTGGCGCAACCCCGCCGCTCGGAGCGCGCTCGGCAGTCGCGTGCCCCGTCCTCCTCCAGCCCGAACGCCGCCGAGGCGTCCGCTGCCCGCACGGAGCCGGAAACCTCTGGCGACGCCGCGAACCCCGGCAGCGAAGCGAACGACTCCGAAGACTCCTCCCCCGCATCGAAACCGGGGACGGACGAGGACGCGCGTGCGGAATCGACCTCCTCGACGTGAACCTTCCGCAAAGTGCTCCGCTGGAGGATCATCGCGTGGCCCCGCACGTGCGACGCGGCCGCACGTCAGTCACGTGTTCTCCCCTCTCTCCACGCTCGGCCTGCCCCCCGATGAAGGACGACCTCCACCCCGAGTACGACACGCTCACCGTCCAGCTTTCCGACGGTTCCTCCTTTCAGACGCGCTCCACGATGGAGCAGGACGAGTACGAGCCGGACGTAGACTCGACGAACCACCCGTTCTACACCGGGCGTCGCCAGTACGTGGACACGGCCGGGCGCGTCGAGAAGTTCAGGCAGCGGTACGGCACCGGCGACGAGGGCGAGGACGAGTAGCCGCAGCGCGTCTTTCTGCACTGACAGGCGATCTGCTGTCCTCCAGCGGGTCGCCTTTTTTGATGGATGGCGGGCGGGACATCACAAATAGCGCCTCTGGCCACAGGCGCGTTGCTGCTGTCTGCCCGCTCTTCTTTCCTTGGTTTCTTCGGGCAAAGATTTTAGGCAAAGAACCTCCGACTGCGGCGCTGTGTCTTCGCTCAAGCGGCTCTTCTGGGACGGGCGGACGCGCCGCCTGCGCGCGGGCTGGCGCCTCGTGCTCCAGACGGCGCTGCTGGTAGCGTGCACGCTGGCGACCGGGCTCGTGCTGACGCTGCTGGCGCTCCCGTTTGGTGTCGCCCCCGGTTCCCCCGGTCCCGAGACCCCGCCGGGCACCGCGCGCCTGCTCTCGGCCCTCGCGGGGATGGGCGGCGTGGCCGCGAGCATGGCCGCCGCCGCGCGCTACCTGGACCGCCGCCCCTTCGCTGGCTTCGGCTTTCATCTCAGCCGCCGCTGGGGGGCAGACCTCGCCTTCGGCCTCGCCCTCGGGCCGGCGCTGATGGGGAGCATCTTTCTCATCGGCTGGGGGCTGGGCTGGATCGAGGTGACGGGCGTCCTCGTGCCGGCGGAGCGCGGCGGGTCGTTCGCGCTCCCGTTCGCCGGAGCGCTCGTCACCTTCGTCTGCGTCGGGATCTACGAGGAAATGGTCGCGCGTGGCTACCACCTCCTGAACGTGGCCGAGGGACTCGCCGGCTTCGTCGGGCCGCAGGCGGCGCTGGCGGTCGGGTGCGGGGCCTCCGCGGCGGTCTTCGGGGCGCTACACTGGGGCAACCCCAACGCCACGCTCCGCAGCACCGCGTGCCTCGTGGGGGCGGGCCTGCTCTTCGGGCTCGCCTACGTGGTCACCGGCGAGCTGGGGCTGCCCATTGGGCTGCACATTTCGTGGAATTTCGCGCAGGGCAACGTCTTCGGCTTTCCCGTCAGCGGGACCGACGCCGGGGCTGCCCTGCTGGGCACACGCTCGACCGGCCCCGAATGGTGGACCGGCGGCGCCTTCGGCCCCGAGGCGGGCGTCTCGGGCGTCCTGGCGCTCGGCGTGGCCGCCCTCGCCATCCTCGCGTGGACGCGCTTCCGGCACGGCGACGCTCGCCCACGCCTCGCGCTGGCGCGCTACGATCCCCCCGGCACGGCCGCGGAGCGCGTGGCCGAGGCGGAATCGGCATGAGCGCAACGCGCGCCCCGAAGGGCACGGCGGCGCGTTGCCTGAAGGCCTGAAGGGAAGCGTGGCCGCGGGCGCCTGCGTGTGGCACAGGCGCCTGCGGATGGCGTAGAGACGCGAGCGCCGCGGGGGCAGGACCTTCGGCCCTCTCGCGTCTCTGCGAGGCGGCCACGCCAAACGGAGAGGCTGCTCCCCCCTTTCCCGTTCTCGCTTTCCTCAAAGCCCTCTTCCGCAACGAAATGTCCCCCGCCGACCTGATCACCGAAAAGCGCGACGGCCGCGCCCATGCCGCCGGCCACCTGCGCGACTTCGTCGCGGCCCACGCGCGCGGCGATGTGCCCGACTACCAGATGAGCGCGTGGCTCATGGCCGCCTTCCTGAATGGGCTCACGAGCGAGGAAACCACCGCCCTCACCGAAGCGATGACCCGCAGCGGTGACGTGCTCGACCTCTCGGCCACGCCCGGCACGAAGGTGGACAAGCACTCCACCGGCGGCGTCGGCGACAAGGTATCGCTGCTTCTGGCCCCCGTCGTGGCCAGCTGCGGCGTGCCGGTGCCCATGATCTCGGGGCGCGGCCTGGGCCACACCGGCGGCACCCTCGACAAGCTCGAAAGCATCCCGAGATTGCGCACCGACCTCTCCGTCGAGGCCTACAAACGGCAGCTCGCGGACCTCGGCATCGTCATGATCGGGCAGACCGACGAGATCGCCCCGGCCGACCGCAAGCTCTACGCCCTGCGCGACGTGACCGCCACCGTCGAGAGCGTCCCGCTGATCGCCGGCTCGATCATGAGCAAGAAGCTCGCGGAGGGCATCGACGCGCTGGTGCTGGACGTGAAGTGCGGGCGCGGGGCCTTCATGAAAACCGAGCCGCAGGCCCGCCGCCTCGCCGAGACGCTCGCCGGGATTGGCGCGGAAGCCGGCACGCCCACTGTAGCGCTCCTCACGCGCATGGACGCCCCGCTGGGCCGCGCCGCCGGCAACTGGCCGGAGGTCGCCGAGAGCGTGCGTGGCCTCCGGAACGAAACGGGCGACCCCGGCAGCGCCGGCAGCATTGCGGACGTGATGGACGTGACCCTCGCCCTCGCCGGCGAAATGCTCGCCCTCGGCGGCGTGGCTCCCGATGCCGGCGCAGGCCGCGAGCAGGCCGCGCGGGCCGTGCGGTCCGGCGACGCCTTCGGGAAACTCCTGGAAATGGTTGAGGCGCAGGGCGGGGACCCGTCCGTGCTCGAGGCGCCCGGCGCGCGCACCCAGCAGGCGGCCACGCGCGTCGTCGAGGCGCCCCCCGCGGCGCAGGGCTACGCCGCCGACCTCGACGCGATGGGCGTAGGCCGCGCTGCGCTGGCGCTGGGGGCCGGCCGCGAGCAGATGAGCGACGACGTGGACCCGCTCGCCGGCCTCGTGCTGCACAAAAAGCCGGGCGCGTCCGTCCGGCCGGGCGCGCCGCTGGCCACGCTCTACGCCACCGAAGGCAGCCCCCGCGCCGACTTCGACGAGGCTAAGCGCCGCCTGCTGGGCGCCTTCTCGTTTGCGAAGGAGCAACCTGACTTCCCCGCGTTGCTGATGGACCGCTACGCCGAGGGCGCGTGGACGGGAGAGGAATGGTAGGGGGTGGATGGTCTTCGAACCGCCAGCGACGGGAGCGTGAACAAACATCTACTGCCAAGCGAGCCCCAGGCGAGCGCGCCATCTCCCATCGAGCGAGCCGAAGACGACCGGACCCGTCCGGCGAACCATTCGGCCCCGCGCCTTCGTAGGACCGAATCGAATCTTCATGCGCCCTGCTTTTGCCCCGTCTCCGCCCGTTGCCATGGCTCTTTGGAAACGCTTCAAACGCGCGATGCGCTCGATCTTCGGCGGCGCGGTCTCCTCGATGGAGGACCCGCGCATGATCCTGGAGCAAAACATCCGGGAGCTCAACGACCAGGTGCCGCAGATGAACGAAAACATCGCCACCGTCAAGGCCAACGTCTTGATGCTCGAAAAAGAGAAGCGCCGCGCCGAGGAGACCGTCGAGACGCTCACCTCCAAGATCAAGGCGGCCATCAACAGCGACCGCGACGACATCGCCGAGCAGAAGGCCATGCGGCTGGAGAAGGAGAAGGAGAACCTGGAGGGCCTGGAGCGCCAGCTCGAGAACGCCCGCGCGGCCTACGACAAGTCGCTGCGCGTCAAAAAGAGCTTCATGCGTGAGAAGGAGAACAAAATTCAGGAGGCCAAAGACGCTCTCCGCGCCCACGAGCGTGCCCAGTGGCAGTCGAAGGTCGCCGACACGATGGAGCAGTTCGAGGTCAGCGGGTTCGACCAGACGCATGACGAGATGATCCATCGCCTCAACGAGGAAACGGCCCAGAGCGAGGCGCGGATGGAGATGGCCCTCGACTCGGCGAGCGCCGAAGAGATGCAACTCGAAGAGGACGCCGAGCGGCTGCGCGCCTCCGAGCTCGTCGACCAGTTCAAGCTGGAGATGGGCCAGGAACCGTCGTCCGGCACCGGCGGGGAGCTGGGCGAAGGAGAGCGCGGGGAGCCCAGCGCCGCTCCTGCGTCCGAAACCGAGGAGCGCGAGGAAGCCTCCAAGACCATCGGCCGCCGCGAGCGCAGCGGGTCTTGAGGACGGCAGGCCGTAGACCCGCAGACGGCGGCCCCGGCGCCATCGGACCCCCCATCGGAAATCACCAACTATCGGAGATCTCCCCCGGACATCCCCATGACCGACGAGGAGTACGAGCGCATCAAGCAACGCGAAAAGGAGCACCTGCGCAAGATGAAGGCGCTCCGGGAAAAGGCGCGCCGCCTTCAACGCACGAAAGACACCGAGCGGGCCGCCTCCGAAAGCGTGGCTCGCGCGCAGGCGCTCCTCAACGAGAACGACCGACACCGACGACTCCTCCGCCGGCGACGCTTCCGACGACCCCGGAGCTCGCGCCCGCGACCTCGTCGGTCGCCTGCGTGAGGAAATGAACGCGAGCGCGCCCGGTAGTGGCGCCTCCGACAGCGACGCCGAGGACGCCTCGCCGGAAGCGCCCGAGGACGACCGCCCCGACAAGACCATCGGCCCGGCAACGTGAGAGCCCAGAGGGCAGGGGTTCCTGGAGCATGTGCTCCCCTCGCTCACAGCACCGCCGGCGGCAGGCGGCGACCGGCTCCCTTCTTCTCTCTGACATGGACTACCGACCGCGCCCGGTATGAGCGACGTGCGACGCTCCGCGCCCCACACGCCCGCGAGCGGTCCTCCCGGCGACGCCGACATCAACTACACGAAGGAGGCGTTTCAGCGCCCGTGGAACCTGGCGTTCGTGGCCGTCGCGTTGTTGCTCGTAGCGGCGACTGCCGCCGGCGGGGCCACGTCACTCGCTTTGACGATCTTCTTTCTCTCCGTCGTTGGCGAGGGCCTCTACGTCGCCACGATGCAGCGCAGCGACCGCTTCCGGCGCGCCGTGCGCTCGCGCAAGTTGGCCGGCTCCGGTAGGGACGGCAGCGCCCGTGGCCGGCAACGCGAGGCCTCGCAGCGGGAAACCTACCGCCAGCTCTCGCGCCAGAGCCAACGTCGCTACGCGCGGCTGCGCCAGCTCGAAGACGCCATCGAGGCCAACTACCAGAAGCTCTCGGGCGCCTCGCAGGGACTTCTGAAAAACCACCTTCAGAAAATCGACGGGCTGCTCGCGGCGCACCTCGACCTGCTGCGTCGCCGCGAGCGCTACCGCGGCCAGGCCGACGCCTCGACCGAGAGCGAGGTGCGCCGCTCCATCGAGGCGGTGCAGGATCGGCTGGAGGAGGCCTCCCCGCGCGTGCGGAAGGTCAAGGAGCGGCGCCTGCGCGTCCTCAAGCAGCGCCTGCGGCGCTTCCGCGAGGGCCACGAGCAACGCGAGGTCATCGAGGCGCAGCTCCAGACCATCGAGGACGTGGTGCGCTACATCCACGAGCAGTCCTGGGCGCTGCACGACCCCGAGGGGATCACCCAGCAGCTCGACGCTCTCCTCGACGAGGTCGAAGAGACGCAGCAGTCCGTGCAAGCCGTCGAGGACGTATTCACCCGCTCCCCCGACGAGCTCCTCGACGAAATCGACGAAGAGCGCCCGCAGGACACGCCCTCCCGCTCCCAGCAACGCGGGTGAGTGGGTCCGCTCGCATCCGCTCGCTCGATAGTGGATCGTGCTCGGGCCACCGATGAAGGAAGTTTGTGGAGAACCACCCACCATTTACAGTCCACCTCGCCGCCCCCGCCATCATGGACACCCTCCGCTACGAGACGGACGGCGCAGGCCTCCTGACCCTCACCATAGACCGGCCTGACAAGCTCAACGCCCTCAGCGCCGGCGTCATCAGCGACCTCGACGACGCCTTCCGCGAGGCAAGCGCCGACGACGATGTGCGCGGCCTTTTGCTCACTGGCGCGGGCGAGAAAGCCTTCGTGGCTGGGGCGGACATCAGCCAGTTTCCCGACTTGGGCGCGGCGGCGGCCCGGCGCTTTGCCGAGCGCGGGCAGGCGGTTTTCTCGCAGATCGAGCAGATGCCCAAGCCGGTCGTGGCGGCGGTCAACGGCGTGGCCCTCGGCGGCGGGTGCGAGCTGGCGCTGGCCTGCCACCTGCGCGTCGCCTCTCCGAGCGCTCAGTTCGGGCAGCCGGAGGCGAGCCTCGGCATCATTCCCGGCTACGGGGGTACGCAACGCCTTCCGCGCGTGGTGGGGCGCGGCGTGGCGACCGAGATGATCCTCACCGGCGATCCCATCGGCGCCGAGCGGGCCCGCGAGGTCGGCCTCGTCAACCGCGTAGCCGCGGATGCCGCCGAAGCAGCGCGCGAGCTGTTGCGCTCGATTCTCGAAAACGGCCCCGAGGCGATCCGCCTGTCGCTGGAAGCGTTGCGCGCGAGCGACCAGCCGCTGGAGGCGGGCCTGCGCCACGAGGCCGCCCTCTTCGGCCAGGCCTTCGCCACCGACGACGCCACCGAGGGGGCGACGGCCTTCCTCGAAGGACGCGAGCCGGCGTTTGAGGGGCGCTGAGGCGTTGCTTTTTTGGTGAGACCAAGCACGCTCCGCTCGAATGCCCCGCAGAAGAAATCCAAAAAAAGAGGTATCTCATGTGCGAAGCCGGGGCCGCGAAATAGCGACGCGACGCGCGTCGTCGGTTTTCCTGCTGGCCACGCGGAGCTGCCGGTGTGTGCGGCGCGCTACGACGAGCGGCCTTCCTCGGTCGTCGGCCGGCCGCTGTCGGCCGTCTCCTGCGAAGCGTGGCGGCGGGCGGCCGCGAGGACGACCTTCAGGTGCGCCACGAGGTGCGTCACAAGGTCGAGCTTTTCGAGGCGTTCCTGCGGCATCTCCGGCAGCTTGGGGGGGCTGATGCGGCCCATCCAGAGGGCCATCTTGTCGGTGAGGGCGCGCTCGCCCGGGAAGCGGCCCTCCGGTAGATGGCTGGTGTAAAACTGGCGCTTGCGCTCCAGCCCTTCGCGCGCGGCCCCAGCCCCCTTGGCCATCGAGGCGTCGCCGGCCTCGATCATCGCGCGGCCCGCCAGGTAGTCGCGGTAGGTGAAGGGCAGTTCCAGCAACGCCTCAGTGACGGCCTCACGCTTCGGGGCGGAAGCTTCGCGCAGGCCGACCTCCGTCGCGCGTGCCGTGGCGATGGCCACGAGCGCCAGCGTTTCCTCAGCAACGAGTTCGGCGTCGGCGCCTTCGACGCTCTGCCGCACGCGGCGCACGAGGTCCTGCGTGGCATTGACCGCGCCGGTGGCGGCGAAGGTCAGCAGCTTGTACGTCTCGCGTGCGTTCATAGGCATCGGCCCTTCGAACTCCCCCACTCATTCCTCCCGCCGGTAATCGCCGTCTTGGCCGCCGGTCTGGGCCAGGAGGCGCACGTCGGTAATCTCGATCTCTTTGGTGACGGACTTGCACATGTCGTAGACCGTCAGCGCGGCCACGTTGACGGCCGTCAGCGCTTCCATCTCCACGCCCGTCGGGCCGGTGCTCTTAGCGAAAGCGCGCACCTTGACGGCAAAGTCTTCCTCCTCCTCAGAGAGTGACAGCTCCACGTCCACCCCGTTAATCTGGACGCTGTGGCAGAGCGGGACGAGGCGGCTGGTCAGTTTCGCGCCGGTGATGCCGGCGATCTGCGCGACCGTCAAGGCATCGCCTTTTTTGAGCGTCTCCTGCTCGATCTGGCGAAACGCCTCCTCCCCGATGCGGACGCGCCCGGCTGCCAGCGCCGTGCGCGTGGCGTCGCCCCTGGCGGAAACGTCCACCATCTGCACGCCGCCCCGTGGAGCCGCGCGGCTGCGGGCGTCTTCCTCGAAGGAGGAATCCTGCGCGGGCGCGTCTTCGAGCGCGGAGACGTCTTCCATGGCGGGCGGGGCGAGGGCGGGTTGTTCGGAGAAGAAGCAGCCAGACAGGTCTTCGGGAAAAGAGGCAGCCGGCGGAGCGGTTCCGGCTCTCCGTTAGCCGTCGTACACGGTGGCGGGTGAACGGAAAGTGGAGGGTCGTGAGAGGAGCACGTTCGAGCGTGCGTTCTCTTGCTCGCAGCGGTCGTGACTTGGCAAATCACTCACCATTTGCCGTCCACTACTTACTCCCCATCTCGTACACTTTTTCGCCGTCGAGGTAGGTGGCCGCGACCTCAGCGCCCAGAATCTCATCGGTGGGCACCTGCATGATGTCCCGCGAGAGCATCACGAAGTCGGCGCGCTTGCCGGCCCTGAGCGAGCCGATGTGGTCTTCCTGAAAAGCGGCGTAGGCGGCTCCGCGCGTGAAGCTGCGCAACGCTGCCCGGCGCGAGACGCGCTCGCTCGGCAGCCACCCGCTCTCGGGATTGCCCTCCGCGTCTTGGCGCGTGACGGCGGCGTAGAATCCCTCCAGCGGGTCCACGTCTTCGACGGGGAAGTCGGAACCGAAGGCCAGATGCGCACCGCTCTCGGCGAGGCTCCTCCAGGCGTAGCTGGTTTCTAGGCGCTCTTCTCCGAGGCGCTCGCCGGCCCAGGGCATGTCACTGGTGGCGTGGGTCGGCTGCATCGAGGCGATGATGCCCAGTGTGGCGAAACGCTCCAGATCGGCAGGCGCGAGGATCTGCGCGTGCTCGATGCGGTGGCGGCCCGGGTCGGTGTCGCCGGCGGTGGCGCGGGCCTGCTCGTAGGCGTCGAGGACCACGCGGTTGGCCCGGTCGCCGATGGCGTGGGTGTTGACCTGAAAGCCGCAGTCCAGCGCCGCGTTTACGTCGTTTAGGAACGCCGACGGCTCGCGGCGGAGCAGGCCCCGGTTGCCGGGGTCGTCGGAGTAGTCGGCCAAGAGCGCTGCGCCGCGGCTCCCGAGCGCCCCGTCCATGTAGAACTTAACGGAGCGCACCGCCAGGCGCCCGCCGTAGCCCAGGCCGCGCTGTCCCGTCATCATCCCGCTTTCGCAAAAGTGGTCGAAGGCGTCGCCACGCCCGTCCACCATCGCGTAGACGCGCAGCGGGAAGTTTCCTTCGTCGATAGCTTCCTTGTAGATGTTGATCGTCTCCATTCCGATGCCCGCGTCGTGCACGCCGGTGAGGCCCTTGCTCCGCGTCTGTTCGAGCGCGCGGCGCAGCCCCTCGACGCGCTCGGCGCGAGTCAGCTCGGGCTGCGCCTCCGAAACCATCCCCATCGCCGCGTCCACGAAGACGCCCGTCGGTTCACCGTTCTCGTTTCGGATGATCTTGCCGCCCTCCGGGTCGTCGGCGCCCTGAATGTTCTCCCGCCCCGCCGCTTCGAGCGCGGCGGTGTTAGCCCAGCCGGCGTGGCCGTCGATGCGGGTGAGCCAGACGGGCCGCTCGGGGAACGCCTCGTCGAGCACCTCGCGCGTGGGAAAGGAGGCGTCACCGGGCCAGTCGTTCTGGTCCCAGCCGCGCCCGGTCAGCCACGCGCCCTCCGGCAGGCCGCGCTCTTCGGCGAAGTCTTCGAGGCGCTGCACGATCTCATCGGGCGAGGAGGTGCCCACGAGGTCGGCTTGGAGGAGACTCGTGGCCAGCCCCGACAGGTGGGCGTGCGCGTCGATGAAGCCGGGGACGATGGTGCGCCCCTCGGCGTCGAGCGAGCGCGCGTCAGGGTACGCCTCGCGCACGGGCCGCTCGCTGCCGACCATCAGGAGGCGCCCGCCCTGCATGGCAAAGGCTTCGGCCGTCGGGCGGTCGGGGTCAGCGGTGTAGATCGCCTCGGCGCCGTGCACGATGGTGACGGTACCGCCAGAGCGTTGCTGCGCCTGCGCGGAGTTCGGAAGCGCGGTGGCGAGGGCGAGCAACGCAGCGAGCGTGAGCAGCGGGCTTTTCATGGGGCTCGTGGATGAGGAATGAGGTGCAGGCGCTTGCGCGTCGTCTGGCGGAGAACCGTTTTTGAGTCGGAGGTCCCGTCCATGCATGGCCCCCCGTTGGACGTCTACGCATGCCCTCAGCCGCCTGGCGTGCGTTCCAGCCACAGCGTGACGGGGCCGTCGCCGGTGAGGTGCACCTGCATTTCTGCGCCGAAGACGCCGGTAGGCACGTCGCGGCCCAGGTGCTCGGACAGGCGCCCGGTGTAGGCGTCGTAGAGCGACTCGGCCACGCCCGGCGCGGCGGTCGGGGAAGACGCGCAGGCGGGCCGTCTTGCGCGCCACCCCCGCGGCTTCCGTCTCGGTGTCGCCCTCGGCCACGCCCAGCAGCACGAGCAGCCCTGCTCCGATCTCGCCGACGGTTTCGCCATCGGTCGTGACGAAGGCGTTGCGGGCGCGCTGGACAAGAGCTACCACGGCGTGAGGGGGCGGGGGTTCGGGAAGGTGGGGGCTTCGGTGAACGAGCGAAGAATGTTCGCGGGGAGGAGCCTACAACTCCATCCGCCTACTCACCTTCCTACCTTCCGTTCAAGGTGCGCCCGCATCCGGTCGAGGGCGCGGCGGCGGTGGCTGAGGGCATTTTTGGCCTCGGGGCGCATCTCGGCGAAGGTTTGCGCGCGGCCCTCGGGCTGGCCTTCCGGCACGAAGACCGCGTCGTAACCGAAGCCCGCCTCGCCGCGCTCCTCGCGGGTGACGTGGCCGCGGCAGACGCCTTCGACGCAACGCGTGGCGCCGTCGCCGGGCGCGGCGAGCGCCACGACGGTGCGAAACTGCGCAGCACGCTCCGGCTCGTCGTCGAGGGCGGCGAGCAGCGCCCGGCGGTTGTCCGCCCCGGTGGCCCTGGGGCCGGCGAAGCGGGCGGTGCGCACGCCGGGACGCCCGTCGAGGGCGTCTACTTCGAGGCCTGTGTCATCGGCAAGGGCAGGCATGTCAGCGAAGGCAGCGAGCGTCTCGGCTTTTTTGCGTGCGTTGCCTTCGAGGGTGCCTCGGTCCTCGACCACCTCGGGCGCGTCGGGAAACGCGCTCCGCGTGCGCAGGCGGAGCGGCAGATCCACAAGGAGGGCGCGCAGCTCTTGGACTTTGCCGTCGTTGCCGGTGGCGAGCAGCAAGTCGGGCGCGCCGGAAGACACGGGGCGAGAAGCAGGAGCAACACAGAATAGGAAGGCGACGGCGAGGCGCGAAACATGGCGGACGGCCTCGTGTTCCTTACGCTTGCGCACTTGCCGCAGGCCGCCCAGCGGCTTGCCTTTCCCTTTCTTCTTTCCCGAACAACCCCCTGACCCGCCTCATGCCCATCGGAGTCAAAGTACGTGACAAAGAATCCATCGACCGCGCGCTGAAGCGCTTCAAACGCACCGTCAGTCGCAGCCGCAAGCTGCGCGACTATCGCCAGAAGATGTCCTACACCAAGCCGTCGGAGCAGCGCCGCCTCGACGCGAAGCGCTCGGTGCGCCGCCGTCACCGCCAGCGCAAGCGCAGCCGCGAGAGCCGGCGATAGACGAGAGCTGGCGACAGAGCGGTGGGCCGTGGACAGCAGCTTTTTCGGCCGCGGCCACGCGTAGAGCGAAAAGAAAGCAATGCCGGCTCGGAGCCTCGGGCTCTGAGCTGCGGCATTGCTTTTTTCGCACACGCCCTTCGCCAGCAAAGGGCCCCGCATCAGCGTTCGTGCGCCTTGACGAACGCCCCGAATTTCTTGGGCAGGAGGTTCAGCTTCGAGGAGTCGCCGTAGCCGCGGGGACGGCCCTTCTTCGACGGCCATGCGATACCGTTCTTCCCGGGGGCGTCCCCTCGAGAGGCCCAGCACGCACCGCCCAGCCGGGGTTGCCGCCCAGCGACCGGATCTCGACCCCGAACGCGCGTTTTCAGTGGTCGTCGCGCACCGCGGCATGCCAGCGAGCCAGCCGTTTCGTCGCGTCTTCCTGCGCGATCATGGCTATCGTCTCAGACGCTCGCTCCCAATCGCATGGTTACGTCGTCATTTCTGTGGGCGTAAACCCGTCAGGTTTGGGAAAACCTGACGGGTTTCTGCTGCGCGATCCGGACGCCCCAAGTTGGTACGCCGCACGCAGCAACGCGAGGCCATGAGAAAGACCCTGTAGGCTGAGAGACCGCCGCCGCCCATGGCTCGGCCGCCCACGGTCCGCCATCCAGCGCCGCTGGCGCGTCTCACCCTTGTCCCGCGCCGGCGTCGGCCACGTCCGTCTCGGTCGCGTGGGCGGGGTGGTTCAGGTTCAGCGCGTCGCCGACGAGGGCCTTCTGCTCGCGCTTGTGGACCTTCGCGCTTCCGGTGGCGGGGCTGGCCATCGCCGGGCGCCCGGCGTAGCCGAGCGGCTTCTCGCAACGGCCATGGATCTCATCCAAGAGCGCCTCGAAGCGCGGGCGCACGAACGTCCACGCGCCCATGTTCTGCGGCTCTTCCTGCACCCAGACGACCTCGTCGGCGTCCGCGTGGCGCTCCAGCTCGGCTTTGATCTCTTCTTCGGGGAACGGGTAGAACTGCTCCAGCCGCGCGACGGCCACCTCGTCGCGTTGGTCGTCTTCTTCGAGGGCTTTCATCAGGTCGTAGTACACCTTCCCGCTGCAAAAGAGCAGGCGCGTGGCGCTGTCGTTCTCCGACGGGATGACCTCCTGCACACCGCCGCCGGTCAGGTCCTGCGGCGCGCTGATGCAGTTGGGGTTGCGCAGCAGGCTCTTGGGCGTCATCACCACCATCGGCTTCTTGCGATCCCGCTTGACCTGGCGGCGCAACGCGTGGAAGTAGTTGGCCGGTGTCGAGAAGTTGGCGACCACGAGGTTGTTCTCCGCGCACATCTGCAGGAAGCGCTCCAGGCGCGCCGAGGAGTGCTCCGGCCCCTGCCCTTCGTAGGCGTGCGGGAGCAGCAACGTCAGCCCCGAGGTCTGCCCCCACTTCTCCTCCGCCGCGCTGACGAACTGGTCGAAGACGATCTGCGCGCCGTTGGCGAAGTCGCCGAACTGCGCCTCCCAGCACACCAGCGCCGACGGGTCGCCCACCGAGTAGCCGTACTCGAAGCCGCAGGCCGCGTACTCCGAAAGCAGGCTGTCGTAGGCCAGGAGCTTGGCCTGATCGTCGTCTTCGCGCATGTGGTTGAGCGGGATGTACTCCTCGCCGGTCTCCTGGTCGATCAAAACGGAGTGGCGCTGGCTGAAGGTAGCCCGGCGCGAGTCCTGGCCGGCGAGGCGCACGTTCGTCCCCTCCAGAATCAGCGAGCCGAAGGCCAGAATCTCTGCAAAGGCCCAGTCGATCCGGCCGTCCTCGAAGAGCTCGGGGCGGCGGCCGAACTGGCGCTCGAGCTTGTGGTGCACGTTGAAGCCTTCGGGCTGCTCGGTAAGCGCGGCCACCACGTCGCGGAGGTCGTCTTCTTTTGCCGTGGTGTCGGGCTGTTCCAGGCGGTCGGGATGATCCAGGCGGCGCTCCTGGAGGCGTTCGTAGGCTTCCTCAGCGTCTTTCTCTTTGAGGTCTTCGGTGCGCTCGAAAGCGTCCTGTAGCTGGGAGCGATAGTCGTCGAGCATCTGCTCGGCCTCGTCGGGCTCGAGCACCCCTCTTCGAAGCAGGCTCTCGGTGTAAATCTTTCGCGGAGAACGCTTTTCCTCGATCTTCTCGTAGAGCAGTGGCTGCGTGTAGGTCGGCTCGTCGCCCTCGTTGTGGCCGTGCACGCGGTAGCACATCAGGTCGATCACCACGTCTTTGTTGAAGACCTGGCGGTAGTCCAGCGCCAGGCGCGCGATGCGGACGCACGCCTCTGGGTCGTCGCCGTTGACGTGGAAAATGGGCGCCTGAATGGCGCGCGCGAGGTCCGTCGCGTAGCGCGAGGAGCGCGCGTCGGAGGGGAGCGTCGTGAAGCCGATCTGGTTGTTGACGACCAGGTGGATCGTGCCGCCGGTCTGGTAGCCGCGCAGCTGCGAGAGGTTCAAGGTCTCGGCGGCCACGCCTTGCCCGGCAAACGCCGCGTCGCCGTGAATGAGGAGCGGCAATACTGCGTCGAGATAGTCGCGGCCGGCCTCCTCGCTCT